>CALDPP010000103.1 GCA_937911345.1 uncultured euryarchaeote | reverse complement strand
CTTCGTTCAGTATAGGTTTCTCAGTTATTGACAACCCGCCAGTTATCTCATACAGCGAGACTGCCATAACAATAGTAGCGAATGCGGCCATTACGCCGCTACCAGTAATCAACACTGGAGGCGCCATCGTTTCTTGTACCGCTTCACCAAGCCTACCAAACGGATTATCTCTGTCGAACACTTGTGAAATATCCGGCACACCTACCGCACCGTCGCCACTTACACCTTACACAATAACTGCAACTAACACAGGTGGTTCGGACTCAACTTCAATTTCGATAACCGTGCAAAATTCTGGTGGAACATTAACGATTACACCAACTAATACTGAAGGCAGTGTCAACAGCACAATATCAGATATTACAATGTCTTACACACACACTGCTAGTACTTACGCATGGGCATCTGGTGTTTCCACATCAACCACCACTCTTACAGCAGACTGGCTTGCTGATTTTGGCTCAAATGTATATAATGGTCTTGAATTAACTCATCTTCTTTCAACCGATATAGGTCCAAATGGTGAACAAGCGATCGCTTTCAGCCGCAACGTTTCTTCTCATTGGGTTCTAGCTTTGATGTATGAATGGAATGGAGTTTGGACTGAGACCATCATCGATAATAATCCTAATTCGGCTCATCATCCGTCAATAGCTATAGACAGATTTGGCGCCTTACACATCGCATACATCGATTCTGATAATGATATATTGCGCTACGCAACCAATGCCTCAGGCCAATGGGTATTGACGACCTTGGGTAGCGCGACTTATGACAACGATGATCATCGTGGAACTGCAATCGTAATTCATCCAGTAACCAATGCTGTACATATCGTGACCTCAACTAACGACAATACCTATCGTGACTTAGTACACCATACCAATGAAACCGGCTCTTGGGTTAACACAACCATAACCAATACGCTCTCGGATGAAGGTCATGACCCATCCATGGCAATGGATAGTGATGGCAATATTTACGTCGCTTACTACTGTGATGACGGATGTAGCGACTTACGCATGTCCAGTCGTATCAATGGAGTTTGGCAAAATGAAACAATTGCTGGTAACGTGGCCTCAAGCGGCAGTAACTGGAATGTTGGGGCTCAGTCAGATATTGCCATAGATTCTCAAGACACTATCCATATTGTCTCAAACTACGTTAACAATAGAAGAGTGTACCTACACTCAGGAACTCCGGGAAGTTGGACACAAACTCAGTTAACCTCAGGTAGTACATCATGGTGGCCTACTATCGCGATTGACTCAAACGACGTATTGCACGTAGCTTATCACAAGGAAGCGCCAAATAGGGATCTCATGTATATGACCAATGCTTCTGGCTCTTGGTCTACTCCAATTGCAGTTGACAATAATTGGGGCGGCTGGGGCTCAGACATGGTAATTGACCAGAATGATGATTTGTTCATCGCTCATGCCGGAGCAAATGTCAATGGTGTGATTTATGATTACCTAAAGGTCACAACTGTTCAAGGAACAGGGCAAGGCCTAACACCGCGTCCAATATTTACCATCTCACCACCGCTGCCAGATGGACTAAACATGAATTGGCGCAGTGGAACCATCACAGGTACACCTACTGAAGTTCACACAAACACTACTCATACGGTCACAGTTACTGCGTTGGGGTTAACCACAACCGCGACCTTCACACTGCTGATTACCGGTGCACCTGGTGATATTGCCTACTCCGATATTTCAGGCTCGCTTCAAGCACCAATTACTCCAACAACTCCAACTTTCACCAACACCAGTACCAGCGGTTCAATCAGTACATGGGAAATTGACCCATCACTGCCAGTTGGCATGAATTTTGGAAGCAATAACGGAACAATCTGGGGCACGCCAACCGTTGTAGTATCGGGAGATGTGTTCACTATTTGGGCCAATAACTCAGTTGGTTCAAAGTCAACCACTGTTACCGTTACCATCGATGATTTGTCGGTGTCGGCTATCAGCTATGCATTTGAAAACTTCACCTTAACCTACTACCACACAATGACAGCAACTACTCCATCAACTACTGGTGGAACAGCAACCTCATGGAGCATCCATCCAAGTCTGCCAACCGGCCTTTCCCTCGACGCAGCAACTGGTGAGATTTCAGGTAGGCCTGAGGTTCTTCAGACAACAGCCATCACATACACTGTTTGGGCTAACAATAGCGGTGGTACATTCTCTGACCAAATCAACATCACAATCAATGACCACTCGCCAGCGCCAATCAATTATTTGACCGACGAACTAAACTTAGTTGTCAATCAAAGTGTAGTTTCAGTCAGTGATTTTGAAATCAGGCCTGACCTTTTGGCTGCAGGTGAAGACCATACTTGTGCAATCGATGCTGATGGTGCCGTTTGGTGCTGGGGTACTGGCACCAGCGGTGAACTAGGAACTGGTCAAACTGCAAATAGGTGGCAACCATTTATCACAGCTTCTCTTGGTGTAGGTCGTACTGCTATCGATATCACTGCAGGAGGAGATCACACTTGTGCCGTACTTGACGATGGTACTGTATCATGTTGGGGTGCCAACGCCTACGGGCAACTTGGTGATGGAACAAACACATTGCGATCATCGCCTACTCAAACGCTACCACTAGGGCGTCCAGCCGTTGCGGTTGAAGCGTCAATGTTCTCCACGTGTGCACTGCTTGATAACGGCTCAGTTTCGTGTTGGGGCCGAAATCACCAAGGGCAGTTAGGTAGAGGTTTCTCGAACGCATCAGGAGATAATTTCCCGAATCCACCAGCGCTCACCCTTCCAATGCCAGGTGGACTGAAAGTAGTCGCTATCGACATCAGCCATTACATGAAATGCGGTGTTCTTGAAGATGGTAGCATCGCATGTTGGGGTGCTTACGGAGGAGGTAATACTCCGTCACTCAAGACTTTCTTCGGTGCAGCAAATCCAGCCAGAGATGTTGCTACAGGTAAGACGTCGGCTTGCGCATTGATGCGAAACGGTAGCGTTAACTGCTGGGGTACAGGCTTCCTTGGCACAGGTGGAGCGGGTCAGACCGCTAACCCAGGCGCTATATGGCCAAATTTAGGAGTCGGACGAACCGCTGTTCAAATTGAACTTGGACGATTTCACAACTGCGCAATATTAGATGATGCCTCTGTGAAGTGTTGGGGTAAGGATAACTATGCACAAATGGGTAATGGAGCTGGTGCGAATAATGCACTCACGCCCAGCAGCGTCTCCTTTGCTTCAGGACGCGTAGCCCGAGACATTATTGCAGGTCATTGGCATACCTGCGCTGCTATGCAAACTAACGAGATTTATTGTTGGGGTGACGGCAATAATGGAAAGTTGGGTGATGGTTCAACCAACCTCAATCAGGTACCGGGTAAAACTATGCATTTCGACAGTGCTAATCCGGCAAAGGCACACGGAGACATCACTTCGTGGGAGATTAATGCTAGCCTGCCTACCGGTCTAACTTTTGGAGGCAATAACGGAACTATTTACGGTACTGCAACCGAACTTTGGACACAAACTTCCTATACAATTTGGGCCAATAATAGCGGTGGCTCAAGCGTAGCTTACTTCAACATCACAGTAGTTGATGAGGTTCCAACCTTCTCCTACTCACCAGATGATATAACCCTGACAAACAATACAGCAAGTTCTGACTTCCCGCTTGCGCCAACTCTAACTGGTGCAGGTGTAATCACCTCTTGGGAGATTAACGCCAGTTTGCCAAGTGGAGTGTCGTTCGGTAGCAATAACGGAACGATCTATGGTACACCTACCGAACTATGGACACAAACCGCCTACTTGGTATGGGGTAACAATAGCGGTGGTTCGACAGTTGCTTACCTCAACATCACTGTAGTAGACCAACTACCATCAATTTCCTATTCACCAGATGAGTTGATTCTAACTAACAATACAGTAAGTTCTGATTTACCGCTTGCACCAACACTAACTGGTGCCGGAGTAATCACATCTTGGGAAATTAATGCCAGTTTGCCAAGCGGAGTATCGTTCGGTAGCAATAACGGAACGATCTATGGTACACCTACCGAACTATGGACACAAACCGCCTACTTGGTATGGGGTAACAATAGCGGTGGTTCGACAGTTGCTTACCTCAACATCACTGTAGTAGACCAACTACCATCAATTTCCTATTCACCAGATGAGTTGATTCTAACTAACAATACAGTAAGTTCTGATTTACCGCTTGCACCAACACTAACTGGTGCCGGAGTAATCACATCTTGGGAAATTAATGCCAGTTTGCCAAGCGGAGTATCGTTCGGTAGCAATAACGGAACGATCTATGGTACACCTACCGAACTATGG
>CALDPP010000102.1 GCA_937911345.1 uncultured euryarchaeote | reverse complement strand
TGCATTGGACTTCGCCAACTCGATTTCCTTCGAATGATTAGCAATCTGATTTTGCAAAGATGAGATTTCTTGATCTTTCTCCGTTGCAATTGTTTGTTGTGCGAGTTCAAGTTGAATATCATGGTTTGACTTCAATTCCTTGAGGCGAATCTTAAGTTCGTTATCAAATTCTTCACTTCGGACTTGCTTAAGAATATCTGCATATCCAGAGGCATCCATTTCAAATACAGAATCACATTTTGGGCACTTAACTTCCTTCATGATTAATCACCTACTCAAACAGTAATTAAACTGTTTCAAAATACCCCTCATTAGACATTTCTCTGATTTCGATTGCTTGAATTCTCGAATCTTTCCAAACCCGCTTATTCTTGCGTACCTCTTGCCTTGGCATCCTATTGCCTCTTTCTGTTTTCATTCTTCGGTAAGTTCTTGACATTTTTCTCTCTCCTTCATTCTATACAATAGTCAATCATGCTTTTTTTTGTTAAATTTAATTTCATTAACATAAATCAGATTAATTTTAGTTAGAATTATCACACAAATGCTTCCCTATCATTGAAATGGCACACCTACTCGCAGTAGCATGAGCGAATGGCCAGTTCATTGCTTCAAAGCCTACGACATTCGTGGTTTGGCTAATGGTGATGGAACGGGTGAACTAACACCTGAATTCGCCTACAGGTTAGGGCGTGCAATGGCTAAATACCTAGGTTGTTCGAGTTTCGCAGTTGGTAGAGACATTCGTGATTCTTCTCCCGCACTTGCTAACGAGTTAATGCGGGGCTTAACCGAATCTGGAGTCAAAGTTCTTGATTTGGGAATAGTTTCCACCGGATGTGTCTATCACGCTTGCTGGACTTTACCAGTTGACGGTGGCGTAATGGTTACTGCAAGTCACTTACCAATGCCAACTCACAATGGTTTCAAGATGTGCCGTGGCACTTTACCACTAGCCGGTGAAGAAATCCAAGAATTAAAGCAAGTCTTACTTGATGGTG
>CALDPP010000101.1 GCA_937911345.1 uncultured euryarchaeote | reverse complement strand
TCGATGGTAGCCCGAGTCGGATTTGAACCGACGTCGGCGGGACCAAAACCCACCATGATGGACCCCTACACTATCGGGCTGGGTAACCATCGGGATACGCTCTAGTTTTTCTCCTTGTCGGAAGAATCACTCTAAAATTTGACACAAATCAGTATCTGAAATCTTGGCTTTAGCACTAACAAGAAACTCTGACAAGTCCAAGTCCTGTTCGTTTTGATAGAGTATTGCTTGTAGCCCCATGTCAAGTTTGTCGATTTGTTTAACGAATCTTGCCTCTTTGCTTTCCCCGGCCTCATATTCTTCGAATAAAGCAAGCCAATCAGGAGCTAACTGTTTCATTGCATCATGTTCCAGTTCGGCCTTGTTAGTAGTATCATCATGTGGCGTTAAATCACCAACGATAACCTCAGGCAAATCATGAACTAAGCACATCGAGAGTACCTTGGTTAAGTCAATGTCGTTTGGTGCTAGACGAAGGGCTAAAATCGCCATACCCCAAGAATGAGCAGCTACTGATTCTGGATTTTCAACATTCGATCTCACCCACCCAGCACGAGGGAGTTGCTTCAAGGCAAGGTAGTCTAATAATCGGTCTCGCATGGTTGTGGGTACATGCAAGAGGTCAAAACCTAAACGGAGTTTTGGTTATCATGGACAAAGGAAAACCACCCTGGTGGGATGAAGCAGTAGAGTTCCTAAAACAGGATGAATTACTGGGTGAAGTGGTCAAGCAGTATCCTGATGGTTCACTAGAGGGCAAGGGCGAGTTGTTCGAAACCACAATACGTTCCATAGTTGGTCAACAAATATCTGTCATTGCCTCAGATGCAATTTGGGGCAGACTAGTTGCCATGTTGGGTAAACCTACACCTGAAAATGTGCTTAAATTCACTGAACAAGAACTTGCTTCTTGCGGTCTAACCAGACCAAAGGCCAGTTACATCTACGGACTTGCAAGAGATTCAGAAATTCTGCTCAATCAAGACTGGAATAATATGACAGATGAGGAAATAAAACAACATCTTGTCAAGTTTCGTGGGATTGGCCCTTGGACTGCTGAAATGATGTTGATGTTCTCATTTATGCGCCCTGACATATTCAGTATTGGAGATATTGGACTAGTCAAGGCTGTCAAAATTTTAGTACCATCAGCCGAAACTAAAGAATCTATAGAAAAGATTGCAGAACGTTGGTCTCCATACAGAACTGCAGCTTCTTGGTATCTTTGGCGAATGATTGACCCTGTGCCAGTAGGTTACT
>CALDPP010000100.1 GCA_937911345.1 uncultured euryarchaeote | reverse complement strand
AGAATGATGCTTTGTACCTAGGTAACGGTGAACCATATCAGATGGTTATTTACAACGGTGTAATGTATTATCATCAAGGCGATGATAGTAACAGCGTATATCGATTAGACGTAGTGAATTTCAACCAATTATCCAACATAGATGCTGGAATCCAGTTAGATGACAATAGTGGCCCGGCTTGGGGCATAGGACTTATCGATGGAGTGATTATGGCAAGCGTTGCATCAAATGGTGGTTTCCCGGACTATTATGACGGTCGTGGCGGTATTGCTCAATGGGATATTGCCAACGATACTTGGGGAGAAAACATAGAGCCTACTGGTCAAGTCGACAGAGTGACTGCGTATGAAACAAATTCTGGTGAAATGTGGGTTTCATGGGGCGAACTACGACTGGACCTATATGATTCTTCAAGGAACTTTGTCGGGTCGTGGGACAGTGATGATGGATTAGATTTCCCAATAAGGGAAATTGTAGAATATAACGGTGAAGTCTTGTTTGCTACAGAAGATGGAGTTGCAAGATATGATCGTTCAACTAACTCATGGTTATCCACTTGGCAAGAGAATAATGGCCTACCGGGTAATTCGGGAAGTGAATTCTACGAGTTATGGACAAACGGAGTTGACCTAGTTCTTGGTGGCGGAGATGGCCAAGGTTTCCAAGGTTTCCAAGGGGGAGCAATTTCACACTGGGATGGTAATAATTGGAATGTTTACACACAAAATGGACAAGGTGGCATTCAGCGAGGTTATCCATTAACAATGTCATATTGTGGAGGATTGCTCAATGTTGGAATATATGATTCGAACGGGGGAATCGAACAGATTGACCTAGGTACGGATACTGTAGTCAATACTCTTACTCGTGCCTCCCTAGGCGAAGGCAGAGTGTCCGGAGTTGCTTGTGATCAGTCAACTGATACACTATACGTCACATTTTATCAGGACGAGGAACCGATTAAAAAATACAACATGAATAGTGGCACTTTCCTTTCAGACATTTCCACTCAAACCCACAATTTACCTAGCGATAGAATCTGGTGGGACGCGATTGATTACGCAAATGGGGAACTGATTGTTGGTCACGGCTTAGGCCAATCTGGTTCTAACGTAATTGGTGGTGGATATTCAGTAATCACTACTAGCGGAGCGATAACTAGTCAAGTTAACTCGAATGCACAGGGCTCTTCTGTTACCTCGTTCCAATGGTCTGGAACTGGTTGGTTACTTGGTCAAGCAGGTGGCTCCTCTGGATACAGTCGTGTTGACCACCTTGACTCTACAGGCCAAAATACCATCCTAAACCTACCCGGATTGGTAAGCGGACAAGTCACAACAATGACTGGAAACGGAACACATCTTTGGGTAACCACTATCGGCGAAAATGTCGGCTTTGGCCAGTCCACTGGCGCGGGTATTCTACAAGGTGAAAGGCAGCCTGACGGGACAATCGAATGGCAACAGGGATGGACATTACCGGCAAATTCACAAGCCAAAGATTTGGAATTGGTTGGTACTGACTTATACATTTCAACATCGCCTTCTGGATTAATGATGTTAGACACTTTAACTGCAAGTTTAACTTCGATTAATGGTGCTCTGCACAATAATATGGATGGATTAAAGCTCGTTGGCACCGACTTAATTATCGGACTACAAGGAAATTCTGGCTCGTCTGCTGGAGTTCAAATTTATGATACCCAAACCAATAGTTTCGGCAACGGAAGGTTACTGGCAGGCTTGCCATCTAACATTGTCAATAGCATAGATGTTAGTCCTGATGAAGTATACATCGCCACCAATGGTGGTGTTGGAAGATGGTCGCTACAAACTAACGATTGGTTAAATCCGTTAAGCACTACTGACGGATTACCCTCCAACCTAGTTCAAGACATCATGTTTGAATCTCCAAATCTATGGGTTGCAACACCTTCTGGATTAGCACAAATGGATACTGTAACTAATTCTGTAAATGTGTTGACTGCAGCAAACGGTATGCTAGGGACCTCGTCATGGGGCCTAATTAGCACCTCAAACAATGTTGGAGGAGTAGAAATACATGTTAGTCATGATGGGGCAGGGAGTGAAAGACCCGGCGTCACGAGTATCGATGGCACGACTGGACTGATTACCCAAACCCATCGTTTTGATCAATTACCCTCGAATACGATTACCGCGCTTGCTAGTGATTGGTGGGGGCTGCATATCGCAACCGATGTTGGACCGATGACTCACTGGAATGGCATAAACAACCAATTTGAGGATGGTGCTGCGGCTTTCCAAGTACCTAGCTGGCCAGTAGAAAGACTGGTCAGTAACGGAGATGAATTGCTTGCAATTGGAAGAGATATCATAACAATTTCAGAAGCCACAACTCAATCTCATTCAGTAACCAAGGTTTTCGTTATTCCTGATGTTACTATCACCAGTGGGACAATTAGCGATGATTATCTGTGGGTTACTACAGATGATGATGGTTTGTTTGGTTGGATGAATAATCCTCAGTGGACGCCGTTAGAACGGTTTGAACTGCGTCGAGCGGACCCGTTGAACATGGGATTCAATTTAATCAACCAAGACATTACCAATCTAACTCACCCCGGTGTTCAAATTCAATTAGCAACTCCTGCTGAACCAATAATCCTAGACCCTGATGCCGGTACCCCAGGAATACACAACATTCTATTCCAAGGTATTCCTTTAGCATTCACTTCGCCGGTAAGTGGTGCAGCAACATGGGCTCAATCTAACAGCCTCAAATATAGCGTGACATTGAACCTTTCAGATGATCCTCAATTATCCAATACACTGCAAGGAGCGGTAGACAATGCCGTACAAATAAACGGAACCAAATTCGTCCAGTTGAATCTTAGATCACCAAGCAACGGCTCATTAGAGGTCAGAATAACCTACGACTACATCAAACTTGAAACCCCAATCAGTATGACGGGATTAATCGACAGACCCGACGATGGTGGTGGCGCTTTGACCGCTTCATGGACCCTTGTCCATGATGATGACTTCTCAAGATATCTAGTATATGTTAACGAAGGTCCTTTCACTAGTGCATCGGGTACCTCCGCAATCTCCGCTGATGATTTGACAAGTAGAACTGTTGACAAATCGATTTCCTTACACAGCCGTTTACAGAATGAAGTGACTACAGCAAATGGTCAACCTTTGGTTGATGGCACGGAATATTATGCAATCGTCGTTGTTGAATATAATGATGGAAGATTAGGAACTCCTTCGTCACAATTAGGGCCAGCAACACCAACCAACGAAATTCCATTATCTCCTATATGGGCAACTGCAGGACCACATGACGGCGGCCAAGATGGGGACTTGGAAATTGAGTGGGCAAGGTGTACTGCACTCGATCTAAAGAGTACCAAAATATACGCATTAACCAGTGAGTTCACGGATGTCCTTGGACTAACTCCTGAAGTAGAATTACCGCCAACTGAAGGTAATACAACAATCATCCAATTAAACCCAGGAAGACCATATTGGATTGGACTTACCTGTGTTGACTTAACTGACCAAGAAGACATCCTAAATCCAATTGTAATCGGCCCAGTTGTCCCAACTGGTGGCTTAAATGACCTAACCCCGCCACCCAAGCTTGAGAATGTTACAGCGATTGATACTCCTGATGATGATGGGGGTAGACTAACAATATCGTGGGACCAAAGCACTGCTGATGATTGTACGTTCTACGGCGTCTGGGTCAAACTAGATGATGGTCTGCCGGACTTAACAGTAATTCAATCTCTTGAAGAGCGCGGTTTCTCTCGTTCTGTTATCATTGATGATTGTAGCACAACTAGCTCGATTATTGACGAATACGATGGTTTAGTTCTTCAAGATGGTCAATCATACCTACTTGCTGTAGTTGCCTACGACGATTGGTTAAATGTGGATTTGATCGATGTTGATGTTGTCTCCGCAATACCATTACGAAATTCCATAGGTAGTGGAGGCACCCCCGATAGAATTGCATCGGTTAACGCCTACGATCATCCAAATGATGATGGTACAGCAATAGATGTCGTATGGACGATTTCTGATGCTGATGATTTCTCACACTACATCGTTTGGGTTGCTGACCAACCGGTTACCGACTTAAGCGGTGCTTGGGCAGCATTTGGTGACGACCCTGACAAATGCGGTTGTTTGATGATTGATAAACAATGGATTGACGAAGATAAGAACCCTATTGAATTAACAATCTCAACAGCACTTTACAGTCCTCCTACAAACATGATGGACATTACTATGTCCACTCCTCAACTCATTCAACCTGACATAGAATTATTCGTTACTGTCACAGTCCATGACATCAAAGGTAATGTCCACCTAACTACTCTACCACAAGCAAGCGTGACCCCAATCAACAATATTGTTGATACTGATCCTCCAGAACGCTTGACAGAAATCGAACTCTATGATCGTCCAAATGATGATGGTACTGGTTTATTACTAAGTTTCCAATTAAGTGATGCTAGTGATGTTGGCAGTTATGAAATATATGCGGCGTCAAATTCATTCACTACTGTAAAACCCGGTAGCGGTGGACCGATAACACCGATTGCAACATTAGAGAGAAATCCCGAACTGCCATTACTGATTGAAATTGTTGCGGGAGATATGCCTGTAGTTACTGGTTTGGAAGTTTGGGCTACCGTGGTTGTTAGAGATACCTCCGGCAACGCATATCTAGATGATTTAGTAGTCGTTTCCGCTCAAGCGAAAGATGACGGTTTTGACGAGTCTGGGGATTACATCACCCCGGTTGATGATTTAGCTGCTGATTGGGTAGATGACGGCATATTGGTTTCTTGGAGCGGAATTAATTCAGGAGAAATTCGAGGCTACAAAATATACATTCTGCAAGAATCATTCACTACTATCACTGATGCGATTGAAGTGGGAGAGGTACTGGCATCGACGAATTTCCTAATCACCAGTGACTTATTTGAAGAGTTAGACAATAAAACCACGTGGTATGTTGCTGTTTCACCGTTCGATGATTATACTACTAGAGCCTCTGTTGAAGTTGTTGAGGTATTACCTAGGAAAGATTCAGGAAGCTCAGAGCCAGTAGACTCGAATGAAAATACTGACTTCACATCACTTCTAACTACGCCGAATTTGTTGGCTGCAGGTCTGCTTCTAGTTGCCTTACTACTTCTTATCGGCATAATTAGAACTAGAAATAACAACAAAATGCGTAATAAAAACTGGGAACTACAAGAAGCAACATGGGGTATTCAAGATAACATGGGATGGGATGATGCGCCTGGATTTGGTGCTATGGCTCCTGTAGCGCCCCCGCCACAGATAACACCGCAGGTAGAGAGCGACCTCTACTCTGCTGCCCAGAGAATCGAGGCAAACGACCCATATCAGAGGCAAGCTTACCAACCTCAGCAACCAGTTTTACAACCGCAGAATAATGCACTACTCAATGAATTAAACGACACTAAACAACCCCAAAAGCCCAATATTGATACATCATTCTTAGATGATTTATTGTGAGGTGTAACAATGGCTAGAAAGCCGAGAGATGCAGTATTTACTACAGCCCTATGGGATGGCAACACAAAAGTTGCTCATTTTGATCACCACATGAAACGCCTAAGAAATCATGCTGATAGATTACGAATTAATTTACCAGAAAATTCTGAGCAGTTGATTGCTCAATCAGTACTTGACAACATGGAAAAATTCAGTGAAAAAAAATTGATAAATATCACATTTGATTACATCTCTGGGGAATTCCAAACGAAATCTCGTGAGTTGCCGAAATTAAGGAACTGTAATATTGATGCAATAACCATTCCAATGAAGAAATGGTTAGGGCAAGTTACCGGGACAAAACATGGAGATTGGCAATTTTACATTGACGCAAAAGAGGTCGCTGAAGAAAACGGTGTCGATATTGCTCTATTAATTGATGAATACTGTATCATTGATAGTGATCGGGCGGCCATCGTTGTAATCGATGAAGATGGAGTGGCATACATTAGTGACAGTAAACAGACTGTAGAGGGCGTTACACTTGAAATCGTAACTGGTGGTTTTACTGAAATGGGGATACCACTCAATAAAGCGAAATTGAATGAACGGTTGGTGGCTAGATGTACCGAAATCATTGCGTTGGGTACAGGTATTGGATGTTGCAGGATTTTGACGATTGATGGAGAAGATATCGGGAACAAAAACTCAGCTATTTCGATAAAATTTCAAGCATATCTCGCTCAACATTATTCTAACACCGATAACTGGACTGACCTGTGCGAGTACTCGAATTAGATGGGGCGAGTGCGCTTGCATCGATATTGATTGACGCCAAGTTATTGGGCGCTGGAGCAATAAAGTATGGCTCCCCTGATTTGGTGTTATTTGATTCTGGAGGGCCCGCAAGCCACCTCGCAAGAAATTCCATCCTTTGCGGACCAAGCAATACTAGGATTGTGATTCGACAATCAAGTAACAAGACTTGTGAAAAGCATAACAATGCTCTAGAGGGGCAAATAGAATTAATTGATGAAAAGCCCGTACTTACTGCCGAAACCGAAGAATGGAAACATGGTTGTTGGTACCATTCCAATATCATCTCAGCAGCAGGATTGGGTGACTTGATGAATAAACTGAAACAATTAACTCCATGTCATGATTTTGTTGATGCCCGAGAACATCTTCCTAGTGGAACCTTTTGGGCAGGTTCTATCGCTTATGACATGGTGCAATTCACTCAACCGATATCCTTTGAGAAATCACCAAAAGATAATGATGTTTTAGCGATTTTTTGGTTGATTGAAAATTATGTCATACGCGCTGTAGAAAATGGCGAATATACCGTTTATGGAACTGATGAGCAATGGGTAGAGGCTGTAAAACAGATAGTTGATGAAGAAAAAATTACCGTAACTTTACCATTACAACTCGAGAATAACAACCAAGAAGTGTCGTCAATCAACGATGAACAACATCGCAATTCTATACAGGAGATTAAAGATTCAATTGCTAATGGTATGTTTTATCAAGTGAATTTTGGCAGATTTTGGTCGGGCAGATTAGTCGAACACCCCCTCACAATTTACCAGCGACTAACGGTTACTAATCCTGCCCCATTTTCAGCCTATGTCGAGGCTGTTGATTTGGGTTTAGCAATTGTCTCATCTTCACCTGAAACATTGTTACGCTGTAATAATCGGTTTGTATCATCTGCACCAATCAAAGGAACCGTAACCAGAGGTGCTAACAAATCAGAAGACCTAGCAATGGTTGCCTCAATGATTGCAGATATTAAGGAACGCTCAGAGCACCGAATGTTGGTTGATTTGATGCGAAATGATCTGTCTAGTATCTGCAAAGTTGGCACCGTAAACATCGCTCAATTCGATGTAGAATCATACGCTAATGTGCATCATTTAGTTTCTCACATCAAAGGCGAATTATTAGATGAAAAAACAAGTGGTGATGCTCTGGATGCCATTTTTCCAGGCGGCAGCATAACTGGATGCCCTAGAACGATGGTCTGTGCTGCTATTGATCAAGTTGAGCACTCAAACCGGTCGTTTTGGACCGGCTCTGTTGGATGGTTTGATCCACATAATGACAATTGTTCATGGAATATTCTAATCCGTACCTTGGAGGCTCACAAAAAAGGTAACCGATGGGAAGGTGTAGTTGGTGCTGGTGGTGGAATTACCATTCGGTCAGACCCAGATTTGGAAGTTGCAGAATCAATTTGGAAGTCTCAGGCAATAAGAAAGGCTTGTGGTTGGCTGAAACCGGATTTTGATTTGACTAATTCTGGACAATTAGAAACCACTGCCCTAGACATTGAAAATTCGTTCAATTTTACTAATTGTGGTAGCGTTACTATGTTAGATGATTTAGATTCTAACCAAATAAAAAATAATGTGATGATAATTGATAATTTGGATTCTTTCACATTGAATATTGCGCACGTTATTGCTGGATTAGGTCATGATGTTTGTGTAGTAAATGGCCGGGATGTCAAATTTGAAGACTACACGAAGTCTAATCTTCTTGCCGACTATTTTAGAGAACATGCTCCATCACATATCGTTTTAGGGCCAGGACCTGGCAAACCTCAGGATTCAAAACTAACCATGAAAGTTGCCCAACTAGCAATTGATGGCTTGCTAAATGTACCACTACTCGGGGTGTGTTTGGGTCATCAAGCGATAGGTCTTGTCGATGGATATCAACTAATCAAAGACCCAAACGGTGCAGTACACGGAACACCGGTTACTTGTCAAAGCGATGGTTCGGGCCTCTTTGCTAGTAGTACAAGTAAATCAAGCCAGTTCGTTAGATACAACTCATTGATAGTCACCGGTGAGGGTAAAAATAAGTTAATTCCAAACGTTTATGATGAAAATGGTTCAATTATGGGTTTAAGGCATAAAACAAAGCCGATACACGGTGTTCAATTCCATCCAGAGTCTATCGGCTCGGTAAATGGGATTGAAATTATAATGTCATTTCTGGCTCTTCAATCGGATGCTTGAAGAATCAAGACCATTTCCGTTGACACAGGGGAGAAGAATGCCAACTTGCAGGTACTGTTTAGGGACTTTTTCTCGTGACCAGTTCATCCACGGTAATGGACCTCGAGCACAGGTATGTATCCGATGTGCAGTTGATATGAAAATAGCAACTGAAGAAGAAGCTGAGAACTTTTACAGTGAAAAGTTGCGTAATGCTAGACTTTCACTCGTCGCTAGAAGATACAGCATGTTCCTGTATATTCCTGTTCTATGGACTCTTTGGGGCATGTACATCAGTTCTGTAGACCCATGGGGTCTTTACTTTCTCTTGGTGTTAATCGGCTTAACGCTATTTGCACCTGCTTGGTTCTTCATAAGAAGTGCACATTTTGCTGGAAACATGGCAAGACTCACACCAGAGTATGAGCGCCCTAAAGGCCACTGATTACTTTGAATGAATCTTGAGTACGTCGCCATTGTTTAATTCATAATCAGCGCCAACTGCTCTACGAGTCCTACCATCGACTCCCTTGATGAAACCATCTCCAAGGTCGCTGTGCACTTTGTAAGCTAACGGTTTAGCGGTGATTCCTTGCGGCACTACAAATGCATCTGGCAATACTTTACCATCTCCGTCGGTCCACTGTCCTTCATCTTGAACGGGGTAAACCACAATATGATCAAGTTGATCAAACAATACCTTGTCGATAATTTCGGCAATACCTGTAGATCCAACTGAGGCTAATTTTTCACTCATTTTGCTAAGAGCATCAAGCTGTTTTTCGTTTAAATTCGCATCGCTTGATATTGTAAACTCACTAGAGCCTGACTGATAATCAATCATCCCTGCCGATGAGGCTCTTCTGAGCGCCAACTCCATATCAGCCATACAAGGAATGATGATACCATTAGCACTAACATTGACTAAGACATCTGATAGTGCCATATCGGCTTTATTTGCTGCGATATGAATCGGGAACAACTCCTTACGAAGACTCATGGCTAGTAATTGCAATACTTCCCTCTGCCAGTCCCATGGCGGGGTTGAATCAGTGTGTTGAGCTTTGAACTGTTCAAACCCTTTGGTTACTAAAGTCATAGATGAGCCCAGTCCTGTAAGTTTGTCGTGGAGAAAATTTAGAATTCCTTTCTCCCCTTCTGACTGCACCCTTCTAACACCTCTTGACCAACTATCTTCTAGTAAGCCAAGAATCCAGTTATCTAATTCAAGCGCTAAGAAATCTATTTCTTCTTGAATTGAATTTGCTGCTTCTGCTACAGTTTTTTGCGGCGAGATTGGATTGCCTTCGATATCAGTAGAAGCTGCTGCGTCAACAACTTGTATCAGAGCATCACAATTTGATAAATCAGCAAGGAAAGCATTGCCTCTACCCCTTCCTTCACTTGCACCAGGAACTAAGCCTGCCACATCTACTAGGTAACAAGGCACTAAACGCTTGAATCCGACACAACTGCCGGTTCTTGGCTCGCAAATACTGCCCCTTCTCGCATCGTCATCTTCAACGGGACCCAACCTGCCATCAGACTCTAGTTTTTCACGTAATTCTCTGCAAGGACAATCTAATCTGGCGGCGACAAAAGCAACTCCTACGTTTGGATCTATTGTGCAAAATGGATAATTAGCAATGTCAACTTTTGCAAGGGTTGCGGATGAAAAGAATGTTGACTTTCCAACATTAGGTTTGCCAACCAAGCCTATTTTCATACGGCATCTCCGATCATGCGCCTAAAATTGCCGCAACTAAGTCACTCTTGGTTCCAGTTGTTGCAACACCCATCTCTTCGGCTATTGCAACTAGTTCAGCCTTCTTGAGTTTACTCAGTGAGCCTTCTGTATGTTCTGAATTGGTTTCTTCTGCAGAGTCTTCCGTTGCTTCCTCACCAGTTTCACTAGGTGTGCCGTAATTTGAAGCAATTTGAGCAAGAGCGATACTTAATTCTGGAAGGTTTAATTTTCCATCCTTATCTAAATCGACAGCTGCAACAAGGGCTTCAACCTCCCAAGGAGGGTATTCGCCAACATCGCTCTTGATTAGGGCTTGTTGAAGTTCAAAACCGTCAATATTACCTGAGTCGTCAAGATCTATTGATTTGAAGAATTCAAAGACAGACTGCCCAGTCTTGTTTAGATAATCAGCTAGCATAACAAGTTGCTTGTCTGGCCCCTTAATCTCTTCTGCAACGGCTTCTTCTTCCTCCTCAGGGAATTCTGTAACTTCGTCGTTGTGAAGTGAAGCTGATACTGCAATGACTGTTGACCCCCCATCGTCATCAACAGTGTCACCGATGACTAGGGTTGTGTTTAGACCGACTCCTCTACCAATTAATTGTTGAATTGTTGTAGTCGTTCCATCGACCAAGGTATATGTCTGAACATCTGATTCAGCAGTAGTTAGTTCTTCCAGTTTCTGTGAAGATGTGCCGGTTCTTATCAGTACTAATGTAGCCATTACAACCGAGATTGATACAAGGTAGAACATGGCTGCAGCAGTTAGATAGAACCCTGATGTGGAGGCAACAACATCTTCTACACCTGAATCTAAAACGGCTTTCTCTGTGAAATCTCCAATCAACATGGTGATTGTAGCGGTTAATCCTCCAAACATCATGAACCATGTTGCCATGTTACCTCGAGAACTGTCTGCAAGTTTTCTTCCAGCAGCAAGCGGGTAAGATGAGAAGATTGCTGAAAGCATCATTAAGCCGCCAACGGTAAACATAAACCCTTCATCGATTGTTACAGACATTGTCAACATCTTGTCGGTACCTGTCAAAGTGTCCATGCCTGTGAAGTAGCTTCCAATGGCAAATAATGGCAGCAGGAACATAGCTAATGTTGCAGATAATGCTCCCGGATTTTTCAGTACATTACCAGAGTTTGCCGAAGCCGTAGCAAGCAAATTTATCGAGCCAGCGAACAAAGGCAGCATAGAGAATGTGAGCAGTAGTGCTCCTATGTTCTGTAGTAATTCTCCAGCATTGGATTCCGTCATGAAGAACGGCGGTACTGTAACAAACAGCAAGACCATGTTTGCGTTCAGAAGTGATCCAGACCAAACTGGTGCTTTCGCTGCGTGAGGGATAACGTGGTATGCAAGAGCGAACATTAAGGCAAGTGGCACCCAGCCGTCCAATACTCTCTCAGAAAGCCAGACCATCTGTGAGTTATCGGTTGCCTCTCCAATTACATGGTATAGCGACCCTACTAATCTAGCAACTATTGCCATAATCAAAAACCAAGCCGTGATAGATGAGGTTCCCTCTCCTCTAGTTGAGTAAGTTGCTAATACATTCATCAATAGCGCCGTGAACAAAAGACTTGAGACAACATAGGTTGTCATCAATGTGATTAAATCTCTTACACTTTGCTCATCGGTAATATCAACGAATCTGAATATGATTGGGATTAGAATTAGACTAAATGCCATTGATGCAGTGTATAAAACTGCAACCATTGAAGCATTAGCCTCGCTGGCTAAGCGATTACTACCCGCCCTTGATACTGCAACAAGACAGCCACCAACTAACAGATATGTGAAGGCAATTCCCATAACTGATGATGTGAAGTCTGATAATGCAGAGCCATCATCATACGACCAACCTATGCTTGCTAGTGAGTCTAGCGCGGTTGGGTCATACTTGTGCCAGATACCAAGGAATCCACAAATTGCCGCTAGCAAGAACCAGCCAGTTCCGTATTTGATCCAGGTCTTGCTACCACTACCTGGTTCGTCCTTGAACAGGTCAACAAGGCCAACAGGTGCTTTGTTCATCAAGAACAACGCTAATTGACGCATTGGTGCGCCCATTGTTCCAATCCCGTTGGTAACGTAGTAAGAAACAATAACCAAAATTGTGAGAAGAATTGCTGCTGAAATGAATACTGGCTCCATGACAAATCCTCCGTCTATTCGACGACTACCTCGCCAATGAGGGTCGCCACAATCACGCCAATTCCAATTAGTAAGCCAACCAAATAATACCAAATTCCACTACCGCCAAGGTTGCCGATAAATGGGACTACGTCGCCAAGAATTGGCATTGAATCCCACCCGAAAATATTAGCAAAAAGCGCAAATAAGCCAAACACTCCAACAAACATTAGTGTGAGTGCTACTCGTCCCATTGACGGTTGTCCTGAACCAACAGTTACATCTGGCAGTATTGAGTTATTCATTTGTTCTCCCCCATTTGACCCCAAAGGGGTCAATCCAACCCACCGGCAGAGTGGTCATAAACATTCAGTAAGGTAAATCTCAAAATTGTGTCATAGAGAGCGCAGATTCTCTACTCGATTACCTCGTCTTGGTTGAGATATTCCTAGTGGAATAGGTAATGCTGATTCCAATGCCAATTCTGCTTGCCAAATTGCTTGGCATTCGCAAGATAAGCCTTCAAATTCTCGAAGGTCGCCGCTAACTGCATACCTTTCTATCGCTGCAACAACAAATTTATCACAACTACCACAATTGTGTGCACCGCGAATTTTACCGCCTGCTGTTGGGTGAATAATGAGTCGGCAAATCTGGTCAGGAGAGCCATTCACGCCACCCTCGGGGTAGATGTGTGGATGAGCCTGCTTGATCATCTCAACCAAAGACCATAGCCATGGCGGTCGGTACTCATTGTGTCGATGGAGTCTGTCAATTATCGTGCCCCTTTGAATGTTCATTGGATTTACTGAAATCTCATCGCTTCTAGATGCAACGTCTTTTATCCACCTAACTCCGTGGTCAAGAGCATCTTTTTCAGACATAAATGGTGGTTTGAACATTAGGTAAGTCTTGACTCTAAGGTTGAATTTTCGCAAATTTTCTACTGCTTTATCCCATGACTTTGTCGAAAAGCCCTTGTTAACGTGAAATCTCAGGACTTCGTCATCATAGGCTTCTAAACCAATCGCTACAGTAAAAGATGGGTTAAGAGAAGTTGCCCAAGCTAGTTTCTCTTCACTCAATTGCTCGCAGCGACTTTCGACGATCAACTCTTTACCCATTTCATGACATTCTCGTAGTACTGTTTCTTGAAATTCGATTGGTATTTCTCTGTCTTCTAAAAGCGAGCCTGAAGTGTAAATTTTGACCATTTGTTGGCCTGTGAAATTTTCATACTTTTCTTTAGCAGATTCCCACTGAGCATGGAGATTTTCGTTAGTCACATCATCTCTAGTATCATTGAAGTATCCACAAAATGTACAGCCACTAGACCACCACCAATGGCAGCCTTTGGTACGTAAAATCACAGTTACAGCACTACACGGCGTCCCATCTGGCAACGTTTCTGGTGTAACGTATACTGTTGCAGGTTTGTTAGCATCCCAAGACTGTTGTCTCTCTCTTGCCCAAGGTGTGTTAGCTGGCGCTTTTACCAAATCGTGAATTTTGGCGGGTTTGGTATTGTTGCCAACGAGGGTAAGAGAGATTTTTTTGCTCATATCTACCACCTACTTGCGTTTGAATAGTATCGACGAACCAGCTTGTACAAATTGCCCCTTCGGCAGGTCGGGATTACCGGACTCAGCAGATTCTACAATTGGGGTGAATAAGTCAGCGGGTGCACGGACATCAACTCTTGAGCCTAAACGAATCATACCATATCTTTGTCCGCGTCTTAATTCATCACCAACAGTTGTCCACGGCACTATGGTTCTTGCGAGTGCCCCCGAAATTTGGCATACCTCGATTCTTAAATCATCGTCGCACAGTAGTACAGTTCTAACCCGCTCATTGTGTTCGCTTTCCTTTTTCATTGCGGGCAAAAATGGACCTCTGCGACGACCTTGGCC
>CALDPP010000099.1 GCA_937911345.1 uncultured euryarchaeote | reverse complement strand
TCAGATAAATGGTTAGCATGAAGTTTGTAGGCTCCAGCAACCTTAGCATATTCATCTTCATCGGAGAATCTTTCTTTTTGTATTCTTGTCATGTAAACGACATCAGCATCGTTCATCATAGAGTACAGATCTTCAGTTTCAGTAATTGTAGCTCCATGTCCTTGCAAATCTGAAACGATTTCTGCCGGCATCTTCAGTAGTTCTGGGCTAGCAAAAACTAACTCACAACCGAACCTTGTCAAGGCATGAGAAAGCGAGTGAACTGTTCTACCGTATCTCAAATCACCTGCTAAGACAACTTTCAAGCCTTCTAACTTACCATGAGCTTGCTTGATGGTAAATAAGTCAAGCATAGTTTGAGTTGGGTGATGACCAGCACCATCGCCACCGTTCAAAATTGGTACTCTAGCGGAATCTTGTGCATATTGAGCAGCGCCTTGACGTGGATGGCGCATTGCAATGATATCGGTATATCCGTCTACCATTTGTATTGTATCGAACAAGGTTTCTCCTTTGACTACGGATGATGTCTTGACATCTCCAAGGTTGACCACATCACCACCTAAGCGCTTCATGGCAGTCTCAAATGACATTCTAGTCCGAGTACTTGGTTCGAAAAATAAATTCCCTAATATTCGACCCTGTAGTAGAGGCAAATACAACTCACCTTTGGCAACAGGTAGAAGTCTTTCTGCATCATCTAGAATCTCAAGTATCTCTTCATTGGTCAAATCATCCATGGTAATTAGGCCACTCACAGTCGTCCCTCCTACCTTAACGAGAGCAACAATCTCATGAACATTGTCTTTGCAAATAAACAAGATTCATCCTTGACTATTTGGAGGGCATACTATATGTTTGAGGCCTGTGGTGGACATTCATGGATGCGTGGTCTGATGTCGAAGGGGCAATCCAAGCAGCCATTAAACAACGAACTGACCGCCTCGAAAAATTAGTTGCCACCTCTTCGATGTTGATTTTACTCGGTGCTATATGGTTAGTATGGCCTACTTTATCTGCAGCAGCCAAAGGCGAAGGAGGTTTGCTAACCGGATTAGGTATGCCGATAATTATACTCATTTGGGGCCTTCTTGTCCAAGATATTGGTCTAACCAATCCAAGTGCTAGAACAAGAGTTGGTGCATCAGCAACAATTGCGTGGCCAGTTTTACTAATGATTGCAAGTAAAGAAGTCACAAGTATTTCTGAAATTACAGTAACAGGACCTGTCTTGGTAGCTGTTGCAGCATCATCATGTTTCTTTTATTCACGAGCCGTTCTCAAAGGCGGCCTCGACGTCCAACGTTTTCGTTCATTAATGACCGGAGTCGGTTTTGTCGCAGCATTCTCAATTTTTGTTGGCGACATACCTGAGCCATCCTCTACAACTTGGTTAACCAGTGTTACAGTATTGGGAGTGACAGCCATACTAACTATTCACATTTGGGTCTCAGGTGACGAACACAAGGGACTTAGGCGAGAATTTAGTAAGCGCCTTGACCGCTTAGAAACAAGAATATTAGTTCTTAAAACCGAGAATGCTGCTGTTGATCAGGCGTCCAGTTTAATCATGACAGCGCGCGAAGAAGGACATGTTGACCCAGAACTTGGTATGAAATTACTTGATGATGCTGAGGAGGATATTGAGCGTTCACTTTCCTTGGCAGGAGATGTTCAAATTGTCAAAGAAGATGCTAGAAATAGCGTTAAGCAAGCCGAAGATATTGCCCCTACTGCGAAAAAGGCAAGAAAATCATTTGACATGGGGCTGAGGGAAATTGAGCTCGGTTCACTCAGAGAAGGAGAGATGTTGTTTAGACAGGCTAAGAAGCGGGCAATGGAGGTTATTGAATGGTGGCAGAAAGCCGAATCCGCAATTGCCGAAGCAGCAAGACTTCTTGATGGTAAAAGCGGTGAAAACATTGACCATCTTCACGAAATGTTAGCCGATGCCAAGAAGAAACTCGCTGCTGAATCGCCGAAAAAGGCATTTGAATATGCCTTCACAATTCCGGCCCAGTTAGCTGCAGGAGATGATGCACTAGGCCGTGCGGCAGAGGCAATCAAGGAAGCTGAGCGACAATTAGCGCAAAGTGATGGACTTGATATCACTGAGTTAAAGGCCAGATTAGATAATGCTTCTACCGCATTAGATGCGGGAAATGCTAGCCAAGCAGTGGGCCTTGCTGATGGAGTTGTTCGCAGCATTAAGGCTGAACGAGTAGCAATGGACGATACCAGAAGGGCCTTGCGACAAAAGAAGAAGTTGGTCAAGCAATTTGAATCACGCCAAGATAGTGATGAGTGGCAAGCAAAATTAGATGAAATCATCAAAGCAGCTGACGAAAAACAGTGGACTCATGCTGCAACCCTACTAGACCGAATGACGGCAGCACTAGACAAATCAGGAAGAGAAGCGGATGAGGCCAAAGAATTACTCGACTTCGTGACCGAAGAATGGAAGATTTTACGCAACCAATTAGAGGCTGCAATGATTAAGGCAGATGACAAAGAACGGTTACAGTGCGAAGCAAGTGTTGCTAAGGCTGGTGAAGAACTATCAGTCGGTAATATCGAAAGTTGTCTAGAAAATCTCTCAGCAGCAGATGATTTGATGGAAAAATTACGACGTAGGATATGATTATTCGCCCATCTCAACTAGAACATCGCCTTGTTGGACTTGATCGCCCATGGAGAAGTTCACTTTTGTTACTACACCATCAGTTGGCGCAACTATTCTATGTTCCATCTTCATGGCTTCCATAACTAACAATAATTCACCAGCCTCAACTGTTTGCCCATCTGCAACCTTAACTTCGAGAATCTTGCCAGGCATCGGTGCAGTCATCCCGCCCTCTGAATCTCCGTCTGCAGAGCCTGCTTCGGTTTTCTCAATACAGAATATATGTCCATCGATATGAACCCACCAAACATCTCCAACCTTAGCAGAATGAGCAATTCTGGACCTACCGTCTGTAGTGTGAACCATTATTCGCCCGTCGGTTAATACACGTGCCTGGTATTCTCCAAGTAACCAATCTTGACCATCTCTAGCGACGGTAACTTCCACCATCTCACCGTTGATCTTGAATTCGTGCATCATCATGGATACCTCCGATTCAAAGTTTGGAATGGGCTTATTGGACCGTCATTTGACTCCGCTTTCTGTGCTTGAGTTCTATGTAATCCGGCACTCTCACTCACTGCTGCTACCATTAGTGCACTATCCAAGGATGAGTCAGAATAAGTCGGAGTCCAACCATTAGGCCAAACTCTCTCGATTAGCGTGGTATCTGTTCTACCTGAAACTACATCTCTATTATCACACAATTCACGTAAAAATCGAATGTTGGTTGTCGTTCCTAGGACAACAAACTCGTCCAGAGCCCTGCGCATACGTTCCAGTGCTTCCTCTCTAGAGGGTGCCCAGACAATCAATTTAGCCAGCATAGGATCGTAATTTGGCGTAACCATGTCTCCCTCTCTCACACCAGTATCCAGCCTAATACCTGGCCCTGTTGGCGCTCTAAATACCGCTAATGGGCCAATTGCAGGTAGGAAGTTATTCGTTGCATCCTCTGCATATAGACGAACCTCAATGGAATGTCCACGCATCATCAAATTACCACAGCTCATTGGCTCACCTGCTGCAATTCGCAGTTGTTCCCTCACCAAGTCGGCCCCAGTAACCATTTCAGTAACGGGATGTTCGACCTGGATTCTAGTATTCATTTCCAAAAAGAAAAACTCACCATTTGAGGCAAGTAAGAACTCTACTGTTCCTGCTCCAACATAATCTACTGCTTGAGCAGCCATCACTGCTGCTTCACCCATTCTTGCTCTCAGACCATCGGTCATCACAGGGCAGGGAGCTTCTTCAAACACCTTCTGATGACGGCGTTGTACACTACACTCACGCTCTCCGAGATGAATGGTACGTCCATGAGTATCTGCTAAAACTTGAATCTCAACGTGTTTTGAGCCGGTTAAGAGTCGCTCGACATAAACTCGCCCGTCCCCAAAAGCAGCGATTGCTTCTCTTCGAGCACCTTTGATGGCTTCTTCCAAGTTGGCAGGATCCTCAACCTTACGCATACCTTTGCCACCACCGCCAGACGATGCTTTGAGAAGTAACGGGTAGCCAACTCTTTCACTAGCCTCAACAATTGCTGAAATCATTCCTGCTTCATCTTCAGATTCGATTTCTTCACCGGGAATTACTGGGACTCCAGCAGCCTTCATTGTCATCCTCGCAGTCATCTTATCGCCCATCATTTCAATGGCATGTGGTGATGGGCCAATCCAGTTAATTCCAGCATCAATTACTGCCTGAGCAAAATCAGCACGCTCAGATAAAAACCCGAACCCAGGATGTATTGCGTCTGCGCCATGCTCAGCCGCAATAGTGAGAATTTGTTGCTGATTTAGGTAAGTCTCTCCTATTGTATCACCAACTAACGGAACGGCGATTGTAGCCAATTCAGTGAATAATGAGCCTGCATCATTTTCGGCATAGATAGCAATTGAATTTAACCCAGCCTCACTACAAGCTCTAAGAATCCTACAGGCTATCTCGCCACGATTGGCAACTAGCACTGTATTTATCATGATATCACCCGTTCAAGATTTCCAGTTTGCATCACGCTTATCCAAGAATGATGAAAGCCCTTCCTGTCCTTCTTTCGAGCCTCTCATCTTACTGGTGAAGTCTAAGGTGTACTCTCTTAGTTCCTCATCAGTACCTGTCCATCTATCAAAGCCTAGTGTGAGTTCTTTTGCCAAGGTAACCGCACATGGTCCAGTAGTCATCACTTCAACAATTAACTGTTGAACTGCTTCATCTCTTGCATCGTTACTTACGACAACCTGTTCGATAAAGCCAGTTCTTAGTGCCTCTTCTGCGTTGATTCTGCTAGCTTGCATGGCGAGCCTTCGAAAACATGCCGAGCCCAAGCGACGGTAAACATAGGGGCCAATTACTGCTGGCAGTATTCCCAACTTACCTTCTGATAGAGCGATTTTGACGTTATCAGTGGCAATGACGTGGTCAAGACATGCAACTAGGCCTGCGCCACCACCAAGAGCTACACCAGAAATTGCACCAATGGTGAAACAGGGATGTGACCATAGTCCGTTGAACAGACGATCTAATCGTTCTGAATCCCGACGATTTTCTTCTGGAGAATTAGCCCCTGCATCCCGCATCATATTGATATCTGCTCCAGCACAAAAGTGCTTACCTGCGCCACTGAATACAATTATTCGCAGGTATGCGTCGCCGGCCTCATCGAACAATTCGCCGACTTTTCCAACACTTCGTTCTGCAGTCCATTCAAAAATTTCACACAGTTCTGTTATCATCTGAACATTCATTGCGTTGTACTTGTCTTCTCGATTGAGTTCAATGTAACATATTGGGCCTTCGATAGTCACAGATACCAGTTCCGTTGCGGGCAATGATTTCATAATACTCATAATTAAAACTCCAATTGCAAATTTAAATTTTCAATTGAGAAATCACATCCTAAATACGCCAAATCTATCATCTGGCAATGGTGCGTTTCTCGCTGCGGACAGACATAGGCCAAGGACGTCTCTTGTATCTCTAGGATCAATAATTCCGTCATCCCAAAGTCTAGCGGTTGAATAATACGGGCTACCTTCTGTTTCATATTTATCGAGTATTGGTTGTCTAAATTGTTCTAATTCATCGCCTTCCATAGCCGGTAAACCTTCCCTTGCTCTTTGGTCTTGCTTTACGGTAGCCAAAACATCAGCGGCTTGTGGGCCGCCCATTACTGAAATTCTACTATTTGGCCACATAAACAGGAACCTTGGGTCGTATGCTCTACCACACATACCGTAGTTTCCAGCACCGTGAGAACCACCGATAATTACGGTAAATTTAGGCACATTAACACAGGACACTGCTGTGACTAGTTTAGCACCATCCTTAGCAATGCCACCTGCCTCGTAGGCCTTTCCAACCATGAATCCTGTGATATTTTGTAAGAATACTAGTGGAATTCCTCTTTGCCCACACAATTCAACAAAATGGGCGCCCTTCATCGATGATTCTGAGAACAAAATGCCGTTATTGGCAACAATTCCGACCTTGTGTCCGTGTATGTGAGCGAAACCACAGATTAGCGTAGTGCCATACCTAGATTTAAATTCATGAAATCTCGAGCCATCAACGATTCTGGCAATAATTTCCTTGATGTCAACAGGCGTTCTATTGTCGGTTGGGATTAATCCGAGCAAGTCCTCAACGTCGTGAGCTGGCTCTTCTGGAGGTTGTCCTGCAGCTGGTGCAAGTTCCCTTGGCCCAAGGTTTTCGACGATATTTCTTACCAACCTCAATGCCTCGGGCTCGTCCTCTGCGAAGTGATCTGCAACACCTGATTGTGCTGTATGTACATCTGCTCCGCCTAATTCCTCTGCAGTTACCTCTTCACCTGTTGCTGCTTTAACCAATGGTGGACCGGCAAGGAAAATCGTTCCGTTGCCTTTGACGATTATCGATTCATCAGACATAGCAGGGACATAAGCGCCCCCTGCAGTGCATGAACCCAATACTGCAGCAATCTGAGCAATACCATCGCCAGACATTCGTGCCTGATTTCTAAAAATACGGCCAAAGTGCGTGATGTCCGGGAATACTTCATCTTGCATGGGCAAGAAGGCTCCACCTGAATCAACCAAGTAAATACATGGAAGATGATTTTCATGGGCAACTGTTTGTGCTCGAATATGCTTTTTTACCGTCATTGGGTAGTATGAACCTCCTTTGACTGTAGCATCATTGGCAACAAATAGACACTCTCTGCCATGCACCATACCGACCCCTGTGACTATGCCTGCACTGTGAGCTCTGCCATCATACAAATCATATGCA
Organism: uncultured euryarchaeote; assembly: GCA_937911345.1. Taxonomy (GTDB): domain Archaea; phylum Thermoplasmatota; class Poseidoniia; order Poseidoniales; family Poseidoniaceae; genus MGIIa-L1. The sequence goes on along the minus strand of CALDPP010000099.1, from coordinate 7,408 downwards.
GCAAGTGGTGAGAGTTCTAGGAAAGCAGTGCCTGGATCGATTATACGCTCAATCCTCTCCCTAGGCAATAATTTACCTCGGCCACGGTGCCTGTCGACATATTTACCGCCGCCACCATTAGATGCTGTGTCTAATCTTTGTCGCAGTGTTGAAATGAGCGCTAGATTGTGTTCTTTGCGCATTTGATACTCTGAATCTGCTCGATTTACCCTTGTTGGCAATCTATCCATAGTACCCCTCGTAACAAGGCAAGAGGACTCGACATTTAACGATTCAAGTCGTTGAATCAAACATCAAGGGTCAGTCTACCAATATCTCTCAATCCTGGTGCAAGACCGACGATTAGAACTGCTAAAACAATCAACATTCGCATGTGGATTTGTCGTCTTTCGACTCGCATCTCAATGAATAACCAAACGATAGCTGCAACCAAACAGGCCTTCACAATGGCGAATAGCCATGCTCCTGGAGGATTACTTGATTCCATTAATGGCTCGATGCCCATTGATTCTGCAATGCCAATACCAAATTGAATAACCGCATCACTGACTGGATGCTTTTCTCCATAGCCAAATAAATCGATACCTACCATGGTAGCAAATCCATCACATAGCTGGCCAAAAACCATCGCTAGTACCATTGGATTTGCTAGTAATGCCTTACGCGATAATTGCTCAACTGGGTGCTCTGCTACCTTTTCGCCTGCGTCTTCCCAAGCCTTCAACGTGATACCATTAGGCAATACCCCAGGCTGGTAATCAGTGAGACTCATGTGTCGTGCATCATCCTTACCATAGCGGTAGAGGTAGTAACACACAATTGCTGGTAGACCAAGGACTACAAATGCTGGCCACAGTGGTTGAGATTCAACAACTCGGCCACTTTCTTGCTGCCATGGTGATGCAATGAATTGGAACCAGTGGAATAGGCCCAAAACTGATGTTGCACTACCAAATGCAATCAATCCTCTAGTTAATGCTGGCCAATCGGCACATCTAACTAAAACCCAAAAAAGTACGTAAAGTGATACCGGGAAACCAATAGTGACCCACAATTTGTCCATATCTGGATGTGATGCGTAACTTGGCTGGTATAGCAGGCTCCAATGAAGAAATAGTAACAAACCAAGGGTAATGAATAGCACAGTTCGGCTTTTTTCACGGTCGTCATCATCAGTTGAGCCATCCCATTTGCTGGCTAATTGGTGAGCGATAAATGCCGTACCTACAAGCCATACTGCAAGATGAATGTGAATTACTGGAGAGATAAGTAGCCAATCCAAGTCCGAATTGAAGAAGTCTGAATCTTCCAAAACTCTCAGCACTGGAGCGAGTATCACCCATGAAATCAATGCAAACATCATTTTGTCATCGGCTGGAAGGTTCATTTTCCTAAAGACCGCTTGTAGAATGACCACGCACATCAGCACGGTAGTAGCATACAGTGCTGTGTTTTCAGGAGAATATCCAGCATCACCTGCTGAACCGGCATCTTTGACGATTGGATCCCATACAATCGGCTTCAAACCATCTGTCCAGAATATATCGTTAGCAAAAATCAATCCGCATGATACAAGAGTAAAAACGCCTACTGCAAACCATATTGCCGTTTTTTCTAACGGTGAGTACAGGCTTGGATGAAGTGATTTGACCTCATCTTCGAACAACGCTTCAATCTCTGCGGCTGTCACCATGTAATATTCCACCGTACCCTAATTCATGAAGATTAGGTTTTAGCGGAGTTGCAAATTACTCTTCTTCGCCATCTTGTAGTCTAGCGATAAGGTCTGCTTTCTTACCGCCAACCGGTAGACCTTTGGCCTTCAAACGCTCTTTTAGGTCACTAACCGACAGCTTTGTCAAATCTTCACCATCGTCGCCATTACCGTCATCATCGCCATCCAAATCTGGGATAACTCTTGGTTCGTGTACTTCGACGAAGGAAACCTTGCCACATTCAACTGCGTCTCTAATCATAGTGACTAAACGGAATTTCAGCATTGCTGCATTGGTATCAAACAACATTGCTTGCGGCAGAATAATCGATAGATCATCGCCCTTGAAAGATACCTCGAAGCCGGAGTGCCCTGAATTGGATTCTAGCAAGCCGAGAACCTTGTCTTCCTTGCCCTTGACTTCCTTGATAACGGTGAATACATACTTTAGAGTCTTACCAGCCATTGGGTGATTGTAGTCGATTCTAGCACGGCCTGCAGCCAGATAGGAAAGGTAGCCTTGTCGACCGTTGATATTCACAGGTGCACCTAGGTACAATGAGTTAGGGTCTTGAACCGCTCTACGCAACTTATCGATACTGATTGTTTCAACCAATGATGCATCTTTCTCACCATAAGCGTCTGCTGGTGCGATTTCAACTTCTACTTCCTTGCCAACCTTGGCATCTTTTAGCGCAGCCTCAAAGCCAGCGATTAGATTGCCTGTACCAACGATGCATACCATTGGAGTGTAACTTCTACCCTCTTGATGCATTTCATGCTCTTTGGCAATTTCCTCTCTTGTAGTTTCAATCAAGTCACCAGTTTCTCCGCTGAATAAGTCGTAATCAACATGAATTATTGCTCCATCTTCCATGATATATCCTCCTTTAGGGATAGTCGCCCGACAGACCTCCCCTTGATAATATCTCGGTTAAGTGAAATACTATTCTTGCTCGGTTATTTCGTTGTACTTAGAGACTAGTTGCCTGTTTTTGATAATTCCACTACAAGTTACACCCAACATTCCGAGCATCATAATTGACCAGCCAATCCAAACTAAATGGGAACCGGGTAAATCATAAATGGTTACTCTAACCAAATTAACAGAATCAAAACCGTCCGAGGAGGTTTGCTGCATCAAACCTTGAGCTTGCGTTCCATCAAAAATGAAAACCATGTCACCCGACCAACGAGATAACACATCTACCTCTGAGCGGGCAGTACCTGTCCGATCAAATCTCAGCATCCCCGGCTCGACAACGCCAATTTCCTCAAATTCACCATCCTGGTAGTCATAAACCGTTATCATAACTCCTACGAAACCATCACCTACTTCCAAGTCTTCCTCTGTGGCAACTAATTCTGTGAATTCAAATCCGTAATCACCATCAATGATTATTTCATCTTTAACTAACGTAATTCGATGACTTGCATCACCACGGTCGACAAGTACAGTGGTAGTTATATGACCGATTAACAATAGAACTAGGCCTAAATGAACTATGTGAGCGTTGAGTGGGATACGTAGCCATATTGCAGTTTTGTTGGATTTATCTGCCTGGCCTTTAATCTCAAGTATCAAAGGTCCAACAACAAACAGTAGCATCGGGAAAGATAGCCATGCTACAAAACCACGATCGATGTATTGTGATAGTGCTGTTGATGAATCACCACCAAGAGTATCGGAATAAAATACTGCCATCAAGATAGAAAATGTGGTAACTAAAATTAATGCATAAACTGTGTTTTTCGGTGCAGATTTTCTGCGCGTATACAACACCATGGCGCCGGCAAAACCCAGTAAAAACGGAGCACCATACAACTCGTGAGCATCGAAATTAATCGTATCTATGCTTTCCAATAATATAACCAAGGTCAGCATAAGGTATAGGCTAACAAGCATCACTGATGACCAAAGCGCAATACGTGTCAATTGGCTTTTAGTGAACCATTCAGTGCTTGACTGTGGTTCATTCTCTTCAGCCAAAAATGGCGCAAGGAATATCAAAATTACCACTGCAGCAAGCAAGACTTCTATCATCCCTGACCATGCACCTGCTAATGCTAACATTATGCCCAAACTTGCCCAAATCCACTCTTGTGTTGCATTATCAGAATAATACATTGGGGTGAACAAAACGATGAACAATAGGACAAAAAATGGTTGTGGAATTAACAAAAATAGTAGTGCTGGTAGTAAAACTACTGAGGGTAAATATTTCCCAGAAAAATAAGTCCAGCCCTTTGATGTAGCTTCAATCGACGGATTTGAAATCTTATCTAGTCCTACAAAAGAAATCATCAAGCCAATAATTGCAATATCAGGAATCCAGTGGTATAGGTCGGCACCAAATGGTATTGCCATTGCTGCCCCTAGAGTTGGAATTAGCAAGAAGAAAGCTGAGTTAGTAGAATTTTTGTCGTGATAATGAGTACGGTTTAGCATCAACCAAGAGCCAATAATCAGTAAAATAAACATCAAATATGTCATAATTTCGACTCCCGCAATGCTGTCATTTTTCAATAGCATCATACGAGAAAACGCATCAGAAGGAGCTGTTCCACTGTCAGAGGTTACGAAGGTGTGAACCGATGATGCCCAAACGCCACCTGCTCTAGTAACCAGTGTAGCAAACAATGCTAAAGCGCCTACAACCAAACCTGCCCCAATCCAGCCTTTGTCACTGACTTTACCAGGTCTGGTTCGCAAATGTGACGCTCCAACCAACGCCAACCAAGGTAGGAAGGAACCTGTTTCAACAGGATCCCATGCCCAATAACCGCCCCAATCTAAGATTAAATAAGCCCAAAGACCACCAAGGCCAATTCCTATCGTGGTAATCAATAAGCCTGGCCTAGTAAGGGCGATGATTCTATCACCGATTCCTTCAGTTTCTTTGGTAAAAATCCCTGACAGTGAAATAGCAGTAATGAAGATACAAAACGAATAAGCAAGGAATATTATTGGCGGATGAATGACCATCAAATCGGTTTGCAGTAGCTCATTTAGACCATTACCAAAGAAGAAATCTGGTGTTTCCTTGAATGGGTTGAGAACGATAGCAATCAATAGTAAAGTGAGGGAGAATCCATACATAACCCGCTGTCTAAAATCACGAGCAGTGATAGGTTCTGTGGTTTTTCCTTGCATTGGCTTGCGCCATATCCATGATAGCAATGAAAGCCATACTACCCACATTAGAATGGGGCCTTCACGTGCTGCCCAAGTTGCAGCAAAGCGATATTTGAACGGTAATGATTCTCCGCCAAAGGCAACGACGTACTGTATCGAAGTATCATTAACAATAAATCTACTTACAAGGGCAAAAAACGGCAATGCAAGACAAACATGGGCTGCTATAGCACCGAGCACAGACCTCTCATACAAGGAGGGTTGAATCATCAATACGATTGCGGCAAGGCAAGCAATCCACAACGTAGCCTCCCACATAGCCTTCGCTACCTCTATTTCTTGATGGATTTATCTCTCGTAATAATCTGTGTATGAAGAATTACCAGCCAAAGTGTTTAGCTCGGCTATATCCGAACGATAAGAGTACAGATATTACCTTCTTTGTAAGTAAAGCGGGTTTTCTTACGAGAATCTTCAAACCGATTCCTAGTTTTTGGAATGGTGACATGTTGCCTAATTCGTCTGGTAAACAGCGAGCCATTGTCGACATTTCCTCATCGGTCAATTCATACAACGCAGTCTTGCCTTTCAATATTTTATGATAAGGTGGGAAGCGCTTCTTCCACGCTGCTTCGTAAGCCATCAATGAAGCCTTAGACAAATCATTGGTTGTAATTGCTTTAGCAATCACGTTTGCTGCTTCTCGGCCAGACCACAATGCGAGATGTGATCCTCCTTCAAACAACGGCGAGGTAAATCCTGCAGCATCTCCAACCAGTATGACGCCATCTTCAACTGTCACCTCTCTAGGTCCTGATATGGGTATAGTCCCACCGAATGGCCTAACTTTTACAGATTGGTCACGCCATTGCGGATTGACCATTGGTTTACCGTCCAAGTAAGTGTCTTGAATGAACTTATCAAGGTACTTTATTGCCCCCTTTTTGTCAGTAGTTACCAAACCAACATTGGCTCTCTCGCCTTTCTTTGGTATCATCCAAACATAGCCATGCGGAGAATATTGTGGCCAGAGATAAAAGTCAAGGTAGCCGTCGTTTTCAACATCGGTCATTTCGTACTGGAACCCAGCAATAACTTCCACTTCAGTTCCCATGTCAAGTAGTTTTGATGATGCACCCGCGACTCCTGATGCATCTATCACGGCTTTACAATAAATCGGGAAATTTTCACCTTTTCCGTCGATTTTCCAATTGGAAAATTGATTTTCGCTATTGTAAATTCTCTCCATAGAAGTTACTTTATGGCCTAAATGCAGAGTAGAGCCAAGATTTCCCGCCTCATCCATCAACCACTGTTCAAACAGGTGCTTCTCAAGCACATACCCGGGCTCTGTTAGCAGTTTTTCTGTTCCATCGGGGAAAATCACTCTAATTCCCTTGACATCAAGGGCTTTGACATGATCTGGAATTTCTAAATCTAGATTTTGCACCGCCATCTCAGAGAGACATTCACCACAGTGAACTGGTACGCCAACTGACGGATCTGCTTCTACCACCACTGTCTTGAGACCGGCTCTAGCGCTGTGAATTGCTGCTGAACCGCCACCAGGTCCCGCTCCGATGACCAAAACATCGACCATATCGGCCTCTCCTGCCATGACCCTGCTAGCCATAATCAGTCCATCAATGAAGCGGTTGTAATGATATGGAATACTACGCAGGTTCAAAGGTATAATCATACTGGGAGGGGCGTGGCTTGGAAGACTCTGAAGCGCTGGATGCATCACCTCGAGTCGAGAGGCGAGATGCTGCGTATATCTCGACCTGTTGATGTCGAGTATGAAGCAGGAGCAATAGCAGACCTACTAGTAAAGAATGACGGGCCTGCAGTTTTGTTTGAACAACCACGACTTGCTGATGGTTCAATTTCCAAAATCCCACTTGTGATGAACATCTTTGGCAGTAATGACAGAACCTTGAGAGCGCTTGGAGCATCTCATGAGACCGAAGTTGGCGACAGAATGGTGGCCATGATGAAACCTGACATTGGTGCTTACATGAGAGCGCCATGGAAGGCATTACCGTTGGTAAGAGATGCTCTTGCCATGCCACCTAGAAAGAAATGGCGAGGCAAGTGTCAAAGGGTTAGGCTGGACACTGACTTGACGAAGTTGCCAATTCCAAAAACTTGGCCAATGGATGGTGGTCCATTCGTCACTCTGCCATTGGTGGTAACCAAAGACCCAAATTCCGGTGAACACAACTTAGGTATGTATCGAGCTCAAGTATTCTCTGAAAAGGAAATCGGTTTGCATTGGCAAATACACAAACACGGTGCCGACCATGCAGCAGCAACTGGCGAGAAACAAAAGATGCCTGTCGCTATTTGCATGGGCGGGCCGCCAGAACTGATTTTCTCGGCTATTGCCCCACTACCTGATAATCTTTCAGAATACCAATTTGCCGGAATTCTGGGTAGCCGCTCTTTGCGAATTACCAAGGCACTAACACAGGACTTGATGGTGCCTGCTGAAGCAGATATCGTGATTGAGGGATACTGCATACCAGGCGAGACAAGATTGGAAGGGCCTTTTGGAG
>CALDPP010000098.1 GCA_937911345.1 uncultured euryarchaeote | reverse complement strand
AATCCGACTGGTACTACAGCATCTTTGAGTAAATCTCCATCAATAAGGCTACCAAGTACGAACCAAGCCCCGAATATCAGGGCACTCATACCCAACCCTAGTCCAATAGCCATTGCATAACCACCTTGCTTAGGCTTAGAGAATGATAACTTACCTCCATCCACTTTCAGGTACCATATTAATGGTACAGCAAGTAACCAAATTTTAGAAATTAAATATGCAATTTGAGAGATTATGCCTCCATCTGTGCCAAATGAAATGAAAATGGAAACTGTCGGTGCCAAGCCAACCAGTAACAGAGCAATCAAGGCAAGTTTTCGCTCTTCCATATATCCGGAGAATTGTTTTCATTCTTGAAACATTACCCGACTAGATTGAGCAATATACCGTCTACCAGCCTAATTGTCATAAGCACATAAGTTAGCTAAATCAATCCACGCCAGCATCACTGAAAACACGCAAAACAATTACACCGATGATGATTAAGCCGATTCCAATAACGGCAGACAAGTCGATTTTCTGATCAAACGCAAAAACTGAGACAAGCGTAATTGAAGCTACCCCTACTCCGGACCAAATAGCATAAGCAATACCAATCGGAATTGTTTCAAGGGTTAATGAAAGAAAGTAGAAAGCCAACATGTATCCAGCTAATACAATTATTGAAGGCCACAATTTAGTGAAACCTTCTGATGACTTCAAGAAAGAGGTTGCTAACACTTCTGAAAATATAGCTAAACCAAGATATACCCAGTTTGACAAGTCAACAGCCTCAGCAGGTTGTCATTTCGCCATCTTGAGTGGAATCTTCTGGATGCCAGTCTAATTCCCAACTATTGGCTGAGGTATAGGTTGTTGGTGTATCTCCTGGGTAGAATTGATTTGTTACTTCAATCTCAAATGTGTAGCAACCAGAGCCATCATAGAAATCATCTTTCTGCAGGTATTCTGTGCTTTGATCGTTTGATGCAGTACCTGGCATACCAAGCCATCCATTCGCTTTACCATATTGTGTGCCGGTTAATGAACTAGACCACTGTGCATCTAAGCCACTTACAGTTACTGTCGGCATGACATATTTTGTACTGCTACCTTTCTTGATGGTCATTTTGAAACTATAATCAGAAGTTACAGGAATTAAACCAAGGTTATCTAGCGTGTGTCCGCCGCCATCTTGTTCGCTCTCAGTTGGTGAGAAGAGACCAACTATTGCTTCGATTGTTATTCCATCGGTTACTGTAGAAGTTGTACCTCCACCACTGCCACTTGTTGATGTCTTCAAAACCTTAGAAACTCTAGTTGCAGAGTTTAACACCTCTCTTGTGGTGAAGTCGGGGTCTATGTTAGTGGTAACTTTTTGACCGTCAGAAGATTCTACCTCAATAGTATATTCTTTGACAACATTAGCAGTATAATCAAGTGAATTACCTTGGAAAATTGTCGCAATTGACACGTCGAAACTTGCCCTGTCGTTTGACATTGATTTGCTACCCGACCAAACCTCAATTCCGTCAGCGTATATTTTGGCATCAGCCTCAGCAAAACTACCTCTAACAACAAATGATATTACATCCTGATCCTCGTCGATAGTAACTTCTGTCACGGCCATAGACGCGTTTGTTGGTACAATCATGATGGCGGCATAAGGCCCGACTGCAATAACAAACGCAAGGGCGACAGAAATTCCTGTCTTCAGAGGAGATATTCCTCCAGTCATTCTTTGAGATTGTACGATTGAACCGATACCTAATGCCAGCACTATGAGAACTACAATTAATCCAAATCCACCACCTTGAAGCGAGAATATTGCCCCAAGGACAATTATAACCCATCCAGCGATGTTGAGTATCATTGGGATGTCTGGACCGTCTTGCTGCACTACAACGGCATTTGCAGTATTTGCTTTTGATAGTAATGTTGCTGATTGAGTTTTTTTCTCAGTCGGTGTTTTTTCATCAGATGAAGCAGATTTTGCCTTGTCCAGTAGTCCACTCATTGGCTTCCCCAAAATTATGGACTACAAGTTCATGTTATCAATTAAACGCCTGCTGGCGTCGAAAACTGTGTGTTTAACAGCAATTATGTTGTCAATCAAAGACCTGGAGCTGCTTCTCTCCATTCCTCTTCTTCATCATCAACATTGATGAATCTGCGTCCAGCAACAGCCGCAGCAAGTGCAATCATGGATAGCGCTGGGATTATTTCGAAACCAGGCAGATAAATTCCTCTAACGTAAACAGTAATCATTTGAGATTCTGTTATGCAACCACCGTTGTTACATGCGAACTCAGACTCAGCATAGAAATCTAGAACGTGATATGCATCACTCCAGCCTTGTGTCTTAGGAGTTCTAACTTTCACCTCAACGCTAGCAGGGGTAGGTGTAGCATCGACTTGCTTCTTTACGGCAGGTAGAGTAATTGTGAATCCAGATTCTTCTAGCGTCTTTCGGTAAGTGTCAGTAACTCCAACTTTCATAAAGTCCAATTGGTTGCCTAGGTTGTAAACTTTGAACTCAAAGATTTTGTCAGTCTTTGGCATAAGTTGAACGAAAGGTTCTGTTGCTTCTACTTGAACAAGCGAGTACTGCATGATGTTGACAATCATGTTGTTGTTAGATGATGCAGAGTTAGCCGGTGGGAAACCGTTTATTTCTTGGACGGTTGCAGATACTGACAAGGTTCTTGCATCCATTCTCATGTATGGTGTTGCTCTAACAGAGATTTGGAAATCTACTGAATCACTTGCACCGACGTACATGTCACCTGGGGCTGCAGTTGCTAGACCGTCGGCCTGTACGTTGATGCTGATCTTCTCTTGGTATGCTGTTGGATTGGTTGCTGTGCATGTAGTAAATCCTGAATATGTTGAACCAGGTTTTACTTCAACATTGATGTTTGATGGAGCACAGGTAACCGAAATAGCCGCTGTTGGAGTTGGGTTTTGTGCTGCGGCTGGAGCTGCTACAGCAAGCATGGAAAATATATACAATGTTAAGAGGAACGAAGCACGCTTTACAGTTGACATAGAATCACCTATCAACCCTCCCAGTTCTGTGACCCTCATAACCATTTTGGGGATATGGATACAAATTTAACAAAAAAACAAGATTAAGATTGGTGGGCCCGAAGGGATTTGAACCCTTGACCGCCCGGTTATGAGCCGGGTGCTCTAACCAACTAAGCTACAGGCCCTTGGCCGCCCGTCATGCCGCTCAGTCATAAAATGTTCCAACTAGCTAAATTGTGAAAGTGATGACTGACTAGGTTTTATCCAATCTCTAACTGCAAGTTCTGCTTCATCGCGAACTGCCTCTGGGACGAAAACCATGGCCCTTTCATTTGGTAAAGCAAGGGAACGTATCATGGCTGAATGTTCTGAGACATCTCTTCCGTCTTCTAGGATAATACCCTGTTCGTAAGGCATGTAGCCCCGTTTGGAAATTCGTGCATACAAAACGTGTATTTTTGGATTGTACCCCTTGCTTTCGATAAAATTCTCTAGTCGTTCCTTAACAGTCTCGACCATGTTTATGTCAAGGGTATCAATTCTTAGAGACTTGTGGAAATCTCGCCTGGACAACAATTTGCCTGCATAAAGCGACAGTAACTCGTCTTCGTGTTTTGACCATTCATCTAACACCACTTTGATATGAGAATCATTTAATTCAGCGTATTGAGAAGGAGTTAAGTCATCATTGAGCAACATTTTTGCTAGCTTACTATCTATTTCTAATTTACCAGACTGGGCTAAAATTTTCGCCCTTGACAGCATTTCGACAAGGTAATTTTGGGTCAACATGTTGACTTTGTGGAAATAGACCTGGTTATACATGTGGTATCTTGTCACCAAATAGGCTTCCACTGCAGGTAGACCCCAAGTTTTGATGTGGAAGTGACCGTCTTTACCAATGCGCAAGGCTCTAAACACTCTATCTATGTCAAATCCGCCTATTTGAGCCCCGGTATTTGCTTGATCTCGAACCAAATAGTCCATTCTATCAACATCCAATTGTGATGATACTATCTCTTTCATGAAGTGAGGGATTGGTTTGCCTGCATGCTCTGAATCTCCATCCATAATCGCAAATAATCTCGCTAGCCTTTCACTACCCAAGACCTCGTCGACTACTCGGCCAATTTCAGTCTCATTGGATTCTAGTAACAATCTGCCCCAATGTTCGTGGGAGTGAAATGTAGCAAAGACCTTTGGAGTTTCGAGCAAATGAGAGTATGGCGGATGACCGATGTCATGGAGTAGTGCTGCTAATTGGACCAATTCAGCATCCTCTTCATCAATCATTCCAGGCTGAACATCTTGTATCAAATTGGTTAGTTTTCTTGCTAGATGATAGGCTCCCAAAGAATGTGAAAATCTATTGTGATTTGCTGCTGGAAAAACATATTCACAGGTGGAAAGCTGTTGAATGGAACGTAGCCTTTGGAATTCTTTGGTATCAATTATTCGAGCGTGCTGGTAAGGCACAAGAATATCCTTGTGGATTTCGTCGCGTATCACCCGCTCTCTCATTCCATCCCCGACAATCGCTCGGATTAGTGTTTAAAAAGGCCGCGTAAGATATTGCATCTTACTTCAAACATGACTAAAAGACTGTTTGAACACCAGCAATCATGGCGGATGTGCTGAAGAGCATAATGAACAAAATTACTGATGACGATCCTGCAACTAGAGGACAGCAACTTTGGGTAATGTTTACCCTCGCTATATTCCTCGTTGCCGTATTAAATTACTATGCAATGGTAAGAGAGCCTGATATCGTTGAAATGGAAGATTTGATTGAATACAAGAATGAAGTGGTCAAAGTCGAAGGCGAAATCATCTCTTGGCGAGAAGACCCATGGAATTCTGGAGACTGGGAAACTCACGTCATAGTCAGCGACGGAACTGCTGTGGTCGAAGCACGATGGAGTAGACCGGCAGAAATACCCCCGATTGGTACCAATGTTGTAATAACTGGCAAAGTGATGGAGTTTGAAGGTAATATCTACATGACTGCAGTTGGTTCTGGCGCAATGGAATGGGACGAGGATGATTTACCAGATATTGTTCAACTCTCGATACTTGATGTAGCATTAGACCCTGAGAAATATGTCGATGAGGTAATTACCTTGACAGGATATATCGGCGAGTCTGTACCACCAGATGAAATGTTTGTTTCCGCAGATTTACGAGATCACCCATCATACGGCAATGCAGAGCATCAAATTAAACTCAACATCAGGTCAAAGGTTGGTAGTTGGATTGAATCATCATCCAAGATTCAAGTTACTGGAACAATATCATATAACCAACGGGACATGAATTGGGTTATGTCTGTGCAAGGACCAGAGATTCTTGTTGACAGAAATCATCCAGTCGAAATCATTCGATTGAACTGGGGCGAAGAATCAACATGGTCTTATCAATCAGGTAATTTGGTTGAAATTGCCGGCTACATTACCGTTGGCGAGGAATGGCAATTGAGAGGCCCTGGTGGCATTATGATTTGTCTCAAACCTAGTCAAGCAGACATTGCTGAACACAGCAACTCCTCTCTTCACAATGAGTTTAGAGATGTACAAGGCAGACTAATGTGGTCAGAAGCCGATTCTAGTTGGTGTGTCGACTCTAGTGAAGGAACTCCCACTGGCAATCTAATTAATTCTGAAGACATTATTGATTTACTGGCCTTACTATCAGGTGACCCAATAAGACTGATTGACGAACCCGACACTCGATACACAATCAGTGCATATGTGAGGTATGCCATTGAACCTAGTGTGCAAGATGTAAGTGGGTGGTTAGTTGACAAAATAGACTATCGCGGACAGACAAAAATCTATGCTACATTCCCTGCTCAAACGTCCACTCAATGGATAGAGGCTGGTCAAGCAATCACTGCAAATGTCTCTGTGACTTGGGATGATACCAACATGGCAATTCGGTTGCAAATACACGACTATCAATTAGGAGATGCACCAGATGCCAAGAATCTGTTATGGGATGAAGGTGCCTCACAATGGGGCTATTCGAGAAACCAAATGGTCAACATACCAGGTATTGCCGTAGAGGATGAAAACGGCGACTGGTGGCTGCAAAGGGATGGTACCAATCAAAGTATCAGGCTATCACCAAATAATAATACTATAATCGGGACTGATAATGTTCACTCTGGATATTCTCATGTCTGGAATGGTAGACTAATGGAGGTTCAAGATCCTGAATTAGTTGCAACAGTATATCATTTGATTAACGCTGATGTTGTAGACACTGACAACGATGGTTTATCTGACAATCTAGAATCTTTGTATGGTACAAACCCGTACAATCCAGATACTGATGGCGATGGTGAAAACGATCGAGACGACAATGACTCATACCCTGACTACTGAGGAATTACAATGTTAGAAGCGTATTTCCTCGACCTTGGTTGGTTATTGTTCGCACTATTTTTTGGTGTGGCAATGGGCTCTCTAACCGGTCTAATTCCTGGTTTTCACGTCAATAACGTCGCTTTGATATTACTTGCATTATCTCCTGTTTTCCTAAGTTGGGGAATTCCCCTTTCTGCAGTTGCTGCAATCATTGTATCAACGGGAACGGTCCATACTTTCCTGAATTACATCCCATCGGCATTGCTTGGCGCGCCCGACGGAGATACAGCCCTGTCATTACTACCTGGACATAGAATGCTGCTATCTGGTAATGCACCAAGAGGTGTTGCATGGTCAGCTCGTGGATCTCAACTTGGATTATTTTTATCTCTACCACTAATTATTGTTGCCAGAATTGCTTTTGGTGATGAATTAGGTTGGTATGATTATTTGCGGAACATTATCTTCTTCCTCTTGCTGGGTATCTCTTTCTTGCTACTAGCCACTGAAACCACCAGATTAGATTGGCCTAAGTGGATGAGAAAACTTTCAATGAATAAGTTAGCAACGGACAGTAGATTCGCTGGATTCCTTGCTGCAACTGGGTTTTTCTTGCTTTCTGGTTTCTATGGTTGGGCTGTTTTCAGCCTACCGGCAAGGTCGCCAGTCGGAATCCCAGACGCTAGTCTTTTACTACCAAGTCTTGCAGGATTATTTGGTATCGCCAACCTTCTAGACATATACGCAACTACTTCGCACATACCACCGCAAAATGAAGACTGGACATTACCGCCTGCAAAACCGCTACTCGTGCCATGCTTTTGGTCTGGTGTTGCAGGTGCCTCCATGGGAGTATTACCAGGAATGACTGCATCTCAAGCAACAGTATTGGTGATGGGAGGTAGAAACGTTGCAGCCAAGGTCCAAGGCAAGGAAGGATACGGCATGGACTGGGAAACACGTAGGCTAACAGAAATGACTGATGAAGAACTCCTTGAAATTGCACTATCTGAAGCAGAAGGAGGTGTTGAGGGTCCACAAACAAAACAGGACCTAGAAGTAATCGCGATACTATCAGCTGTCAACACTGCGGTAACCGTGATGGTTCTTGGTTTCTTGTACATCATCGGTCGGTCAAGGTCAGGTGCAACATTAGCGCTGAAAATGATGTATCCAATTGACACATGGTCTTCAGCAGAACCAACTGCTGACTTCGTTAGACTAATCGCAATTACTGTTGCCGCGGGACTTATGGCCATGCCAATTATGAGAGTTGTTGGGAAAGGTATGCTTCGTTTGCATGCAGCGATTCCATTGCAACAAATGGTCATGGGCGTAATTATCTTCGTTAGTGCATTAGTTTGGTTCACCACAGGATTCATTGGCATTGGTGTTTTAATTATCGGCACAATACTAGGTTTGATTCCACCTAGGGTTGGTATCCGTCGTAGCCACGGCATGGGCATCATCATTGTACCAATTATGATTTACACATTTTCACAAGCACAGGACGCCTTCGGTTTCTTGTGAAATCAAAAAAAAGATATGACGAATAATACCGGGAGTAAATGGAGAAGATAGCATGTTAAACAAAAAATACCCGATTATTCTAATCACGATTATGCTTTGCTCTTATCTAGCACCATTGCTAGACAACGAATCCTTAGAGGAAACTAAAGTAGTCCAAGAAACCTCAAGCCGTTCATCTGCTTGTATTAGCGATGTCTGCATCTCTGAAGTTTTAGTCAATGCTTTCGGTTCAGAAACTGGAGCCGTCGGACCAAGTGACTGGACGAGTGGAGAATGGGTTGAATTGCACAACTCAGGTACATCCACAGTAGATCTTTCGACATGGACAATTGACGATCATTATGACAGACCACTAACCATGTCAACGAATAATGTAGTTTACCCAACGAGCGCATCAAACTTGGATTTGGGAGCTGGAGATTACATCGTTCTTGCTAGAAATGGCGATGGTGGTTCTTGTGGATTCTGTATGAAAAATTCCAATGGAATGGTCAACTTAAAGGATTCACTAGGAAACTTAGTCCACTCTATTACTTGGACGACATCGCCTACTGAAGGTACTTCACTGGTTGAAGACAATTCAGACCCTGCCGCAGATTGGGTGGAGTCTGGTACGCTTTCTCCCGGTGAAGCAAATCAAGGCGGCACGCCTGTTGGTCCGGTATACTTCCCAGGGGACCTTGTCATAAACGAAGTAATGGCTGATGCATCGCCAAGTTTTGACAACGCAACTTATCCAGGAGGGGAATGGGTCGAAGTGTATAATCAAGGAACCACTACAATCGACATGACTGGTTGGTACCTAACGGATGCTGCTGGAAATGTAGTCGAGTTTGACCAAGACCATCTAATTGGTTATTCAAGCAATGTTGATTCTCTTAAAATAAATCCTGGGCACACTAGAATTATTGCTGTAAATGGTTCAACCAGTAGTGGAGTACTAAACAATGCAATCGAAAAACTTAGAGTTCATTGGCCAAATGGTTCAATAGGTGATGAAGTCAATTGGACAACCAATGAACCCGGATTTTCCCTTTCAAGAGTAAGCGGTTCGGATGGAATGTATATTTCAGCTCATCCAACAATCAACATGACTAACCTTGACGCAATGGAATCTTTGCCAACAATGGCAGGCGACATCTACCTTACAGAATACCTACCATCAACCAACACAACTGGAAATTTCCCAAATGGCAAGTGGATTGAGATTGTCAACAATGGGTCGAATATGATTGACGTTGCTGGTTGGAGCCTAACCAACGGCAAGGGAGACATCCTATACTTTGACCCAGGAACCATGATTTTCAATCAAACCCACACTGGCGTAACTGAGGTCAATAATGGTGAAAGAAGATTAGTCAGCATGTCAAACAATTTTGATTTGTATGACTATTACGAACATCTTGTTCTCAAGGACAACAATGGAATTATTGTTGACAGTGCTTGGCACAGCAACTATTTTGGTGAAAATGTGTCAATGATCAGAGATTATGACAATCTAGGTTATGCATGGATACCATCCAATTGGATGACGCCCGGTGAAGCGGAACCCGGGACCGAACCTTATGTATCAGTTGATGTTATTTTTACTGAAATACTTCCTGATGGCGAAGGTTCAGATACCCAATCATGGCCACTGGGCGAATGGATTGAAGTATACAATAACGATAGCATAGCAGTTGATTTAGCAGGATGGAAACTAAAGGCATCAAATAGTCGTAGTTTCACTTTAGGTGGATACAATTTTCCACTACAATCCGATGCAGTAATTCAGCCCGGTGATGTTGGCCTAATTGCGTTGAACGGAACAAATTCATTCTACTTGAAACAAACCAATGATATCATTACGTTAGTTGATGGCAGCGGAGGAATTGTCGATAGTGTTGGTTGGAATTACTCTTATGAAAACAAATCTTTGATTGCACCAGGAAGCAGTCATGCCGGATATACCACTGCCAATCCATCGGGAGTAACAGGCTGGGTTGAACCTGCTTGGTCGACTCCCAACCAAGTAAATCCAGTTTGGCCTGCATACTCGGATTCTAACGAACTAATCATGACTGAATATGTTGGATGGTGTGACCAATCCGGCAATAATTATGATGATTGGATTGAGATATACAACAACGGAACTACTCCTATTGACCTTTCCCGGTGGCGCATAGATACAGATAACATGCGATTCTTCATCACAGAACTAGCTGCTGTGGATTCGATGAATCAGTACATGGTCGTTGCAGATAATTCGATCTCTACCATCATCAATCCTGGTGAATATACTCTGATAAGTCTACCACGGTCATCGTTAATGCCGATTGATGTGATTGATTTGTACAACCCTGATGGATTGAGCATAACAAACTCTAATGCACATGGCGAAGGACTTACACCAAGCACTTGTGATTCATGGATTTCCGATGATGGGGAGAATTGGTTTGCCGGAGCATATCCAACTCCCGGCATCGCTAACGTACAAGCTACCGACTTTGCAGTGGCACAAGATATAGTGATGACAAGAATTTCACCCTATGATAATGAGTTCATTCAAATCAAGAACATTGGAGATAATGATGCGTTCCTCAATGGTTGGACCATCAACATAAATGATGGAACCTTGTATGAATGTACCATTATCAATAACATGTTCTTTAGCCCACAAAGCACCATTGTTTTCGCTGATAGTTCCGACATCACCGATAGTGATGGCATGGCTGAAGTAATCAGTGATGACACCAACCTATTGTTAGGTGAGGCAACGACCTACCTGAACTTTGATGACATAGGTTGTTCAGATTTGTATATTCCAGATACTGGTGTGGCAATTTCAATCAAAGACTCTAATGGAGATTTAGCTGACACATTTGTCTTTGATAGCGGCCCAGCAAGTCAGGATGGATGGAGTAGTGAAGCCATCTCAATCCCTACATCAAGTGTTTCAAATGATGAATTCGTTTACGTTCGAGGTGATGGGTGTGCCTTCCTACCGGACACTAATACTGCTGAAGATTGGAAACACCACTGGTCCATTACTGGCGGCATGGGAACTTTATGTTTACAAACCTCATTTGATGAGTCGCAGGCCCTAATTACTCCAATAATTGGGCCACAACATGGATTATTGGAACTAAAGCAATTCATTGATGACAGCCAAACAAGTTTGCGCATTCAATTGTATCAAATGCAGGATGCTTACCTTGTCCAAGCACTACTAGACGCACTGCAAAGAGGAGTCAGCGTTGAGATAATGTTAGACCCGGGATGCTACAATTGTAATATTTGGTCTGAAACCGATTTGCAATACAAGAATGACTTTGCATATACTCTAATTCAAGCCGGTGCCACTGTATACGAATTCAACACTGATGGTAACGAGCCATATCTTTACCTTCACAGCAAAGTTGCTGTTAGAGATTCTAGCAGTGTATGGATGTCATCCGGCAATTGGAAATCTTCATCCGTACCTGCTCCTGGAGTTAGAGGCAATGTCGAATGGAGCATAATCATAGACAACTTGGACGTAGCCCAAATGGTTGATCAACAGTTTAGCCTAGATATCCACTGGTCTGAATTAATGTCACTCAGTGATTACGATTCGTATGATTTCTTCACTCCAAACACTATCGGTGGCGGTGGAGTTCAATCAGCAATTCAAGCCAGCGTCTCTGGAGAAGTATTGACCTGCCCAGAAAATTGTGTAACCAAGATTACTGAATTCATCCGTTCAGCTAATAGTGAAGTACTATTATCTCAGCAAACCCTTGATGTCGATTGGTCATATGGTTGGGGTGATGAAAACCCAATAATCACTGCTCTGCATGATGTCGCCATGGATGGCGTTGGCGTACACCTAATTATCAACGGAGCGTATCTTGATGATGATGACCAAGAAGTCGTGGACTTGTTCAACGAGGTTTGGAACGGAACTGAAGGACTTGATGCTTCAGCAATTGTCATGAGTGAAGACGATGATGTTTCCAAATTACACAACAAAGGAATAATTGTTGATGGGGAGAGTGTGCTAGTTTCTTCAATCAATATGGGAAGTTCTGCAATGAATAGAAATCGAGAGATGGGGGTAATCATTCATTCTGCAATTGTGACTCAATTCTATCTTGATGCGTGGCATGTAGACTGGAACAGACTTGACAATGTGACAGACACTGACCAAGATACACTTACCGACAAGTGGGAAGTTGCCAATGGTTTGAACAGAACCAAGCGAATTATGCCCAATGGAGTCTCAGAAGACAAGTATGATTCTGATGGTGACGGGGTAAACAATACCGATGAAGAAAAGCAGGGTGGACATCCACTACTAGCCGATACTGATGGTGACTGTGCTATTGACTCAGCTGAAATTGCTTGGGCGCAAAGAACAGCACTCAATTCAAGTGTTGAAAACGTCGCCATTTATGACGCTCTAAATATGGAAGATGCTGATGGTGACGGAATAAAGGATACCGAAAAATTCGGTTGTGATTTATCCTCAGATGTTGATACTACCGAACCTGATACTAATCAAACCGTTGATCCTGATGCTGACGATGATTCAGATGGCATCGCCAATAAAAATGACTTGTGCCCTGATACTGAACTTGGTGGATTGACCGATTTGGATGGTTGCTCAAGCGACCAACTAGCAGACAAAGCAGATGCTAGTGACGGTGAAAAAGATACTTCAGGCCCCAACACAATGCTAATTGTAATGATAGTGGCAGCAATTTTCACTGCTGGAGCATTCTTAATTCTCAAGCAACTGGAAAGTAAAGCAACTGAGGCAAAAGATCTAGTTAGCTTAGAAGAACAAGAAATGATGCTTATGGAGAACTCTGACTCAGTCGACACAGAGGATTGGTCTATGCCAGTCCTTGACGGAAGTGGTGGAGAAGTCGTTGCTGAGACCGGTAGCGGCATTACCGATGCCGACTTGGCAAAATTCCCAGGCTGGGGTGCTGATGTCATTCAGCGATATCTGGACAGTGGATGGACTATTGAACAACTTGCAGAGTACTATCAAGAACAGGTTCAAGACAACCAATAATATCGCAAGATTGACAAAGGACTTTGTCTTAGCAGGTTCGATAAAGATGCGTTATACTACCAGTAATCCAGTAATGACTCAAAACTTTTGGTCAAATATCCAAGGTCAAAACACTATGACCCTACAAGGTACAATTGGTAAATTGGCTTACCTTCTTGGAGTTGTCACTGTTGTGGCTTTCTGTGCAGCATATGTTGCTCTGGATGCTTTAGAAGCCGGCAATGCTGGCGTGATTAGTGGCATGACATGGGGCGGCTTGTTTGGCGGCATAGTAGTAGCCGTGATTCTAATGATTATGCGGCCAGAAAACCCAGCAGTATTGATGACTATTTACGCTGTCATGCAAGGTATGTTTGTTGGTTCTCTATCGTTAATTTTTGAAGCGTTTTACAGCGGCATAATAATCCAAGCTGCCTTTGGAACATTATTCATTACCGGAAGTATGCTATTCATCTACTCCTCAAGAATAATCAGACCAACCCCGACTTTCAACAAAGTAATTGGTAGCATGGTATTTTCAATTATGATGCTTTACTTGGTCTCGATTATGTTTTACTTCTTCACGCCGTTTCAGGTACCTTACCTTCACTCATCCGGGCCAATCGGTATCGGAATAACCGTGTTCATTCTTTGTATTGCAGCATTGAGTTTAATTTCTGACTTCGGATTTATTGAATCTGGTGTCAAGTGGAATGCACCTAAGAATGCTGAATGGTGGGGCGCATTTGGCGTCTTGGTCACAATTATTTGGATTTACATTGAAATGCTCAGACTTCTGTCCAAGATGCGTGATTAAACAAATCACCACTTTTCTAGTAATTCAAGCACAGACTTGATACGGTATTGACTGTAGCAACAGGTGATAATATGGCAAGAAGTATTCCGGTGATAGATTTTGCAGACTATGTTTCTGGAGATCAAACTAGAAAGAATAATTTCATTGCTAAAGTAGGTGATTCACTCAAAGACATCGGATTCTTTGCCCTAAAGAATCACGGGATACCGATTGATTTAATCAAACAATCATACGACAAAGGTGACGAATTTTTCGGCTTGAGTAATGAAGCGAAAATGAACTATGCACAGCGAGAGATTGCTCACCAAAGAGGCTACACTGCTTTTGGTGTTGAACACGCCAAGGATAACCCGGCACCAGACCTAAAAGAATTCTGGCAAACAGGTAGAACACACAAACAGGGGGAAAATCCGTCCTATCCAGCCAACGTATGGCCTGATGATTCAGTTCCGCAATTCAAGGAAGTTGTCGATGATTTGTACAACCGAATGGAATCCCTTTCATGTGACTTATTGTCTGCTTGTAGCATATATCTAGGCAAAGACAGTGATTGGTTAGTCGAAATGACCAATGATGGCAACACAATAATGCGCATCATTCACTATCCTCCATTAGGCGAAGATGTGCCACAAGGTGCAGTTCGCTCTGCTGCCCACGAAGATATCAATTTCATCACCCTGCTAGTAACTGCAACTGCCGATGGCCTAGAGGTCATGGACCACGATGGCACCTGGATTAAGGTCGAAGGTGATGAGCGATACATCATTGTCGATTCTGGTGATATGATTCAAAACCTGACTAATGGCTTATTCAAATCAACAACCCATAGAGTGGTTAATCCGGCATCTAAATCTGTTCGTAGATTTTCAATGCCTATGTTTGTTCACCCAAGAAATTCAATCGATTTAACACCAAGACCTGAATTTATTGCCATGACTAGTGGTACCGCTGATTACCAATCAATAAGTGCTGGCGACTACCTACATCAGAGATTAGTTGAGATTGGGCTCGCAGAAGATTAGGCTGATAGTATGAAATCTGCTGATGTTGAGAAACTAATCAACCAAGTCTTAACCAAGCAAACAATGGATGAGTCAGCCCTGCAAGAATTCATCAAAGCAGTAGCGCAGCGCAACATCGAAATCAGTTTGGTTGAAAAGTGGCTCAAGGCAGTGCACTCAAACGGAATTTCAGTCCCTGAAACCACCCAACTAACCAAAGGAATGATGCTTTCTGGATCGGTAATTGATTGGCAAAATAATTCTCTAGTTGTCGACAAGCATAGTACTGGTGGAGTTGGTGACAAAATGTCACTCATGCTTGCACCTATCTTGGCAGCTTGTGGGTTGAAAGTGCCAATGCTTGCGGGTAGAGGTTTAGGCCACACAGGTGGTACCATCGATAAGTTAGAATCGATTCCTGGCTTCAATTGTTCACTCAATCCGCAACAAATGCAAGACCAAGTCGAGTTAATCGGCTGCTGTATTGCTGCCCAAAATGATGCCATAGCACCAGCAGATGGACTACTTTATGCCATACGTGATGTAACTGATACTATCGACAGTATTCCGTTGATTACAGCTTCAATAATCTCAAAAAAAGCCGCAGAAGGACTTGGTTCTCTAGTTCTTGATGTCAAGTGCGGTAAAGCAGCCTTCATGCAAACCCTGGATGATGCTACAGCCTTAGCCAAATCTATGGTTGGTGCTGCTAAAGGACTCGGAATAAATACCGTAGCACAAATAACTCAGATGGACTATCCAATTGGCCAATATGTTGGCAACTCCTTGGAAGTACTAGGCAGCATACTTGTCTTACAAGGCAAAGGATCGAAGGACACACTTGGGATAGTAGTATTGCAATGCGCTGAATTGATGATTCGAACAGGTGTCACTGATTCACACGAACAAGCAGAGAATTTGATTGCCGAAGTCATTGCGAATGGTAGCGCCCTTGAAAAATTCAGAGAAATGTGTATCCAGCAAGGTACTGAGGAAGTAACCGCTCAAGCATTGATTGACAATCCAAATTCAGTACTACCAAGTAGTGAACACATAACAGAAATTATCGCAACTGAGGCTGGCTATGTAAGTGAAATTGATTCAATGGTGTTGGCAGATATAGCTCGTAAGCACGGTGCTGGCAGATTTACTATCGAAGATGAGATTATTCCAGAGATTGGTTTCGAGATTTGTATTGAAAGAGGACAACATGTTGAATCTGGATTTGCCTGGCTAAAATTCCATCACAACCAAGTCTTATCTGAGGTAGAAATCGCAGCATTAAGCAATTCACTAACAACCTCATCACAAAAAATCGAAGTAAATTCTCGCCTAATTTCTATCATTGAATAAGGGGGAGTTCTCCGAATTGCTCATAAAGGAGAGGTGATTCGCCAACGATGCCGATTTAGCTTAGTTGGTGGAGCGTGGGACTGTTAATCCCAAGGTCATGGGTTCGAACCCCATAATCGGCGTAACTAACTCACTGTGGCTCTTCCTAGACAATTTCTTAGACAAGATTCTAAATCATTGAATGTGAACTCGAAACCAGATTCTAACAAACGGTTCGGTCTTACATCTTGACCTTCTAATACTAACTTCTTGCCCATTTCACCAAACATTAGTTTGATCATAAAACCAGGTAGTGGAGCAAATGCAGGCCTGCGGAGAACTTTCCCAAGTGTTTTTGCAAAGGTTTTCTGATTGACAGGAGTAGGTGCAGTTAGATTGTAAGGACCTTCACTAGACTCGTTCATCATTAGGTGGTGGATTGCATAAATCTCATCATCCAATGAAATCCAAGATTGCATTTGTTTTCCTCCTCCAACTGGCCCACCTGCGCCAAATTTCGCTGGAAGTAGCAACTTTGCTAATGCACCGCCCAGTGGAGAAACCACAATTCCTGTACGAA
>CALDPP010000097.1 GCA_937911345.1 uncultured euryarchaeote | reverse complement strand
CAATATGTCGGATTAGGTGAACAAAGGTATCGAAATATTGGTAGTTTTTCGACTGGAATGAAACAAGCAACAAAATTGGCTTGCAGCATAATCCATGACCCAGAATTAATCATTGCTGATGAACCCTCCAACGGCTTGGATGCAACAGCCAGAGAGTTCATGATTTCAACACTCCAAAATATGGTTAACAATGGTAATCGCTCAGTAATGATGGCATCACATTTGATGGATGATGTCGAGAGAGTATGTGATCAGATGGTTCTCTTGCACAAAGGCAAGTTAGCAGCACAAGGCAGAATAGAGGATTTGAAAGATATCGATCGTGAAATTGAGATTCATGTTTGGGGTAATGCCTCAAAATTAGAGGAAAAAATGAGTTCAATTGGTCTTGAAGTGCGTCGTGAGGGCAGAATAATGCGAGTTTTGCATGAAGATGAAGATACAACTAGCAAAATTTTGTCGTGCGCAGCAGAAGTAGGTTCACAAATTCGTCGAATGCATGAATATGAGGCATCTCTGGAAGATTTATTCATCGTTATCATGGAAAATCTTGGGTACGAAGTAAAAACCAGTGAAGATCTTCTCCGTGGACCTGTCCAAGCAAGGCAGGTTGATGCACCTAGCCATATGGGGGGAGGTTCTTGAGTGAAGATAATATTGGATCAGTAGATTCAGTTACTGACGAAAAGAGTTTTTCAGAAAATGCTCCGGTAACAGGGCAAGGTCGGATGGATGCTGCTTGGGGCTCTAGAGATGGAGACGAATCAGCAACAGCTCAAGTGAGTAGTAATCAAGCCTCAGTAGGTTATGTTTTTGAGCAAATTTACAAGCCATGGAATGGGACTCTTAACCCTAGATGGATGAGGAATTGGGCAATATTACGTCACCACGTCTTGGGAATTTTTAGAAAAGGACATCGTCCTTGGGGATTGCCGACAAAATTATTCATGGTACTGGTATTTATCGCTTCACTTGGTGATGTCGGACTCACATTGCTTTCTGCCTTAATTGGTAGTCCCGAATTACACAGTATGTGGGGTGTGAACCGGGATAATTTGTACGGGCATGTGTTCGGGTTTTTCCCTAGGAATATGTTGTATTACCCAATATTAGCTGCTTTACTTGTTGGAGGTATTATTTCAGAGGATAGATATCACGGCACCTCTGCAATGTATTTCTCTAGGCCAATAAGTAGATTTGATTACGTAATGATGAAATACATTTCAGTTGCGATAATCCAAGCATTTGTTGTTTTGTTAACTTTGATGATTTACTACTTTGTAGAAATCATAGTTATGGGCCGTGGATGGGCTTGGATTATTGATACCTTTCCACTATTTCTAGCAGCATTCATTGGTGGTATTATTCTGGTGATTACCTACACCAGCATAGGACTAGGTCTTTCAAGCGTATCGAGAGGCAAGTTCTTTCCAGGTATCGGATTAGTTGCTATCGTCCTTGGCAGTAAAACACTCGCAGTTTTAGTTTCGAATTTATTCGAACGCGATATTATGTACTTACTTTCACCATACGACTGTTTGGCGCATGTTGGCCAAGCACTAGTCGGTACTCAAACAACATATGACCAATATTCTTGGACATGGTCATTTGCTTCATTAGTACTAATGAATGGATTTTTCTTGTATATTCTATCATCTAGAGTTGCTTCAATGGAGGTGACTAGAGAATGATGCCGGATTTCCATCAAGAGGGCCAAGCCGAAACTAAACAGTGGCAACCTGAACAAAAAGCTCCAGTGATTTTACTTGAAAATGTAAGCAAAACGTACGGTAAGATACACGCCTTGACCGGAATTACTCTCGCTCTTTCAGGTGGGGTAACAGGCATCTTAGGTTTGAACGGTGCTGGGAAATCTACGCTGTTCAAAATCCTAATGGGTAAGTTGAAACCAAGTTCTGGACAAGTCAGGTTATTTGGTACAAATCCTTGGAAAAACCCTGCGCCTTATTCCCGAGTTGGCTTTGTTCCAGAGGGTGAGAAAATGTATGATTGGATGACTGCTCATGATTTCATCGCCACATTTGCTAGATTAAACGGCTTGACGAGAGATGAAGCAAAATTAGAGGCAGACCGAGTGTTAGATTTTGTTGGACTTCTTGATGTTGCACACAAGCAAATCGGTAGATTTTCCAAAGGAATGCGGCAGAGAACTAAGATTGCCCACGCATTGGTTAATGATCCAGAATTAATTATTCTTGATGAGCCATTGCAAGGTTGTGACCCATTAGCTAGAACCACCATAATGAACGTGATTAGAGAACTTGGTCGAATGGGACGTACAGTTATTGTGAGCAGTCACATACTCACAGAGATAGAGAGAATTACAGAACAAATAGTAATTCTTCATCATGGAAGGTTGCTAGCACTCGGTAACCTACATGCCATTAGAGAAAAAATGGACAACATACCTCATCGAATTGACATTGGTTGTGAGTCTCCTAAACAATTAGCAAAAAGCGTGATTGACATTGACTCAGTACATGGAATCGTTTTCCAAAACCCTGAGATTTTGACAGTCCAAACACGAAACTTGGGAGACTTCCATAGTAATTTGCCAAGCGTGATAGTTGATGGGAAACACAAGGTTACTTCAATCGATAATCCAGATGATGACCTTGCTTCCATTCTTGGCTACTTGACCGGAGGAGGTGGTTATTGATGGCTGACAAGACTAACACAATCTTTAGAGCGTTAGACCGGAAAGCATCTGCAATTACCGAATTTACGATGCGGCAATATCGAACAAAAATTTCGACTTGGGTAGTACTAATCACTGGCCTAGTAGTAATTAGTTTACTGATGCTGTTTTATGTCGATGCGATGCAGAGAGATTTTGAAGCGATAGATAATGATGGAGATTCTGTAGATTCGGACGGCGACTTATATCCCGATGGCCAAGAGCGTTTGTACGGTACAGATGCGTTTTCTGCTCTTTCTCATCCCGGGTTATTTGATCCACCTATACCTCCTGATGACCCGGAAAAATGGATAAATGAAGATGATTTTGACTGGGATGAATCCCCAACTGGGACTAGAACTGTAAGTGTTGGTTATGATGATGATGGAGATTGTAGAACAGATTCTCGAACTAGTTCCCAAAAGGATACCAATGACAATGGCATAGAGTGTGACATTGAATTATCGCTTAGTTTAACTGGTGATTTCAGATACGATCAAGATAATTTTGTCGATGAAGATCCAGACGATGAGGCATATGCCAAAGAAGCATTGCACAGAGCATCAATTCTTGGTATCGGAAAATTGGGTTTTGTCTTCATCATTAGCATTTTTATTCCACTTTTCATGGCTACAGGACTGATTAGAGATGAGATGTCTTCCGGTACAATGCATTACATGCTAACAAAACCAATTGCCAGAACTGAAGTATTCTTTTATCGTGTGATTGGTTATCTTGGCATAGTATGGCCTTATTTGATAATCTTGACATTGATTTCTGCCATCGTCACCGGGTTTGCTGGCCCAGGAGATTCGTTATTCAGGTTCTCTGAGTTTGGCATTTGGCTGGCAATATTGTTTGCTGCTATGATGGCAACTCTAGTTTACGGCATGCTGTTTTGCTTCCTTGGGGTCATGTGGAGATATGGAATAATCCTAGCGATTCCTTTTGCAGCATGGGAATTAGGTATGGCTTTGCTGTCTATGGGTGTTCCGGAATCTCCAATTTTGAGATTTTCAGTAATTGGTTGGGCTTTGATAATCGTTGATTCTGCAAGTATGATTGTTTGGCCTGATATGACATTGTTGATTTATTCAGGCTTCTCAGTTGAGACAACCGATTCCCTTGGTTTCGAGCGTGAAGAATTGATTGGCACAGACCCTCTACAATATTTCTATGCAACTCCCGGACTTGGTGACATGAGTCCCTTTTTGTCGATGATTATTGCCACAGTGGTATTATTGATTCAAGCCACAGCTTTGCTATTTATTGGTGGTGCTTTGTTCAAAGGGAAGGAAATTGAATGACCGACTCGATGGGCAAATTTGCTGGCGATTTGTCGAGGATGTGGAAGTTGCAAGAACGTCCACCATTACATCACTTAACTTGGGATTGGTGGTGGTGGTTGCTGATGCTTGATGATGATGAGGGCAATCCCAGCGGTAAGCAACTGATGGTACTTTGGTCGACAAAAGACAACCCAAAAGTCATGGTAAGCGGGACTGAGTGGACTCCGAAAGGCCGACCTGGATTTGATGACGATGGAGGAATCTCTCTAGATGGCATGGTCTGTGCATGGTGGTTTGACGGCAAGCGCATGTATGAGCCATACATCAAAAGAAAATGTCGAATGATTGTGGTTGATGACGAGCACCCCTCTTGGCCAAACAATGCTAAAGATTCTGGCGCAGGTGGCGGGGCGGTAGTGCCACTCACTGAAGAGGACATGTCCATGGGATTGAAAAGCGATCTCAGTGAGTTTTGGCTTAACCTTCATAGTGATGAATTTCTAGAAAATAATAATGTGCCAAAAACGATGGAATTTACTTTGACTCCGTGGAATGAAGCAATGTCTACTGCAAGACATGCAACAGCAACTTACGCCATGGAGATGGGTTATGATATTCTTCGTCTACACGGTTGCAAAGTGTCTGGTAAATTGGATAATGAAGATATCAAGGGCACCGCTTATTTCCAAAAGGTCTGTGTTCAAGCCCCTTCAGTGCCATGGTATTGGGGCATGTTACACCTAAGCGATGGCTCATACATTGATTGGTTTTTACCTCATCTAAGCATGACGGTCACCTCAAGAGATAACCGGCCATGGCGAAAGCGAGATTTGGGTCACATGAGCCTATCGCAAGGTGGCTTGTTCCATGATGCAGTCTCTGGCAAAAGCATTCCTTTCGATAAGGTAAGAGTTGAGAAATATGCAAGTGATGAATTAGAGGGCGAACATGGTGCTAATCCGGGAAGTAATCTTCCAGGGTTTAAGGTTGAAATGTGGACTGAATCCGTGCATATTAATCTTGATGCTGTAGCAATTGACCGTGCCCACTGGGCGTTCGAGCAGCCAACTATTGGTGGTTTAGTATCTAATTTCACATACAATGAATATCCTTTGAAAGTAATCTCTATATCGATAACTGATGAAAGTGGTGTTCGTAAATTGAGTGATTATGACTGGATTAGAGGTAATGCAGAACATTCGTGGGGTATTCTGCACTGATTGTTGTCGCTTCGGGGCAACATTCATTTGGGATAAGACACTAAAGATATAATAGAGGGGCTAGTATGAGTGATGAAGAATCTACACAAGAAGTCAAGGCCAGTGAAGAATTAGAGTCTAAGAATGCAGAAAACTTGGCAAAAAAATTCCGTCTAATTGAAGGCGAAGAAATTCACTTGACAAAGAAACCCAGTACGTTTGCATTTGTCAGTATGTATGGTTTAGGAATTCTAGTCTTGGGACTACATTTTATGTTTGGCAGGGCTGATTCACTAGGTGATGATTCTGAAGGAATTATGGCTTTTATCTACTGGTTTATCGATATCACAACAAGTGACAGTATGTCTTTTAGTTTCATTTTTGTAATGCTATTTGTAACTTGGATGAACCGATTGTTAAACACTTCAACATCCGGTAAGTGGGTAACTCTTTGGCTGCTATTGGTTTCGTTCACGCCACTAATTATACAAATTGATGACTTTATTTTCTTCATCACAGACTTGTTTGGTGAAGGTAAGGGTGACTTCATAGCGATTGATTACAACTTTTACTTATTTGGTATTGTTTACACTGGATTGTTTTTTGCTCTTACCTTCTATTATCAAAACAGTTTTCACTATGCAATTACCTCTGATGCAGTGATATTTGAACACAGTTTTTTACTGTCTAGGTCACATCGAAGAATATTGTTCGATAGAATCTCAGAGGTAATTGTTGAAAGAACACCTGTAGGTACAATATTCGGATATGCCACAGTTTCAATTTTAACCGATTCAGGTGTTGGAATAGTCGATGAGTCAATGGGTGCGGCTGGGGCAGTAAACATGCCAGGTTCTGCAGATAGCCCTGACGATACTGTCGCTGATAAAGCAAAGAAATCATTACTCCGTTCGTTTGTTGGCATCATTACTTACCAAAGAACAATCAGAACTGTGAGACCAGATCCAAAGCATTGCTTCTATTCAATTAGAAATTGGGATAAGTGTAAAATGTTGCTTAACGAGATGCACAAAAAGCATAGCCAATCTAACCTACTGAGTGACCTCAAAGATTCTATTTCAAGCGGCAATGATGAATAAATGCAAGCGAGTCATTCAATAACCCAAACCTCTCCGCCCGATTTACTGGAGTGATACATATGAGTGAGGAAATTCTACAACCTGCTATCGATAAATTTGCTGAAGGCGACCTAGAAGGTGCCGTACAAATGCTTGACGATATGTGTAAAACTAACAAGGATATTGCCGCAGTACATCACACCTATGCTGAGTTTGCGAACATGCTTAATGTCGAAGCGCAGGATGATGTTATTCCCGGAGGTAAAATCATGATGGCTTACAAGAAAGCTATGAATCTCGATGAGGAAAATGATGAATATATCGTAGACTTCGCAGATTTTGCCCTTGAATGCCGCAGGATTCCTCAAGCAATCAAAGAGTATGAAAGATACGCTCGCAGGTTAGAACTCGCCGATATTCCAATTGATGACAGACTTTACATGGCGGCGAGAAATCTTGTTGATGCCATAGAGGTAGTAGATCCAACCAAATCAAATCCACAAGTTATGCCATGGTTGAAATCAGCCATAAAGTGGTCAGTTGGCGGCCTGGGCTATTCTCCTGAAGAAGCATCAACTCTACTGCTTGAGGAATAAGTGGTATGATGTCTGAGCGAGTTCGCCTCGCCTTTACCATTGGTTATATCGGAAGACACTACCACGGAAGTCAAATCCAGCCGGATGTAACAACTGTGCAAGGGGAATTAATTCGGGTATTTCGTAAATTGAAATGGCTTGATGATAATAGCGGCCATAATCTAGTTTTGTCTAGTCGTACTGATGCTGGAGTTAACGTGAGACGGAATGGCGGAGTAGTAACACTTGCTAGAAGCCTGTGGGATTCGCTTACTGAAAGGAAAATGGTTAGGGCGGTAGATGATAGGCTACCCGATAGCATTGCATTTCTTAGTGTGAAAGAAGTTAACGATGATTGGAATCCTCGGATAGCCTCTAACAGAGTTTATCGTTATCGGCTCGAAGGTATGCAAGGTTGGCAATATCCCGGAGAAAAATTCAACAATTGGCTAAATTTGTTTGTTGGGACATATGATGCTACAAACTTTGCAAGGCTAGAGGAAGGTAAAAATCCCATTAGGAAAATTTTCTCTTGCACTCCTTGGGTCGTCAATAATAGAGTAGTTGGATTTGAAATAATTGGCGAGGCCTTTCTCTGGAATCAGGTCAGGCGCACTGCGATGGCATTGTACAGTTTGTCAAATGGAACAATAACGGAACAACAAGTTACCGATGCTAAAAATCGGCCCGAGCAGCCAGTTGATTTTGGTGTGGCTCCACCCGAGTGGTTGATATTGTGGGACGTGGTATGGCCCGATATTGAGCATAGTGATTCTACTGATGCCAGTTATTGTTTTACCCAGCCTCCGCAAGATGATTACGCTGAAAGAACTATGATTGCAAGATGGGAATCTGGTTCGAGGTTGGAAATGGAATCGATGCTATTTCACGAGTGGTCAATTATCGGGAAACTACCTTATAATCCGCATAACTCATAGAAGTTCTATTGAGACATCGTCTCCATCGGTAAGAGAAAAATGCTCACGAAGAAATTTAGCTGATATAATTTCTACTACATCATAATGTCTGGTCAAATCTGGAATTAAAACAGCACATTCAACAGAGTCATCCTTTACATGAAATTTTGCCCGAAATGCGGTAGCACCGCCAAATGAAACTCCATCTCTCAAGAAGCCTCTAACTCTATGCGCCTCAATATGGTTGATATCGACAGATTTGGCTAAATCAATTAACTCTCCAGATGCATCTAAGGTATCTATACCAGATTTTAATCGTAATGCGATGTAATCTCTAAGATTACCATTTGATACATTTAGATTTAGTGTGCCTGGCCAAACAGATGTTCCCAACAATGATTGGAACTGATCCTGATAGTGCTTCTGAGCCATGAATACATGTGCTCTACCAAGTCCACTGCTAACCTTGCCAGTGATGCGCATGACCCTGCCAATTACTACTCCTTTTTGAGATTCATGTATCGATAATAGAATACAAAACCCCATGAAGTACCAATACTTGGAATGGATTGGGTGGAATCATGCCAGGCGATATGAGTTGGATGGAAGAGCGTTACAGAGAGTTATCTAATCAATCACTGCTCTGGGAGCCACCAACTTTGGAAAGCCCAAATCAGCCTCGCTGTGATATGGATGGTAAACCAACCATCATGCTCTCGGCAAATAATTATCTCAACCTCACAACTCACCCAAAAGTGATGAACGCAATGATTGATGCAACCAAGAAATATGGTGCCGGTAGTGGGAGTGTAAGAGCTATTGCGGGGACAATGGACATACATTTAGAGGCAGAGAGAAAGGTCGCTGAGTTCAAGAAAGTCGAGGCTGCGCTAATTTACTCTGCCGGCTATACTGTTAACGTCGGCCTTATCCCTACACTTGTTACTGGTAAGGATGATGTAATAATTAGCGATGAGTTGAATCACGGCTCAATAATTGATGGTGTTAGATTAACTAAAGCGAATAGGGCGGTATACGCTCATAATGACATGGGGGAATTGGAAGCGGTCCTCTCGGCGAACAAAGATGCAAAACGTAAGTTGATTATTACAGATGGCGTGTTTTCAATGGACGGTGATATCGCTCCATTAGACGAGATTGATAAATTGGCTAAAGAACACGGCGCTATGGTATATGTTGACGATTGTCACGGCGAGGGAGTATTAGGTGAAACAGGTGCAGGTATAGTTGATCACTTCGGACTACAGGGGAGTATAGATTTTGAAACCGGTTCATTCTCGAAAGCCTTAGGGGTACAAGGTGGCATACTTGCCGGTACAGAGATGACAAGAACACATGCGTTGAATCATTCACGTTCTTGGCTACTTTCTGGTTCCCAACCGCCAGGAGTTGCTGCTGCTCAGAAAGCTGCCGTTGAAGTATTGATGGAAGAACCTGAACATCATCAAAAATTGTGGCAAAACACTGACTATTTTAGAAATGAATTGCAATCCATGGGATTTGATACAGGCGTGTCTACTACGCCAATTATTCCAGTAATGTGTGGCGAATCGAGTGTTGCTAAAGAGTTCACAGTTCAATTGGCTAATGAGGGAGTCATGGCCGGTGCGATAGTATTCCCAATGGTCGCTAGAGACAAGGCTAGAATCAGAACTCAAATGTCAGCAGGATTAACTAGGGAAGATCTTGATGAGGTTTTGAGAATTTTCGAGAGTGTTGGTCCCAAACTTGGACTAATTTGATTACTCTTCTCCATTTTCAAAATCATCGACGACAGATTCAATCTCGGAGTCATATGGCTCGGTTTCTTGATATGTCTTTTCTTCATCTTCAATGGTTTCTTGGCCTTCAAATGGATTCTTGCCGTCATCAATCATACACAATAACCGCCATCTTGGTGCCCATGATAAATGAACATAGAGTGGTCCTGGAAGAAGTATTAGCGTCCAAGATAAGAATGGAGGAATTGCCAAAATATCTGTTCGGTTTATCGATAGCAAAGCTAGACCAACAAATGGCATTGGATAAAGAATCATCCGTGGTGGAGCAACCGGAAAACGACCCGAAATTGCTGTGATAACGGTAGAACAGAGGCCGAGGAAGAAACATG
The DNA here is from genome assembly GCA_937911345.1 of uncultured euryarchaeote. GTDB lineage: Archaea > Thermoplasmatota > Poseidoniia > Poseidoniales > Poseidoniaceae > MGIIa-L1. The sequence goes on along the minus strand of CALDPP010000097.1, from coordinate 6,654 downwards.
CTGCCATCAATAGTGCACAGTGCAAGGCCCAATCGCTCATCCAACCGGAGTTGTCTTCACCAGCAAATCTGTAGGGTAAAATTAGTGCTAATGCGATAAGGAAACCGTAGAATCCGCCAATGTTAGACGGGTGAGATAGCCATAGCGGTAGCCTAGCAAATTGCTTTGACAACGATGCGCCAAGGAGAGTTTCCTGATGATTCTCTGATAAAGAATCAATTACAGAAGCCCAATTGTTTGAATTTGACACATACTTACGTGTTTAGGCATGGTTATTGAATTAGCAGGGTGAATAATCACCAAAGTTTACTCTTTGTTAATAAATTTAGCAAGCGGGCCATCAACAGATAATTCTTCTTCCTCTAACCATTCCCTCTCGAGTAATCCGTAATCCATATTTTCTCTCTCTCTGGCATCATCTATGGGGTCATCATCACCATTAACCACATCTCGCAAACTCAGTGCTTGGTTGATGATGATGACTTGCTTCATTAGTTGGGTTTTTTTCTTTGAATTACTAAAATGGCCAATCGTTTTGTAATCCTCATGATCTTCAACAAGATTGTATCCGCCGATTAGTTCATCATTAACCAAACGAACTCTATGTTTGCCCATTTCAAGCCATTGCTTATCTGAAAATTGAACATAAACCAGTGCTTTACCAATTGGTTCATCATCAATGAATGGATGGTTCATGTTGACACCTAGTGGTGTTTTGATTAATGTCAATGCATCTTTGCCGAAGAGCAGGAAAATGGCTGTTGAAATAACTATGATTATCAGTGCAATCACCCAATTTATTACGCCAACGAAGGACCCAATTACACCGATTATTGTTAACCCTAGTGAGATTGAGGTAATTGTTCTCAAAAGATTGTGATATGGTCGGCACAAATCGAGTTTACTGAACGGAATCAATCCTTTTGGTGCTTCCATCATGCCGGTACATTACAACACCGGCATTAAGACTTTGTAAGTTGGGTTGGCATTGTGAAAAAGGAGCAAAAACAGCCACAATTTCTGCTTATTCTTCCGCATCTTTCAATAAGACATACACAAGGCTTGATGCCAAGGGGTGATAATTTTGGTAGAATTGCCACAAGGTGTTGTAATTGAAGTACGCCGTGGTGGGCATGATGTCTTGGCCAAATTATCTAGTGACATGTCCCGTTTAGGGATTTCAGGTTATATCCGGATTGAACGAATTCCAAAAGACCAGACTCCGAGGGTTAGCCAAGTGATTATTCATGAAAGTCAACCTAAGTTGGCAATACACGAAACTGAATCATTAATCGGTGGTCTAGAGGCATTATTAGAAATCGAACGTGATTCAGCAGCATTAGATGCATTGATTTCTTTGGTTGAACTCTCTAACGAAGAAATACTCAGGATAATCAATCTATATCCAGAAGGTTTACTTTCGTCAGATGAAAATCAAACTGATGAAAGTAGTGACAACTGGTGGAATAATGTCAAACTGAATACCTCTAGTTGGCGTAGAGAGGCAAGGTTGCCAGAACAAGAGGTTATTGTCGAAGCACCTGAATACATCCAACAATTAACCAAAGCTAAGTTGGAGAAATTTGACCTAGGTGACAAGTACCTAAATTATGGAGATGCCCTACTAAATGATTCTCTAGATTCACAAAAAATACTGAACCTAGCAGGCCTCCTTGCTTCCCATGGTCGTCCAGTTATTGTGTTCTCTCGCCATGATTCAAGGTACTTGACTGAACAATATGATCTTCCAAAATCCTCTTGTGTGAATATGACGACGAACAATACTCCAGATTCCATTATGCCAGATATCGAAGCCATCAAACGCAAAATCACTGATTTTTTGTGGGAAAATAAGCAGGCAATAGTAGCCGTTTCTGATATAGAGTATTTGTTATCATTCAATGAATTTAGTTCTGTAATGAATATGTTTAGAGATACTATTGATGAGGTAAGAATGGCAGACCATCTATTATTGGTACATTGTAATTTGGAGGTCATGAGTGACATGCAAAGGCATATGTTTGGACGTGAGTTTGAGTCTATCACAACTACATATCTAGATAATTTAGTGATGGATGCGGAATCATTGCTAGACCATCCAATTTGTATGGAACTAACTGAAGAAGAATTATCTTGGATCGAACAACAAATCAAATTCTCCAGTGGTTCTGAAGAATACGACATAACGAGTGACGAATCAATGACTGGGGGGGCATTTACTCTTGCACAAGAAGATATTTCAGAAGCAAGGGAAAATCTAGACAGACTTGTAAATGAATGGCAAGATGAACCAATAGTTCCCGTACCACCAGCAATTACTGAATATGAAATGTCAAATAGCAACGAGATGGTTTCGAATTTAGTTGAAAAAGCCTTCTCAGCAAAATTTGGATATACTGAGCAAGAGATAACTCAAGACAATCCTCTCACAGACAATCCCGTTGATGAACTCCCGAAGCAAGTCCAATCTAAGCCGGTCGAAGTGGTAAGAACACCTCGTCAGGCGATTCGAATAAAACGCACAAAGAAAACAAAAAGGGCTGTCAAAAGCTCGTCCTCCTCACAGATTTCAATCAAAGCAGCAAGTAATAGCAATGTATCGTTACCAAATCTAACAGATGTGACTGAGGTTCCATCAAGGCGACAGGCAATTGATTTAGACCTTAAGAGACGTTCATCTAAAATTGACAATGCGCTAGAAAATATGTTGACTAGTAATGAGAGGAAAAAATCTCGTGAGTTATCTCAAGCATTAAATCAAACCAAGAGTAAAACTATACAAGATATTGAACAACCAAAACCCAGACCTATGATGCATGTTTCACAGTCATTATCCTCAGATGCAGTGGTAATAGGTGCTAGTGAAATTGTTGGCAGTGATTCATCAAAACGACGCTCTAGAGAATCCGCATCCCGTATTCAAAATACCATTGATATCGAAAACAATTATCGCAAGTGGTCTACTGAATATGTTTCAAAGTCCTCATCGGTAAACGATGACTATGCAGAATTGGGAGATGAGGAGGGGTCTGAATGAGTTTGCGAAGAGCAAAATTGTTGAGTGCAATAAAAAGCGCTCAAACTCATATTAATCCATCGTCAGGTCATCAACAAATACAAGAACAATCGGATGCCGACAATTATTCTCCAAAATCTAAACTAGCTAGATTAACTGGTAAGAGTGGCGTCAGAAAAGATAGGAAATCACTGTTGTCAAGAGTTGGTGTGAAATCACGTCCAACGTTTGATTTGATTGCTGATGGAGTCTTAGGTTCTGAATCAAGTAATTATCATCCAAAAGTAAAACTGACAGACAGTCAAGGAGATGTATCATCTTTGGTTGCTGAAAGAATTAAGAATCTTCGTGAAAGAACACTGAGTAAAATATCTAGCGAGACCAATATCGTTGAAGATTCATTTTTTGGATTTGAATCAGATGGGACCCCAATATGGAGCAGCGTGGTTAGTGGTGCTAGAGCGATTGAATCAAGAATACATCATGAACAACTCCAGCCTCTGGAAGCGATGCATCATCATTCTGTACATGTCCCAATTGTAGTTGCTTGGCCTAAGCAATTGCAACTTACCTCGCATAATACTTTCAAGAATTGGTGTGTAGTATCAGAGAATAAACGTGCTACACAGCTTTCGGAACAGGTTGTTGATTATACTCAACAAACGCTAAATCCTCTTATTATAATTGGAGATTCAGGGACTGGGAAATCACATCTGTTAAATGCGATAGGTCAATCTACTATGTTAAGAAGTGACCATTGTATTTACTTTATTCGTGGTGATGAGTTATCCCAAGTGTTGTCACAAGAGCATAGTTGGACAGACATATTCTCACAATCATCCATGTTACTAATCGACGACATCGATATGTCTCTGGAATCTGCCGATGTCAGCAACGCACTAGGGACAATGATTGATGCTGCTCTAAATATGAATGTACATGTTGTAATATCATCTAAGAGTTCACCAGATAGTTGGCCAGCGTCCAAGTTGTGGAATTTACTCCGAAGTGGGGTGAAGACGATTATTAATCCCGTTGGAGCAGGTAGCTTAATGCTCTACGCACGTCGTTTAGCGATGGAAAAAAGTATAGTTTTGAGTGATGAGCAATTAGCGCTAATTGTCACCTCAGGAGACATAGGTTGGCGTTCAACAAAGAATTCTGTAGACAAAATTGAATCTGCATTGAATAGTGGTGTCCAACTGATTGATTCAATAGATGTATACAAAGTTATGAATGATATTCAATCAGATGAAGAAGAAACAGTAACTGAATTACAAACTGAAAGTGTTGAAGACATCGCCAATCGATTGATAAGTTCGGTTGTGGATGTTGTCTACAGCGACCAAAAATTGGGCGGTATTGAAATTAATACTACACTACCGGAGTTGACAGATGACTATCAGCCACCGGAATTTGATGTTAAATCCTTAGAGCAATCTCAAAGGGATTTCGTACAATCTCACATAGACACTACTCTCGATGATTTGACTCCAGAGGCTCCATCAATAATTGATGTAAATGATCGGGACAAGCACTTGATTGCTAAAATGACTCGAATAATCGATAAAGATCACTCAATTGCTGCTGATATTTTAACTGAGTTAGATATGGGTATTGATGCCAAGTTAGCAAAATCTAACGAGTCAATCTCTGATGATACTGACCTTTTGGTTGATCTAGAAGAAAAATTATTGAATCTTGCCGAAAGAACTTCAAATGCCTCAATTGAGGGGCTGATTGGTATTGCTGACGAACTTAGAGCGCTTGAACATGAACTTGTAGCAATAGATACTGATAGGGCGGAGTTGCCTGAATTTATTGAGGATGAATTTGATGATAGATTGGATAGCTTCGAGCCGGATTCAGATTGGAATATCGACAGTTCAATGATTTCCGCAGACGATTTAATCGAAAGTGAATCAACCATTACTCCAATTCAAGGTGTTTTAGAACCACACCCAGAAGGAGCATTTCGCACATCAACCGTAACTCCAGTTGGAACTGTCCTAAGTGGGGAAGAAGAATGAGGCATCCATGGTGGATTAATGGAGTCAAGTTCGCTTGTCAGAGCAACTGTGGTAAATGTTGTGACGAACCCGGTGGAATTGTGTACCTTTCAAAACATGACGCAAAACGAATTTCAAGCAGTATGGATTTGCCAGTTGATGACTGGCTTGACCGAGATTGCACTCAAACATTAGATGGTAGGTATATACTGAAAAGTAGAGAATCTGATGGAATATGCATTTACTTAAGCGAAGCAAAGACCTGCTCAATATATGAAAATCGTCCTCAGCAATGTGCTGCATATCCCTGGTGGGGTGAGAATCTTGCTACCGATCGTTCGTGGCGACAGACAAAAGAGGAATGCCCTGGGTTGACTGCAGATGATGCAATAATAATCGATGGTAACACGATTAAAATCCATGTTCTTGCCGACCGCCAGTCAACTAAAGGATTTAGAAAATGGTGATTCCATATTTTTATCCTAATTGATTTGTTTGATTAATAAATAGGCCGCCTTTATACCATAGTGGCAACTCGGATGTTTAGGTGGGGTTCATGAGTAACGAAGATGTGCTTTGTGAAGTCACAGAAAATCATCTTAATACAGGTCTAAGAGGAATACCAGTAGGTACTTGCAGAACCTCATTTGTGACTCCAAGTGAAGGTGTACATTACTGCGGCTATCCTATAAGAGAATTAGTGGATTTTTCACCTGAAGACATCATTTATTTGTTGTTCAATAAGGAATTACCAACACCAGAGCAATCTGCTCAATTCAAATCTAATTTGGCATCCAGAGCAATGGTTCCATCCGGACTGGAGACAGTACTCAGTAACTTGCCGAAGCATGGCCACCCTATGGATTGGCTATCTGTGGGAATCCATACACTTGGAATGTATGATACCACGGGTGACTGGATGGATGATGCTCTCAATCTCGTTGCGAGAATGCCCCGGCTCATGGGTTTAATTTATCGATATAGAGAAGGGCGAGAGAGTGAAATACCAGCAGATGATGTAACAAAATCACTCGTAGACCGATTTGTAGACACTCTTGATTTGCCAAATGTCGATAAAGACAAGATGACGAAAGTAGTCTCTACATACTTAGTACTACACATGGATCATGGTGGTGGCAACCTCTCGACATTTACTGGAAAGTCGATTGCATCTGGTAAGGCAACAGTCTATTCCGCTATTGCAGGAGCAATGAACGCCCTTTCAGGCCCACTTCATGGAAGAGCAAACCAATCATGTTTGGAATTCGTTTTGAAGGTAGGTACTAGCGACGAGGCCGAGGTTGAGAGATTTGTGCGTAATGAACTCAGTGAAGGACGCCCAGTGTTTGGTTTTGGTCATGCTGTATTAAGTGTCGAAGACCCGAGAGCAACTGCTCAGTTTGATCTTGGAGAAAGAATATGTCCAGACGATGACAATTTCAAAATAATCAAGGCATTGAGAAAAGTCGCCCCGAAGGTTCTATCTGAAAACAAGAAGATCAGGAACCCCAACGCAAATGTCGATATCGCTAGCGGAGCCTTGCTATATCACGTTGGTTTAGAAGATCCAACATACTACACCACCTTCTTTGGTTGGGCAAGAGTCGCAGGAATCGGAGCACAAATTGT
>CALDPP010000096.1 GCA_937911345.1 uncultured euryarchaeote | reverse complement strand
TTATCGTCTTTTAGAGGCCTACTCCACTTCACTGAATCAATCATCTAGTGAAGTGTATGATTCCTTGATGCGTTATATCAAAGCGAATGACTGGAACGTAGTTTACGAGGAAACCTCTCAAGAAAACTACTATGTTCACTTCGTTGAAACGACAAAATTTTGGTTGTTTCCAGATGATGTTATTGTTTCCATACAAGCCTCAGATTCAGGTTCTATTCTTGAAATTCATTCAGAATCTAGACTTGGGTGGGGTGATTTGGGAGTTAACCCAGAAAGAATAGACAAAATATATGATGAGTTATTGAGTGATAATTGAATCCCAGCCGTAAGGAAAATTATCCTCATCAGTGAAGATTACATTTACACCCAGTCCTGTTTTATGGAATGCAATCAATTGCACTTCATGAATCAAGTGTCCACTGGGGGCTATTCCAACGACTGATAAATCATCGCGACGTGTAAAATTTCCATCCAAATTTGATTTCGAGTTGATTGTCGCCTCTTTGCCCAAAATTCTTCGTTTACCTTCCACATCATCAAACCAAGGCAATGGTCCAGATGGGGAAAATCTCAATCCCAATATCAAATCAACCCCAGGAGTTTCTTGGGCAGCATCGGCATCGGCCCCACTAGGTATAGCTGGGGCGTTTGGATGGGTATGTAACCAATGGGTGAATCTACCAGCCCTAGCCCCTCGCGATGGGGCAAAAATGTCATCAGTCCAATCTTCAGGTAGATGGTGTACTGAGTATGAATTGCCACGATTGACGATATGCGCCTCGTTGATTAGAAATCCTTGTCCTTGAAACAAACCTTCTACTTGTTGTTTGCTCGCAAAAAAATCGTCAACCTCGGGGTTTTGCCTTTGATTGAAATCGATATCAATTCCAACCAATATTTCGTCGGGTAGTGATTTCAGTGCCCACCAAACCAAATCCTGGAAAATTTTTCCAGGCATGTGTAACTGTGCAGCATACGAATCCCTCGCATCATATGATTCTTGATTGTAAGTGGCCATGATTCCTTCCAGCCATGCTTCTACCATCTTATCAATTGCACCGAGATTGTCGTTATTGATGAAACTGCCCGTTTTTCCAATGATTAAATTCATATTGCATGGGTTATCAATTCGCCTCATGGCGCGAAAGAAGCGTGGTATAGGCAAGTTCCTTGGCGCCATTGCTGGAAGCCCTTACGAGAGGCTACTGAAGCAGGTTGACAAATTAGTCGAAACCAGTGTTAATGAGAGAATGCTCGCAAAAAATTTGGAAAAATTAGTCACTATTACTGCTACGAACTATGACGAGGAGAAAATCGATGAAGAAGAACACGATCTTATCATAGAAGCCATTGAGGAAGCCGATCCAGAAGGAAGAACCTTCCCCAAAATGGATGAGGACGAAGACCCGTTTTACATGGGCGATGTCCCAGACGCACCAGTTCTTAAAGGGAAAAAGCGACAAAATTTAGATCAGTTGATGAAGGCAAAAGGTAACGAGTTCACTGGTAGTTTTGGCAGAGATGAATTCGAAGACTACAAAGCCAAAATGGCTCAAGAATTCCTAAAGGATTCAGATAAGGCAATTCGAGAAGGAGACCACGTCGCCAACATTGGGGCAATAAATAGAGTGTTTGCCGACGCCGATGAAGACATTAGTAGAGTTAAACAAGAGATCACAGAAGAAACTGGTATGCTAGATCCCAATTCAGCGGATGAAGAAGAATATCCAGAAGGTTACTCCATTGATGAAGACGGTACAGAATGGTTCGAAGATGAAGATGGTTACTGGTGGTACCGCTTGGAAGGCGATGAAGACTGGCAACCATATGAAGAGTAATTTGGCACACCCCAAATTCCTACCAATCGTAGTTTCGGCGCTGTGGAAAATACCACATCACTATAAGGTAAATCAAAAATGTTGTATTTATGGGAAATCCTTTTTTTGCCTTGACAGAGAAAAGCGTCGAGCGACCAAAAACTGTCTTGGCATGTGTTTTCTTAGTTCTGATGGTTCTCTCGTCAGGGGGAATGTATCTAAAATTCGACAACAGTGAGGATGGATTTTTCCCTGATAATGATACGGTAACACTACTCAATGAAATTGAGGATGAATACCAAGCATCTGTTGATTTTATCAGAGTAATTGATGAGGTAAACGAAGGGGATTTACAACTCGAAACTACATGGCAACAATTAGCAATTATAGAAGCAGAATTACTCGAAGATGAGAAATTCTTGCCATATCAATACCCACTTTTTGGCACTCAAGCGAATTCAGGAATGGCAAGTGGAGTTATACAATGGCAAACCCTTCAAGATGTTGAATACGCCCAAGAATGGCTGACTAATCTAACAATTTCCATTGAGCACGTAAGATCAGCAAATTCAAGCGAACTGGATAGTTCATTGGTTGGTTTAACGACAGAGGCAGATAATATTCCAGCATTTCAACCAGTAACTGCTGAAAAACTCAAACAGTGGAATTTTAGCGAAACAGAATCTTGGCAAACAAGATTAGATTCTGGCTCTAATATAACAGCAGAAATTGAGGAATTACTTTGGCGGATTAATTCCTTGGCAGGTTTTAATTCGAATCGAACCAACGAAGAGAGAGGACAAATTTTCGCTACAACAGGGCCTATAATCGGTCAGTTGAATATGATGAAAGGCTTACAGGAGATTGACTTTAGAGAGTCAATATTATCCAACATACCGTTAGATGAGCGAGTAGATCCATGGAATATGTCTGGACCAATTATCACAACGCTAGTGATTAGTAACGATCCAGTAGTTTACGGCTCCGACGAGAGCGATTTTGATAAGGTGCAAAACGACATAGACCGTTGGTCTGCGGAATTATTGTCAAGGATTCAAGAGGAAACTGGAGACGATGAATTAAGGACATTCTCCTTTGCTCAATTTGGCGTTGGGTCAACTGCTACACTAGGAAAAGAAATAGGTATCCTGACAGGTTCAGCATTCCTCTTATTGGCGCTCATCTTATGGTTTAATTTCCGTAGTAAGCGAGAGACTGCGTATGTTATGGTACTCACAATTTTTGCTATTATGGCCACATATGGTCTATCAGGATGGTTGGAATTTATCGGAGTAAACATGGTCTTCAATGCAGCGATGAATTCTATTCCGGTACTGTTACTTGCGATAGGAGTAGATTACGGTTTACACGTTGTTCTTCGAATTCGGGAAGAATTGAAGAATTCAGATGAGGGTAAATCTGCAGAAACCTTGCGTGATTTCTCAATTGAAGCGAGACAGTTGGCAATAAGAAGGGGAACTATCTTTACTTCAATCGCCTTACTTATCGCAATATTTACCGATATGATTGGATTTTTATCCTTCAGATTTTCAGCGTTATCCTTCCTTCAAGTATTTGGAACAGTTATCGCAATTGGTTTGTTCTTGATTTACATACTGAGCATTTCAGCTTTACCGGCATTGATGACAATTATTCCACCGAAGCGTTTGGCGGTTGATAAGGCAAGTAAAATTGAGATTGGACCAATCGCTAGAGGATTAGGTAGACTCTCTATGCAGCCATTGAAGGTAGGAATTATTGCTGTATTACTGCTTATTCCGATGTTCATTGGGTTTCAACAGCTAGAGGTGGGATTCGAGCAAAGGGATCAGTTCGACCCAAGCATTCCAGTTGTGGCAGATTTCATCTTGCTATCTGATGAATTTCAAAGTAGTCGCTCACCACTGTATATCGTCTATGATGGAGACGTTTTGAGTTCTGAAGGCTGGGCTTCATGGAATATGACAATGACGGCAATCTCTGCCAGCCCGGACGTTACTGGGGTACCTAACGGATTATGGGACTTAATCCAAGAATCTAGGACGCAACATGATACACTAGACCAAATTATGACTGATATCGATAATGGCGCTAGTGATGCCTGGAGTGATTTGTCAAATTGGTTGTTAGTTAATGAGACTGGTCGTCAATTAAGCGCAGCACTTTTGCATTCTAACGGACAACAGACATTGATTTCATTCCAAGCCACCACATTGGATTGGCAGGCTACTGTTGACTTAACCGAACGAATTGAGAAATTGCTCTCTGATACTGAACAAAGTATTCCAGATGACGGTACGCTTAGAATTAGTGGCCGAAGTCTAATTAACGCTCAAACAACTTCAGATGTCGCTGCATCATCAATACAATCAACTGCAATTGTCGCCATTGTAATTCTGATAATGTTGGTTTCAATACATTCTTTCCGCCAAAAAGATGTGCAACAGGGACTAGCTAGAGGCTTCGTATCTTGGATTCCACTGATGATGGTGGTCTGCTGGGTATATGGAATCATGGGATTCACAGGCTACAATATCAATCCACAAACAGTAACTATCGGGGCACTGTCACTCGGTCTAGGAGTTGATTATGCGGTGCACTTCACCACACGGTTAGAGGAGGAAGTCGAACATAACCCGGGCGGAACCCAACAAGAATGGGTTGAAAATGCCTCAGCAACTACTGGAAGAGCAATGTTTGGTGCCGCATTAACAACTGCAGGTGGATTTGCCGTACTCAATCTCTCTGCTCTGCTGCCATTGCGATTATTCGGACAGGCCTTTGTGGTAGCAATCACTTTAGCACTATTGTCCAGCTTAATCCTAATACCAGCATTTTACACAAAATTCTTGAACAGAGACGCAAAAAAATACCTTGAGGAGGAATGAATATGGAAATAGAAATAGTAATGTTTTGGATATCATCGATTTATATTGGGCCAATTTGGGGTCTTATGTGGTTTGCACCACGTCACGATATTACCAAGAAAATAATTGGCGATTTGAGGATATGTGTATTGCCATTATTGATTCCTTATGCTGTACTTGCTATTCCAAGTATACCTGATATTTTTGTCACCTTTGGTACCGAAATGCCGACTCCAGACTTGATTATCGAATTTTTCCAAGATGATAAGGTAATTATTGTTGGATGGTTGCATTTCTTAGCCTTCGACGTTCTAGCAGGTCGTTATATCTGGCAGCGAATGTTGGCTTGTAACCGTCCTATGTATGTTTCAACACCAATCCTAATTTTAGGAATGATGGTTGCTCCCCTCGGTTTCCTCATTGGTTTGCTTGCAACCTGGGAATATACCGAGAATACTATTGAAGCCTGAATCAACAAATGTGATAGACTATTTTTGAGTTAGGTAGCATATGGTACTGTTGAATTTGTGGTCTGTTGGCCATTTCCTTCAATGGTTCATTGTTGGAAGATGGCTTAAGTTATCATGGAGTATTTTTCTCATTCTCTCAATTGGCTGGGAGATGCTAGAGTTGGCATTACCGTATGAATTCGCTAACGAAACATGGGACAATAAAATTTCAGACATAGTAGTAAATTGCTGTGGTTTTCACCTAGGCACTCTCTTCAAAGAGGAATCTTGAAAGCGAATCAAAATGGA
>CALDPP010000095.1 GCA_937911345.1 uncultured euryarchaeote | reverse complement strand
TTTTCAATACTCCTGTTATTGTTGATTAATCTACTTAGGAAGCGAAGAAAAACTGCGCCAGTTGAAGCAACTGTGGAGGAAGCTCCCGAAGAAGACGATAATAAGCCGGAAAAGAAACCAAAGAAGAAAGAAGAGAAAACAGTTCAGGCACACAAGCTAAAATCCAATGAATGCCGTATGACGCCAGATAACAAAGTAATCTGCCCATTCTGTGAAGCGAAACTTGGTGTGCCGCGTGGAAGTACTCCGCCATTCAAGTTTTCATGCCCACAGTGTTCAAAGAAGATTAGAGTCGTAGAGAATCAAAAATTCTAATCAATTTTTGTACGCAATTAGCAGAAAAGCAGTATGGCCAAATGGGCCATTTACCGGCCTCATTCCACCTTTGCTAGCTTTGCCCCACTGCCTTTCCATTAACTCGCCAGCCCATTCAACTTCTAGGTTATTTGATTCACATGTTTCCCATGCTCGCTCAACCTGACTGGTTACTGGACAATAACAAGCAATTCTTCCGCCCGTTTTCAACAGTCTAGCTGCGGCATTGATGGCGGGTTCATGGTTAGGTAAATCTAGAATGATACCGTCTACATTACCGACTAAGTCTTCGATATTGCTGATTACCTCGCAGATGTCTCCGGAAATATGATGATGATTTGGAAATTCTGGCAGGCACTGTTCTGCTCTGCTGAGATTTTCCAAGCCAACTTCTGCATGTTCATCTCTTGCTTCGATCGTTACAAGGGTGCCAGAATTGCCTAATACCCTTGCTAGGTGTAGTGAAAGTCCACCACTACCCAGTCCGGCTTCCAAAATAATATCTCCAGGGCCAATTCCTAGTCTGGTAATTAGTACTCCTGCATCTTTGGCGGAAATCGTTTGAGCTCTTCGCTTCATTCCTTTGTATAATTCGGGTAACCTAGGACTCACACGGGTTAGTATTTTTTGACCAATTACAATCTCTTCCCCAATTTCTGATTCACCTATTATTTCAGTTGGATTAAATACACCAAGTCCCTTTATTTTGGTCATGTCATCAACCATTTCAACGAGGAAAATTTTACCGCTATCTTCCTCAAGTGCAACCCAATTTCCCGAACTCACAAAATGCCCGGTAGGTACCTTTGATTTAACAACTACTTTTCTAATTCAAAATATGGGAAAACACACCAAAAATAGAGGGTTTGATATACTGCCTTGACATAGGAGATAACATGAAGTTGTACGCAAAGTCAATTTCGCTGATGATTGTGGCGTTGTTTCTTGGAAGCATTGCTTTGACGATAGTAACAGAAAACAGTAATCTGTCACCGACTTATCTTAGCGATGAAACCACAATAAGTGAAGCCCCACCGTCGCCAGGCCATGAAGTGTTTGCCGAATATGTCGGTGCCAATTGGTGCGGCCCGTGTATGAGCAGTGCATCACCATCGCTCAACGAGTTGAAGTCAGAACACCCAGAAGAGATGGTTTTCATTTCTCACTACAGTTACAACGGCAACTACCCACCGGACCCATTGAACCGACAAAGCCACGTTATGGATGGCGGTTCAGGAATTCCTGTATCCAAATTTGGCGATGCAAAAGCGCCTTCAACTTACCATCGTACTGGAGGAGGATCTTCAGGAACAATGTATGACTCAATATTTAGTAGCGGTGGAAATATGGTAACACCAGGTGATTTTGATCTGATTGTAAGCCAATCACAGAATGGCAATAACATGGAGATTGAAATTACTGCAACATACATCGGTTCCTCTCCATCTGTAACTGCATACCTTCAAGGCGTAGTTACCGAACACTACGGAGCACAACCATATGATAACGGAAACATACCACATAACGTCATTAGAGATTGGCTGTTAAACTCCGGTAATAACGGATTTACCCAACTTACCCTGACTCCAAACAACCCAGTGTCAACAACATGGACCAAACCAATTTCAGTTGTTAGGGCAGCAACTACAGATTCAGGTTCACCAATTTCTGCAGTCGATAATTTCTTGACAGTTGCATCTCTTATGGACGGTCCTCACAACACATACAACAGCGTGTGGGCTGCAGCAGATGCATCCATGGGCCCAAAGATGGATCTTGCAGTAACTGGAGTCACAGTGACCAACCCTTCTGCCCAAGACGGATATGTTAGGGGCGACCTGATTACAGTCTCTGCGTCCGCAACTAACGTTGGTGGACTAGACTACACCGATGGTGGAAATTTGGAAATAATTTACATGGATGGAAATAATCCTATCGTAGTTGCTACTAAGCAACTTACCAATATTCAAGTTCAAGGTTCTATGACACACACCGCTTCTGTTGACACAAGCAATCTTCCAACAAACGCATGGTCAACAGCATTTGGTGCACGACTAAGTGGATTAATTGGTGACAGAACAGCGTCAAACAATATCGTTGTTGAAGATTTCAGCCACGATAGGCCACCAGTTGCTAAACAAGCCACTGTCAGCGGTGACAATGTAATTGAACGCGGTTCAATATTTACTGTTGTTGCCAAAGGTGGCGCAGATGATTATGTTGACACAATCCAAACTATGACATTC
>CALDPP010000094.1 GCA_937911345.1 uncultured euryarchaeote | reverse complement strand
GTTGGTAGGTTTGGCGAGATCGACCAAGTTACAACGTCCCCACCGAGAGAGGTCGGTGTTACGTCGGTTATTGCGATACCCTTGGTGTATGTGTATGGGCTTCCGCTGTAGAATAGTGCATAAGGCGCCTCATCGATAACAGTGAAATCGATGGTTGTTGTTGAGCTTCCACCGGTATTGTTAGCATATATTGTGTAAGTTGTCTGAGTGGAAAGTACTGTTGGAACACCACTAATCTCACCATTTGAGGAATCTAGGCTAATACCTGCTGGCAGAGCAGGGTGAACTTCCCAAGAAGTAATTGTGCCACCTGTGCCAGTAAATACTGGTGATGCTAGAGTCATTCCAATATCGATAGTTTCGACGAAAGTATTCGGATTGTATGAGATTGACGATGGTGCAACATCATTGACTACAATTGTGACATCTATTGAATCACTGCCTCCAGTGTTGGTTGCTGTAACAGTGTAAACTGCTGATGCTGTTATATCGGTTGGCGTACCACTGATTTCACCAGTGGTTGGATCTAGAGACAAACCATTTGGCAGGTTTGGTGAGACAGACCATGAGTCAACTAAGCCACCACCTATCGCAGGTACACCTGAAGAGAATGGTGAATCTTTGGTCAATGTGTATGGAGCACCAGTGTAGGTAAGGCCGGATGGAGGTATATCGTTAACCGTGATTTCAATTGTAGTACCTGCGCTGCCACCAGTGTTAGTTGCAGTAATGGTGTAAGTTGTCGCAGTGGAGAGTACTGTAGGTGTACCACTAATTTCACCAGTAGAGGTGTCAAGGACAAGTCCAGTTGGTAATCCTGGTGCAACAGACCAAGAGATTACTGTGCCACCTTGGTAAGTCGGCAACTCAGGACTGATTTGTAGGTCCACTGTGTAAACAAACGGACTGCCGCTGTACTCGACTAAAGATGGAATAACGTCATTCACTGTAAGGTCAATGGTGGTCGTAGCGCTACCGCCAGTGTTGTTGGCGTAGATTGTGTAGGTTGTTAGCGTGGATAGTACAGTTGGCGTACCACTAATCTCACCAGTAGATGAATCGATGGTTATGCCTGTTGGTAGGTCTGGATGAACTTCCCATGAAGTGACTGTTCCGCCTAGAGCAGACGGAGTTACTGCAGTCATGCCAGTTCCCTTTGTTTCAACAAATGAGCTTGGGTCATATTCAACGTCTGAAGGTATCACATCGTTGACGGTTATGTCAACAGTTGCTGTGGCGCTACCACCAGTGTTGTTTGCGTAAACGGTGTATGTAGTGAATGGAGATACTGCAGTTGGCGTACCACTTATTTCACCAGTTGATGAGTCAATGGAAAGGCCGTTTGGTAATGATGGATGAATTTCCCATGATGTAACTACACCGCCATTTGCGGTTGGAGTTTCCGCAGTCATTGCAGTGCCGACTGTTTCAACGAATGTGTTGGTATTGTAGGTAACTTGTGACGGTATTTCATCATTAATTTCGATAGTTATGTCTACCGTTGTGCTACCTCCACTGTTACTCGCAGTTACAGTATAGGTTGCTGATGGAGTAATATCTGTAGGAGTTCCTGTTATCTCACCGGTAGCAGAGTCAAGAGTCAACCCTGTAGGCAGTGATGGTGAGACAGACCAAGCAGTTACGGTTCCACCGTTATTTGTAGGTGGTGTCAAGGATACTGGAGTGTCCTTGGTAAAAGTGAATGGATCGCCATTGTAAACGATATCAGATGGAGCAACATCATTGATTGTTATATCGATTGTTGTCGTTCCGCTACCGCCAGTGTTGTTAGCGTAAACTGTGTAAGTAGTCTGCGTTGACAGTACTGTTGGAGTACCGCTGATTTCACCGGTTGATGTGTCGATGGACAGACCAGTTGGTAGTGCAGGGTGGATTTCCCAGGTAAGGACTGTTCCTCCTAGGTGAGTTGGCGTACCGGTAGTCATAGACAAATCAATAGTCTCGACATATGGGCTTCCGGTGTATGTTACGGATGAAGGAATAATATCAATGACGGTTATGTCAATTGTCGTTGTTCCACTACCGCCAGTGTTGTTAGCGTAAACGGTGTAAGTAGTCTGACTGGACAATACAGTTGGTGTACCACTTATTTCACCGGTTGATGAATCAATGGATAGACCAGTTGGCAGTGATGGATGGACTTCCCATGTTAGTACTGTTCCACCAAGGAAGGTAGGTACTCCAGTGGTCATCGAAGAATCTATGGTTTCGACATATGGGCTACCGGTGTATGAAAGTGAATATGGAATCTCATCATTGACGGTAATGTCAATTGTTGTTGTTGCGCTACCACCAGTATTATTGGCGTAAACTGTGTATGTTGTTAGCGTCGACAATACAGTTGGCGTACCACTAATCACACCAGTGGATGAATCAATAGAAAGGCCGGTTGGCAGAGTTGGATAAATCTCCCAAGAGGTAACTGAACCGCCCTCAGCGGTTGGGGAGGCTGCTGCCATCGGTGAGCCTTTGGTTTCAACGAATGAACTTGGAGTGTATTCAACCTCTGACGGAATGACATCGTTGACCTCAAGAGTAATTGTGATACTGTCACTACCTCCTGAGTTAGTTGCAGTGATGGTATATGTTCCAGAGGGGGTGATTACTGTTGGTGTACCACTGATTGTACCTGTTGCTGCGTCGATAGAGAGGCCAGTTGGTAGACCTGGGTTTACCGACCATGTCACAACTGGGCCACCACTTGAAGTTGGTGTTA
The DNA here is from genome assembly GCA_937911345.1 of uncultured euryarchaeote. Classification (GTDB taxonomy): domain Archaea; phylum Thermoplasmatota; class Poseidoniia; order Poseidoniales; family Poseidoniaceae; genus MGIIa-L1. The sequence continues at coordinate 2,734 of CALDPP010000094.1, read as the reverse complement.
CCGGAGTCATTAGTGCATCAAGTGTCAAAATGAATGAACTTGGAGTGTAATCTAGGTTAGATGGGACTATGTCTCTAACTACAATATCAACAGTATCAGTGGCGCTACCACCAGTGTTGGTTGCAGTAATGGTATATGTGGTTAAGTCAGAAATTACTGTAGGTGTACCGCTTAGTTCACCAGTCGATGCATCTAGGACTAGCCCTGTTGGAAGAGATGGAGATATCGACCAAGTTAAGATCGTTCCACCACCAACGGTTGGAGTTGTTGCAGTCATTTGTGAGTTTCTGGTCTCAACAAATGAATCCGGACTGTAAGAAATTGTTGGGATAATGTCGTTAACGGTTATGTCAATGGTTGTTGTTGCGCTACCACCTGTGTTAGTTGCGGTAATTGTGTAAGTTGTCGAGGTGGAGAGCACTGTTGGCGTACCACTGATTTCACCAGTCGATGCATCGATATTCAAACCGGTTGGTAGTGTTGGGCTGACGCTCCAAGTTAGCACAGTTCCGCCATTATAGGTTGGAGTTCCGGTAGTCATGGCAGAATCCTTAGTTTCGACATACGGACTTCCAGTATATGTGACGGATGATGGAATAATGTCGTTGACTGTGATGTCAATAGTGGTAGTTGCACTACCACCACTGTTAGTTGCTGTAACAGTGTAGGTTGTCAATGGTGAGTTCACTGTTGGCGTACCGCTAATCTCACCGGTTGATGCGTCGATATCTAGCCCGGTCGGAAGTGCAGGAGCAATTGACCATGTCACGACTGGTCCACCACTAACGCCTGGAATGCCAGTCGTCATTGCAGAGTCTCTTGTTTCAACGAAAGCGTTTGAGCTGTAGGTGATTACTGAAGGAATTATATCGTTAACAGTGATGTCAATAGTGGTTGTAGCACTACCACCAGAATTGTTAGCATACACTGTGTAAGTCTGAATTGTCGATAAGGTGGTTGGCGTACCACTGATTTGGCCGCTGCTTGAGTCAATACTCAGCCCGTTTGGCAGGGTTGGGTGAATTTCCCACGAAACAACTGGCCCACCATTGGCGGTCGGGGTGGAAGTTGAATCAGAAGTTCCTTTGGTAAATGTGTAGGTATCAGGAACGTAAGATACAGTAGACGGAATAATATCATTTACAGTAATGTCGATGGTTGTTGATGTGCTACCACCAGAGTTAGTTGCAGTAATTGTGTAAGTTGTCAAAGTAGAAAGCACGCTGGGCGTACCGCTAATTTCACCAGTTGATGAGTCTATGTTCAACCCGGTTGGTAATCCAGGATTTATTGTCCAAGAAACTACTGGTCCGCCGAATACAGTTGGAATTCCAGTCGTCATTGGAGTGCCTTTCGTTTCAACGAATGAGGTACCAGTGTAAGTAATTGATGAAGGAATTATATCATTGACAGTGATGTCAATGGTTGTTGTTGCACTACCACCTGTGTTGTTTGCATACACAGTGTAAGTTGTCAATGTGGAAAGTACTGTGGGATTACCACTGATTTTACCGGTGGTTGCATCGATGGATAGGCCGCTAGGTAATGCAGGATGGATTGCCCACGAGGTAACTGTACCACCATTGTATGTTGGGGTAACATCTGTCATGGCAGTACCCTTTGTTTCAACGAATGAGTTAGGGGAGTAAGCAACCTCTGCTGGAATCTCATCGTTTACTACAATGGAGATATCGACACTGTCACTACCACCAGTATTGCTTGCAGTGATTGTATAAGTGCCAAGTGAAGTAATATCTGTTGGCACACCGCTGATTACACCAGTGCTTGCATCAAGTGACAGACCATTTGGCAGAGTCGGTGAAACTGTCCATGAGGTTACTACACCACCCTGGTTGGTTGGTGTACCAGAGGAAAAAGCAGAATCCTTGGTGAGCGTAAATGGATTTCCTGCGTATTCGATTACCGATGGAGCAACATCATTGACGGTTATGTCAATCGTTGTTGTTGCACTACCACCAGTGTTTGTTGCGGTAATTGTGTAAGTTGTAAAGCTAGAAAGTACCGTTGGAGTACCGCTAATTTCACCAGTAGATGTATCAATGCTCAGACCGGTTGGCAATCCTGGACTAATCGACCATGAGACAACAGGACCGCCGCTTGAGGTTGGAGAGACTGCGGTCATTGCTGTGCCTTTGGTCTCGGTGAAAGAACTTGGACTGTAGGAAACTAAAGAGGGGATAATGTCATTGACGGTGATGTCGATGGTTGTTGTCGCACTACCTCCAGTATTGGTTGCTGTTATGGTATAGGTAGTAAATGAGGAAATGATTGTTGGTGTTCCGCTAATTTCACCAGTTGTCGCATCTAGATTTATTCCTGTTGGCAATGCTGGATCAATTGACCATGAAACAACTGTCCCGCCTTCATATGTTGGCAAGAATGAGCCCATAGAGGAATCCCTAGTTTCAGTGAATGAATTTGGGCTGTAAGAAACCAGTGATGGAATTATATCGTTGACGGTGATGTCAATGGTAGTTGTTGCGCTACCACCTGTGTTTGTTGCGGTAATTGTGTAAGTTGTTTCTGTGGAAAGTACTGTTGGTGTACCACTAATTTCACCAGTAGAAGAGTCGATGCTCAAACCGGTTGGTAATCCTGGACTAATCGACCATGTCACAACAGGCCCACCAGCAACTGTTGGTATTCCTGTAGTCATTGCGGAATCCTTAGTTTCAACGTAAGCACTTGAACTGTAAGTTATTGTAGACGGAGG
>CALDPP010000093.1 GCA_937911345.1 uncultured euryarchaeote | reverse complement strand
GTGCTACATGTATTACCTTCACCAAATGCAGTGGTATATCCAAGATGGATCTTGTCAAGTTCTAGCATGAACGCCGCTGCATTGGCAGTGAACGTTTCATTTCCTGCTGGGAACTGCTCAATCAATGCATCAAGAACTAGTTGCGTTTGTGCCTTGAATGCAACAGGGTCTAACCAGCTATGCGGGTCATATTCAAATGCTTCTTCATCTTCATCAGCAACGATTTCTGACTCAGCATCGTGGTCATCGTCGTCGTGAGTGTCATCGCCTCCAGGTCCGCTGTTAGCAGCTGTCCACATTAGTCCAGCAGCTTCACAATCTGCTTGATTTGTATATGATGTATCAACTGTGTGAGTACTCATGTCATAGCAAACCATGTCATCGTCTCCGTCGTCTGAATGTTCACCATCGTCATGGCCGTCTTCGTCACCGTGATCTCCGTCATCGTGTCCGTCTTCATCACCATGGTCATCACCGTGATCATCATGATCATCGTGGCCCGAGTGATCGTCATGACCTCCGTGGTCGTCGTGTCCAGCATGAGACATCATAATCTTAATTGAAATGTCAGAAGGTACTGCAAATCCATAATCTCCTTCATTTTCAACATGGATAGTTAGGTAACCTCTTGTACCATCATTAGGTTCATCATGGTCATCATGACCTTCCATCCAAATATGTCCTGCAGCTTCGCATTCTTCTTCTGTAGCGTGGTCAGTGTTCTCATGAGTTACTGAATTATGACAAACCGGCTCATCACCATGGTCGTCATGGTCCTCCATCCACATATGACCTGCGGCTTCACATTCTTCTTCTGTAGCATAGTCTACGTTTTCATGAGTTTCTAAATTATGGCAAACGCCTTCATGGTGGTCATCATCATGGTCGCCTTCCATAGATTCCATGTAGGCATCTACCTCAGCAATGAAATTAGTTAGTTCATTCATGTCAAGGTCGCCAGAGGTGTCAGCATCATTGTTATCGAAAATTAGGCTTAGGTTTTCAGTCATGAAATCTGGCACTGGCTCTTCACTGTCATCAGGATCAGAGTTCATGAATGCCATAAATTCGGCGAAGGTCATGGTTCCACTAGAATCACTATCGGTCATTGACAACAAGTCTTCTGGTGTTGGTGCACCATCTTCGTCGTGACCATCTTCGTCGTGACCATCTTCGTCGTGTCCATCTTCGTCACCGTGGTCGTCATGTCCATCTTCATCATGGCCGTCTTCATCGTGTCCATCTTCATCGTGTCCATCTTCATCGTGTCCATCTTCATCGTGTCCATCTTCGTCATGGTCATGCTCGCCGTGGTCGTGGCCGTCATGGCTATCATCGGCAGCTGGGAATGTCAGACTTTGTACACCCTTTTCCAAGTGGATTTCAAGGTTTGATGCTTCACTCTTGTAACTCTGTAGCGTGTTGGTTGTAACAACGCCATTGTTGAGTTCTTCACAAAGGCTGCTGACAAGAAGTGACTCGTAGTCTAGAGTAATTTCGCCGCTAGGCATTGTGTGGACTGCGTATGATGGCGGTGCGTCGCTTCCTAGATTGGCAAGAGTTGATTCTACCCACGGTTCTAGACCTAAGCCGTGATAGAAAAATGCGTCACTATTTTGCAGTCTAACAATGTCTTGCAATGAAGGTTCATAATCGTGTACTGGGATGTTTGAAGTGCTCATCATTTCAACTTCAGCAGTATCTCCTACTATGGCTGAGACTAGTTCGCCAACGTGATATGTCGATACCATAATTTTCCCAAAATCTAGGGTAATCGTTTGATTTCCAGAATCTCCATCCATGTTAGATTCTGAATCATCTTTAGCATCTTCTTCAGTATCTCCAATACAACCAGCTAAGCTGGATAAAATCATAATCAGGCTCACAAATAGTACTCTGTACAACTCTTTGCGCATACCACTGGGCAGATAAAGTGATATTTAATAGGTTGTGAAAGAAAATTATTAATTTGCTTACAGTGATGTTATTAATTCATCTGCTAGTAATTATTATTATCAGTTGATTAGTGGTAATGACATGAGCCAAATTATTTCCTTCAGTGCAGACGCCCAATTTGCAAATGGTTTAGAGGAATTAATCGAAAAATCGGGATACCAGAACCGAAGTAGATTCCTGCGAGATGCTGCCTTGCTGTTTGCCGAATTAAAACAGAGAGGCGATCTAGAAAATATGGCAGATGATGAGGTTGTCGAAGGACACATTGTCGTTTACTATCAACACAATGTTGAGCAAAAGCTAATCGATTTGAGGCACTCCGAACTTTTGGATGTTTCATCTTACAACCACAGTTGCTTGAAGCACAGTCATTCATGTGTTGATATTATGCAAGCAATTGGACCGGCCAAGGCATATCGAAGTGTTATAGAAAAATTGCAGAACACACCTTATGTCGATAAGGTAACTTTCGTTGCTGCACCTATGCGTGAGCATGGATGTTGTTAAATGACTAGTTACCAAAGAGCCTTTGAAACATAGGCAAAATGTGTACTAGTCAAGATTAATCTAGATTATCCTTACAGATTTGCGCAGTACACATTACTGTTTCATAGTATTCTCGAGTTTCTGGGT
>CALDPP010000092.1 GCA_937911345.1 uncultured euryarchaeote | reverse complement strand
AAGATTGTCTGTATCTATCCAATGATACCTAACTCTATCAGGAGTATCATATTCGTCAACCACTTTCAATAAATAACATTCTTGGGTAAAGCCAAATGCATCTACCATGGTTTCCGTTCCAACCATAGTCATTGTCACATTGTGAGTTCCATTGCTACTTACTGGATAGTAATCTACCTGATAAGACCAATTCATACCAACATTCCAAAAACCACTTCCTGGGTCTTCCAACACCACAACAGTAAGCGACTTTACTGCAGGCGTGGTTCCGTTAGCATTGACTGCTACTAACCTGAACTGATAAGTTCCAGCACTGGATGGTGAAAACACAAAATCCTCATTGTATCCACGATATGCTAATTCATCGTCAACAAATAAATCGAAATGTTCGGTGTAATTACCTCCATTCCATGAAATTGTTCGGGACGTTTCAGTGATTAACATGTCAAAGGATTGAGTCGCAAAGACAGGAACTTCTGGTTTTTCCGGAACAATTTGAGAGGTCATGTTGAACCAACCGGATTCGGCATTTACTAGATGATCATTGACAGAGACTAATTCTATGCTTCCTGAATGCGCTGTGACGTTATATTGATTACCTATTTGCAGACCACATATTGAATAAAACCCGTCTTCATCTGTGTAAACTGATTGCTGTTCAATTGAAACAATTGCGTTTGTTATGTGATTGTTATAAACATCTTTTACATGCCCAAACATACAATTTTGTTCCGAATTCAACACTAGGTGGTTCACATATGGCTCGTTAGCCGAACCGCTTCTCAATTTCATTACGTATTCCCTTTCTTGACCATTATCGTAGTTTGCCAAGATGGTGTAGTATTGATCTAAATCGTATGGTCCAAATGAGATTAATTCACTTGATGACTTTGTTTCAGCTGCCTCCAGACTTATCACAGTAAACTCCGCTGAGGCATCATTCGTCTCAATGGTAATCCAGTTCTTATCGACAGTCCAGTCAAGAGATAAGTCACCGTTGACAAAGACCTTGCGATAGACCACAGTATGGCCATTATTCATAAAATAAGCTCGTATTGAATAGTCACCATCAGGAATTCCATCATATTGGTAGAAACCATTGCTATCAGTCCATATGGATTCATAGCCTGATAACTTAATTGATGTGCTATCGGCAATATTGCCTTCGTGATCATACACAAATCCGGAGATTGTATTGTGACCGCTGTTTTCTTCAGCCGTCGCATTGGTAATCTCTATGGGCAATACCGCAACCGCAAATAACATAATCAACAGTGTTGCGATTTTTTTCACTACTGTCACCCCTCAAACATGGATGCCAACGGAGCACACTTCTTTCTGGGTGACATTTGAAGTATGCTCCGCCAGCGGTGATGTCAAAGTTAGCGGAGGACTAACTATGCAAGCTAATCTTATGCATAAGTTCCTAACTCTGCTGCGGTAATTCCGTAGTGAGATAGTACCATTTGCATGTATGGTGCAATGTCGTAGGAGGTTCCGAGTTGTGATGCATCCTGTAGATTAACGATCTCGTTGATTTTTTCTGCGCCATATCTCTCTTGGAATAGTTGTGCAGAGTAGCCGTCACATTCGGTCTCATTTGTTACATCAGTAGATACTTGGTGAGTCACTGTGTTGTAGCACATGTAATCTCCTTCACCATTGTGCTGTGTCCACATAAAGGCATCACAAGTAGATGCATCGATGTCACCAGTATAGAACACCTTGTGG
>CALDPP010000091.1 GCA_937911345.1 uncultured euryarchaeote | reverse complement strand
TGACGCCGGGCGAACAGGCCACAAGATTTGCAGTTGGCTTGGTCGGTACTGGAGGATCGCAATTATTGATTTTCGCAATTATATTTCTCTTTTTTCTCATATACACTATCTATTCGTGGTAGATTTGAGTACTTAGATTAATTTTGATTCGTAAAATCACTCAAGAAATCCCACATTAGTTGGTAGGTAGGAGTACCGTCGACTTCATCTGGCCAACTGTGTTCTCCAAACTCAATCCCATAGTGTTCAATTCTAGTATCACCAAAACATCCGCTGTGGGTAATATGTTCAAGGAAAAAATCGGCATCTGTATCACTCGATGCACAATTAGCCCTCATTGACCATGCCTCAATCATTCCAGGAACATTGCTCATGGTTCCAACACCCTCATGCTCTCCATCTTTCCAATCCCAGTCATCATCATAATCGATTATGTAATCAAACTTACCGTGAATATGCATTACACCCATGTTACCTGCTAACTCACATGTCTCAGGGTCAACTGGCATGGTACCAGCAAATGAGGCCACTGCGGCAAATCTGTGGTTTAATTGACAGGCAATCTCGTAGGTATACATTGAACCTAGTGAATATCCAATGCCATACAAACGATCTTGGTCGATGCAATAATCCTCTGACAATTCATCAACAATTGCTTCAGTGAAATCATTGTCTTCACGAGAAGTTGCAGCGGTGTTTAGGTACCACTCTCCCTCAGCACTTGTTCTACCATCCTCGGCAATGGCATAAGCCATGATGAATTTCTCTTGCTCGCCAAGTTGGTCAAATTCGCTTTGTTGTTGGAAGTCTTCTTCGGCTCCACCACCACCATGGAAGGCAATAATTACAGCTAATTTAGTGCCTGCATCAGAAGATGGTGCAGACAATCTGAAAGAGCGCTCTTCGCCGTTTACAGTGATTGATACCATCGTTTGAGTTACCGATGAAGATGGTTCTAAGCATGGACTAAAGGTAGTTTCAGCTTGTTCGGAAATAGTCTCACTGTCAGCACTGGATGAGTCAGAAAGACAACCTGACAAAGAAAGCGACAGCAGCAAAAAACCGAAGACTAGCGACTTGGTCTTTCCCAACATAACATACCCAATAGTGGGAAATTTACAAAATTTACGAGATTATGATTAATCTATGAGGTGACTAAACTCCATTCTGCAGTTGGCTTGTGCCAATCTCTCAACTGATCGGTCTCAAGGCGC
>CALDPP010000090.1 GCA_937911345.1 uncultured euryarchaeote | reverse complement strand
CTCCTGAACTTGGTCAAATAGTTCATTCTTTGACTCATCATCCCATAGGATTTGATGAATATCATCATTACCGTAACGCAATATTCCATAAGGAGTATTACGATTTGTGTTTATCTCAACCAGGTGAATATACGCTAGTAATTGACGACGGTGTGATGTATGGGGGCGTTTTGGAACTCTTCCAGTCTTTTGTTCAATAGGAATAAACTCGCCGTCAATAACTACAATCTGATCCGGTCTACCTCTGATTCCGGTTTGTTTGTCGATCAATAGTCCAGCGGATTCCTCATCGTCTGAATATGCCACCTCAGATCCTGGTTGAAGTCCAACATCTTTTCTTGCTAGTTCAGATTCATTTTCAGAGATAAGCGCTTTCTGTAATTGCCAAGATGCTGCTAGAGTCCATATCATAGCCAATACAATGAGAATAAAACCAGCTTGTTGGCGATTTTCAGCACCACTCAATGCAATTGAGTGTATACCTAACAGCATAGCGGAAAATAATAGACTGATTTCGACTTTACCTGCCTCAAACCAGCCACCTTGAAATCCTTCATCTTCCCACTCTGGCTCGAGAATCTTAGTTTCTTGAATGATTTTGTTTTTCTCTGCCCTGATAGTTTCAGAGAACCCTAACCATTTGCGCCATGGTATGTAGATTGCAGTAATACCGGCGACCAATACAGAAAGACTCCACATTGCAAGATATCTAGCCATGTCTTGAGGATATAACATTACATCGTCAATCATCATTATTGCGACCGAGTCAATGACAATGGCAATAATTACGGTAAACCACCAAGTCCAGATGATCATTTGACGTCTAAACTGACTTTGTTTCATTTTGAACTCAGAAACTCTGTTATGTATTTCCGCATGTTTGGTTTTGCCAAGTTCAACAGCTTCTCCTTGGCCTGAATTACCCTTTTTTGCTAGTTCCCAGGACAGTGGGCAGTATGCATGTCGCTCGATATCACTGGCACTGACCCTGAGCAGATTGCTGTTAGAATCCCGCCAGAAACCATCCTTACTTTTCTTGGCGGTGGAGATGTCAAAATCCGGCGGATTCTGGCTTCCCATGGGCTCGGCCATATCCTCTCTTCAATGTCTTGAGACTTCTAATCTTCGCCGCTTTGAGCAACAAAAATTGACTTATTTGCGAATTTGGAAAATCTTTGTTATTGCGAAGCGGTTTAATATGGGGGTCAAGTGGGGCGATTGCTGAGGTCATTTCATGTCTGAAGAAGCAAGCCTACTATTGCCGTTTGAAACCTATGAAGAGAATGCTGTAAATATTGGTACTCAGCAGAAGAGTGCCGATATGGCAAGATTCATTGATACTGTAAGAGATGACGGTCTATACCTACTTGACGTAAACATGACAGACTCTAGAATCAGAAGCACAGCAATCTTCCTCAATAAGTACGATGCACCAAGAATTATGGTTGTATCCGCTCGTCAATATGGTCAAAGACCTGCAAGATTGTTTGCAGAAGCAATTGGTGCAAACGCCGCGGTTGGCAGATTCATTCCAGGTTCTCTAACTAATCCCGCTCTACGCTCATATGTTGAGCCAGATGTATTATTCGTTACTGACCCTGCTGCAGACCAACAAGCGTTGAAGGAAGCAGTTAATTCAGGTCTTCCAGTAGTTGGCATCGTTGATGCAAACAACAACTTGAGAAATGTCGATATCGCTGTACCGGCAAATAACAAGGGTCGTAGATCACTTGCACTAATTTACTGGCTGTTGGCAAGAGAAGTTCTGAAAGTTCGTGGAGAAACCACTGATGAGGACTGGGCAGCATCACAAGATGTTGAAGAATGGCAATCAACCTTCTGATTGCATTACCAATACCCCATATTTTTGCTTGCTTCGGCGACATATAATATGCCGCTAGCAACAATAGCAACTAAAATCCCAGTCCTAATCCTTGACTGCTTCCACCTAGTCAACCATAGTTTGCCTAAGTGGACTCCAAGTATTGCAGAGAAAACTAGACTTGGAATAAGGATGTACTCATCGAGAATTGAGGTTCCTTCAAAGAGTAAATAAATTGGTATTCTTGTCAAGTCAACTGCTAATGCCAAAACACTCGCTGTTGCTGCATATGCTGCTTTATCCGGCAATCTTTTCTGCAAAAACATTGCTCTAAGGGCGCCTTGATGACCAGTCAGGCCGCCAAAGAAACCGGAACCAAATCCACCAATTCTATCCTCAGAATCTGGTAACCTAATGTTTGTCCATCTCTCAGTTGCTGATAATATTGGGAGAATAATTAAGGCAAAACCAACTACCAATAGTAGTGGATTTGAGGGAATGTAAGAGTGCAACATAGCCCCTAAAATCGCTCCTACAATCAAAGCCCATCCATATCGCTTTACAGCACTTAAATCAACGCTGCTTCGCAGTAATTTTAGTTTCCAAGCATTGTGTGCACCGTGGATAATTGCGACAACGGCAATCGCTTCATGTGGCGGTAGCCAAAACAACACTACTGGGGTCAACATAGTAGCTAGGCCAAAGCCAGCTGGCACGGTTAGCGCTGCGGCCAGTAAAGTAACTACCATACTCAAAAGTAAGAGATGTATCTCCACATCCTCAGCAAGTATTCGGTTACATAAGTAACAGTCTATATAGACAAAAACCCGGTTATTTCATGAATTTTGTCGGGCAAAAGCCTAAGAGTCACAGAGCAATGTTTAGACCGTAGAAGGTGAATTTATTGATAATGGACTTGGCTACAATATTAGTTCTAGTCAATGGTCTATTGGTTACCTTGATGGTCTCTGAAGGCCTGTTTAATCAATATGTTAGAAAGCATGAATCGCCATGGAAGGAGATGATCTACAACCTCAATTCTGGTCATCTACTGATGTGGATTTGTCGTGGTTTAGAGATTATTGGATATTATTACATATTATCCTATTCGCCATATAGATTGTTTGAAAATCTGCCAATATGGCAAACGTTCTTGATTGCCTTCATTGCTTGGGATTTTGGTTTTTACTGGTTTCACAGAGCACATCATAAGTTCAGTGCACTTTGGGTATTACACAATGTACATCATCAAGGAGAAAACTTCAATCTCTCACTAGGAATTAGAAATGCTTGGTTTTCATCACTAACAGCACTACCATTCTATGCTATTTTGGCGGTGGCAGGACTTCCAGTCGAGATGTTCATTACCGTAGCAAGTATTCATATTGTCATTCAATTTTACAATCATAACAGCATTGTCAAGAAATCAGGGATACTAGAATTGTTTATGATTACTCCTTCCCATCACAGAGTTCATCATGGTACACAAGATGTTTATGTTGACCGAAATTTCGGTGGAACCTTTGTCATATGGGACAAATTATTTGGAACCTTCCAGGTAGAATTAGACGAAGTTCCTGTGGAGTATGGTTCGCATGATAAAATTGAGACATCGAACGTATTTTGGGGTAACATCATCCCGATTTTGCGGTGGCTTGGGTTCAAAACAGAAAACCCGAAACTAGGAGATTATCGTATTCCAAATTCGCAAATTGTAGTTAATGGACTTCTTATTTTTGGAATCTATGTTCAATACCTAATTTACGAGATAGACGGCAATCTGACAGATATGGGGATAATATTCGCACTAGGTTTCTCGGGAACTTTGGGGCTTGGTTTCATTAGCGACCAAAAGTTATGGGGGTACAGGCTAAATGTGATATCATCAATAATTTTAGCATCGATATATTTTATCGCCTTTAGAATTAATGATATCTATCTTGAAGCAAATATAATTTTGATATTAATTTCAAATTTAGTCATGTATTTTTCAGTAGAGGAAGTGAGTCTAAATCTAGTGAAAGAAGATAACTCGCATTCCAAGTCAATTGTCTAATTTCTAATGGAGGATTTCCCATGAACCAAGGATTATTGCATAGTAAAATCCTATCTTTTGCTAGCCATATACCTGACAATTTTGTCTCGATAGATGAATTTGCGGCAGTAGGAGATTTACCAGGTAAACTAGACCTTCATCGATTAACTGGAATAGAAGGCCATCGTAAAAGCGATGCCGAGGAAGGGAGCCTAGAATTGGCCATCAAAGCGGCTGAGAAGAGTATGACTAGAGCGGACATAAAGCCAGAAGAAATTGATCTCGTGATTAACTGCGCCGTTAGCAATCTATCAGGCAAACTAGGATTACACATTTCACCAAGTATGGCGACAATCATCGCTAAAGAACTAGGCATTGAGGAAGCAATTTGTTTTGACATCTCAAATGCCTGCTCCGGCATGATGACATCGTTGATGATTGCTGATTCAATGATTAAATCTGGCGAGATAAGTACCGCTCTAATTGTTTCAGGGGAAAATATAACTTCATTGATTGATGAAGCAAAATCCAATAATCTCTGGCTAAAGAGTAAAGCAATAGCATCAATGACTGTAGGGGATGGCTCAGCAGCATATCTGCTTGGTAAGTCAGAAACTCCAAACCAAGTCATTTTTAGTGAACCGTTTACTTTTGCTCAATACAACAAACTGTGCATAGGAGAGGCATCAAAGAAACGTGCTGGGCCACTAATGAGGACTAAAGCATCGCAGTTACAACAAGGCGTATTGGATAATCTTAGTGAATTCCTTACCCGTTCAATGCAGCATATGGGTCTAGACTGGACGGAAATTAATCACGTATATTCTCACCCAACATCTCCGAAAGCAGTAGAGAAGGGTGCAGAGATTGCCGTGGCAACAATGGGTCCAATCATGCAATTACACAATATTAGTCACGATATTGCTAATACTGCTTCGACCAGTCATTGCATGTTGCTTGAGAAATCTCTTCAGGCAGGGAAACTAAAGTCCGGCGATTCGACTTTGCTTATCTCTTTTGGATCTGGTTTAGCGATGCTAGCGATGTACTTTCATTTGCCAGAGGGGATTGAACAATGGTTGTAATTCTCGGTTGGAAATCATCGCCAATAGGTCGCAGTAGTCTGCTAAAATCAATTTGTAATTTGTCGAGGAAGTTGATTGCTGAAAGTTCAATAAAACTTAGTGATGTAAATTTGATTATCCATGCCGGAGTGTATCGACGTAATTTTAGAACCGAGCCCGCATTTGCAAGTCATGTTCAAGGTGAATTAGGCCTCAAATGTAAGGCTCTATCTCAAGAATCAGAACATTGTTTTTCGTTTGATGTAAGTGATGGTAGTTGTAGCCCGTATGTTGCACTGAATTCTGCTAAGCATATGATGAAAATAAAATCGGGGGGTTATGCGCTAATCACAATTGGTGACGAGCGACCAAATTCTCAATCATATTGGCCATATCAACCAATTTCATGCGTTATGTTGGTTGCTTTAGAGGGTGATGGGGCAAAATTGGAGTCTACTACCTTTGACTCAAAATCATTTGAAACGACAGCCGTTATTTCAACAATTTTTGACGGAATCAAGTCAGCGAATGTTATTGGTCAATACAGTCCTGTAGAGCTGGAAATTACTAATCAAAATGAGACGTTCATTGGAGATACAAACTGGTTATCCGGCAGGCACATGCATGAATTCCTAACTAAGTACTCTCAAGGACTTACTAAATTTCACCAAATCAACGACAATTCAGGGAAATCAGTAACTGCAACTTGGGTGTGAAATAAATGGAAGACAACAGCAGAGAACTTAATCTGCTAACTTATTTTGTCGTGTTTCTTACTTTTTATCACGTAATTGCTAGGTTTGGTTTAGCGGTAGATTTGCAGTGGCATACCGATGTTGGTAGGGATAAGTTACTGACGCCACCCCATTTGATGATATTTAGTGGCATCATCCCAACGATGATTTTCTTAGCCTCCTACATTTTTTGGCACAGTTTTGTGAAAAACGCTACAGATCACGGGATGAATGTGTGGATATTTAGCGCTCCAGTCCCAATATGGATTATTCTTAGCGGAATGATTACGCTGATTCTCGGCGGATTGTATGATGATTTATGGCACTCGAGTTATGGTGTTGATACGACAATTATCACTCCACCACACATTTGGACATTTGCCGGCGGGATGATAGTCGAACTTGCAACAATAATTCTTGCATTGAAAATTAAACAGTATAAGGGAACAAATCATCGATTACTAAATCTCTCCATGTTATTCACCATGTGGGCTTTAGTCTACCATCTACATCTCGCCTTTGCTAACTTTCTCGACCCAAGAGTCTGGGTGGTCGAATTAATGGGAATGGAGATTATTTTGCATTTTATCTTCGCAGGGTCTGCCCTGTTGATTATGCTACCCATAATGCGGGCAATAGCAGGCGACAACGGCATAATTTCACTTGCAGCGTTACTACTTGCATCGCAAATCCTGTTCATTATTCTTGTACCACAACTAGTTGACTTAATGATGGGTTCACAGCATGTGTATAGGCCAGGTTCACCAAATACTGTTTGGGCTGCTCAATGTTTACCTTGGTTACTATTTTTGGGCGTATTGGTCATCAAGAAATACTCATCATTCGATAACGCAGTTTCTATGATTGCATTGGTAATTATCGTCGATGCAGCATGGTTGCCTACCTTCATTCAGCATATACCAAGCGAGGTTGGCGTTGTTAATACGATTATTTCGGTGATAATCTCAATCTTTGTATTACGATTTGTCTGGCTATGTAATCCAAAATTTATATTGGCGATTGAGCGGTTAACAGAAATTAACAGCGTCAACAAAAAAGGCAATACAAAGGCATCAAAATCACTAGTTACAATTGTATTGCTCTCGCTTTTGTTACCAAGTGCAAGTGCACACGCAATACATTTTGTTGAGGAAGGTGAAGGTTTTGATGCACCTAAGCGATTTCTCATCGATGTTGACGATGAATACCTCTGGGTAGAGTTTATGATTTGGCCACCTAAAGCCACAACTGAAGCCTCGATTGTAATATATTCTCATGATAATGAAACTACAGAAATTGACAAGGTTTGGGTTGAATTAATTCAAGAATCAGATAAAGGTGACGTCACTATGGTTACTGAGTTAGACAACCCTGGAGATTTCCAATTGTGGCAGGGTTCCGTATTATTTCCATTCTCAGGTAATCAAACACTGCAAATTTGGTCAGAGGTTGATGGAAATCAAACCTACACCGAGATTCCGGTAATAGTTGATAGTCCTGCTTTGTTGCCAGTATGGTTAGCATGGGTGATAGGAGTTGCCTGGCCGTTGGCCTTAGTTGCCTTTTGGTGGCGCGTGTCCTTGAGAATTGATTAGGTGGTCTAATGAAAATAGCAGTCACTGGCGCTACAGGCTCACTAGGCGGTGCTGTTCTCAAACGCTTAGCGTCAGAAGGGCATGAAGTCGTTGGATTAGGCCGTAATGAGGCCAAATTAAGTCAATTAACTGAAGATGGATTTGAGGTGGCAAATTGCGATATTCTTGACGTCAACGCCATTGAAAATTCCATTATTGGAGTAGACATCTTGGTACATTGTGCTGCTTATGCTAGCCCATTTGGCAGTCGAAGGAAATATTTTGAGACCAATGTACAAGGCACCAAGAATGTCTTTATTGCCGCAAAGTATCGTTCAGTTAAGCGACTAATCGTAATTTCATCAGCTTCAATTTTCGATGGTGGCAGGCCGGATCTAAAACATCCAGATGATATGCCTCACAAATCCATGCGACCTAAGCATGCTTATGGTGCAAGTAAGTATGATAGTGAATTATACTGCTTAGAGCAGACCGACATACCATGGATTGGCTTGCGTCCTAGAGCAGTATTTGGTAAAGGTGATGAAACCCTCATTCCGAGGCTTGAACGGTTAATATCAGATAAGCGATACTTGACTATTGGCAAAGGTGATGCACTTATTGACATAACCTGTTTGGGGAATTTCCTGGATGCTGTAGTTTGTGCTATAGAAGCAGATGATGACGCGTTACATCGCTTTTACAATATTTCTAACGGCGACGCTCGCTCATTCAAATCAATTATTGCAGCATATGCTAATCGCAATGAGCGTCAATTAAAACACCGAAAGATTCCACTAATTCCCGTGTTAATTTATTCAAATTTGATTACTATTGCAGCCTCTATGGTGCCTGGGAAAACCTGGGAGCCAACGATAACAAACTATGGCCTAAGACAAATAACACGCTCACTTCGTTTGGACATCAGTGGCGCAAAAAAATATCTCAATTGGACTCCAAGACTAACTTTTGAAGATGGTTTGGAGGAACTAGAATGAGTAAATTGACAACTTTACTGAGATATCTAAACACTCCCAAGCGCTATCTATCTAGAAAAAAAATAGCCAAAATACAAAACAAAGCAGTGCTGAAACACGTCAAATTTGTGCGCCAGAATTCAAAATTTTATCGAGAACTATGGCAAGGTTTTACCGACGAGGAGTGGCGTAATTTCCCGATTATAGACAAAGCAATGATGATGGAAAATCTGCAAGATTTAATTACCGTTGATTTGGATATTACTAATGCAAGAGATCTAGCCGAGAGAGCGGAAAAAAGCCGTGACTTCTCATCCAAAATTGGTCCTTACACCATTGGTTTCTCTTCTGGAACTAGCGGTTTTCGCGGCATGCATATTGTCAGTGAATCCGAACAGGCAGCATGGGCAGGATTCATGCTTGCTAGAGGATTAGGTTCCTCTATTTTGGGCAAATATCGCATCGGACTAGTGCTTAGAGCTAACTCGAATACTTTCGAAAGCATTGGCTCAAATCGAATTAAGTTTCAGTTCTATGACCTAATGAAACCAGTTGAGCAATTGCATCAGGAGATACTCACCGACGATTTAGATATCTTAATTTGCCCACCGAGTGTTTTGAGTTATTTTGTTGACATCAAGAGTGAATTGAAAGTCAAACGGATTATTTCAGTAGCAGAGGTTCTGGAAGATGTGGACAGGAACAAGATTGAATCACATTTCGGACTTACTTTACATCAATTTTATTCCTCTACCGAAGGTGAAATTGCCGCAACTTGTGAACATGGAACATTACATCTCAATGAAGGTGTCATGGTCATTCAAAAAGAATGGTTAAATGAAGAAAAAGGCTGGTATCACCCCATTATTACGGATTTTAGGAGAAAGTCCCAGCCGATTATTCGATATCGTTTGAATGATATTTTGGTTGCTTCCAAAGAAAACTGTCCATGTGGTGATGCCAGAGAAGTAATATCATCAATCATGGGTCGCTCAGATGATGTTTTCCATTTGCCTAGGCATAATGGAGCGACTGAATTAG
>CALDPP010000089.1 GCA_937911345.1 uncultured euryarchaeote | reverse complement strand
ACAACACTTTGTTAACAGATTCTGCTGTAAGGGTGACTCGTATTGTTTCGGCGCCGATGGGAACTACAGTGACTGAAAATGCCACTTTAGTAGTCGCTCCAACGAATTCAAATCAGATTCGCTGAATATACTGCATAGCCTATTCCGAAGGCAATAAACAAGATTATTGAGAAGAGCAATTTTCGAGATTTCTTTGGTTTATCTACCGGCTGAGCGATTGGTAAAGGCGGATTTATTTCCAAGGGTGGCAATTCTCCAGCCACCGGAGTTACTGGGTTTTCTAGTGCTGGTAAGCCTGGTAGTGGCATTCCTGGCAAGGCAGGTAGTGGCATTGGGCCATCATCTTCTTCTGGTTTTATTCTGTCAATCGGATATAGTTCATCCAAGTCTTCGAGACCAGGTGCTTCGGGAATAGGTCCAAGGATTGTCTCCCATTTTTCATCCAATACTGCTCCAGTAACAGGTTTTTGCAGCCAGGCGACAGCCCCTGCGGAAAATTTTGCGTCTGCTGCAACATTTGCTAGCCTTCTCGGTGCAACGAAGACAATCCTTGCGTCACCACCATGTTCACGCATTTCAAGGGCGGTTAAATGACCGTCTAGGGTAGGGATGTCTAGGGAAATTACTACTAATTCTGGATCTAATCTTATGTATTCGTCAACCGCTTTATCGCCATCTTGGCAGATTTCGATATTGAAATCTTTAATTTTGAAAATCGATGTAAGTCTCTGAATTGACATAGCATTTGACTCGACAATGAGAACCGTAGGGGACTCTTCGTCAGAATTATTCGAGACGTAAGCCATGTCAATCACCCTATCCGAAAAAGAACTAACAAATCAATCAACCGGACAATTCTCCTTATTCTTCTTCATTATTGCTGGAAATATCTTCTATCGGGCCTTCTCTAGGGTTAGCAAACGTTTCACGAATGGTTTCTGATTGGGCTTGGTCATCGTCTGACTGTCTTTTTAGTGTAGGGGCTCTGGTAAATTGTAACTGTAATTCACTAATCACGCTACGGAAAAGTTGAGTTTCTTTGTCTGACAGATTGCCTTTAGTTTTATTTTGTAGCATCGTCAGTAAATCTATTGCTTCTTTTGCCTCAGCCATATCAAAATATTTGTTGCCATTTTGGTCAGGGATATATCCCATATGGAGTAGTGCACTGCGTTGAAACATGTGAACTAATTGAAATAATCTTGTCGTGTCCTCGTCAGAAAAAATATCTGTCATCAATTGTCCTAGTGGAAGTCCCCAAATTAATTAATTGATTATTCAAATAATTGATCGAGTAGCCAGTCTGGGTCAAATTGTTTCAAATCATCATAGCCTTGGCCAATTCCAGCAAATACGATCGGTCGGCCGGTGGCAAAGGCAATTGAAAGCCCTGCTCCACCCTTAGCATCAGTATCCAGTTTTGTCAATACAGCCCCATCAAACTTCATTATTTCTTGAAACATTCTTGCTTGGTCTACAGCATCGTTACCAGCCAAGGAATCTCCGACGAACAGGGTGAGGTGAGGGTTTGCAACTCTTCTGACCTTGTTCAGTTCATTCATTAGGTTAGACTTGTTTTGCATTCTTCCAGCAGTATCAACCAGCACTACATCAATTCCTTTTGCTTGAGCAGATTCTATTGCATCCCGTGCAATTGCTGCGGTATCGCCACCTCTCTGGCTTGAGATGCATCTGATTCCAAGGTTTTCACAGTGTGCCTCTAGTTGTTGAATTGCGCCCGCTCTAAATGTGTCGCCGGCTGCAGCGATTACAGAAAGTCCGTTGTTCAACAGACGTTTGGCGATTTTCGCAGCTGTAGTCGTTTTCCCTGTGCCATTGACTCCAACCAGCATGATAACAACCGGCGTATCTTCAGCATCGATAAACGACTTAACAGAGGCATCAAAATCCCAGTATCCGGCTTTCAGAATATTTCGTAAGGCCCTCTTTAACGCAGCTTCTACAACTTTTGACAAATCTGCACCCTTTCGCAATCTAGAACCAATTAAATTATTTCTCAATGCGTCAATAACTGCCGTCACAGCATCACTTGAAATATCAGATTCTAACAATACCCATTCAAGTTCTTCTAACAAGTTATCGAGCGCAGCGCTTGATTTAATCAATTTTCCACCAGTTTCAACAACTCCGCCACCAAGTTCTACTTCTATTGTGGAGCCGGTTTCGGTTTCGATACTCGCAGATTTGACTGAACCCTTTGGGGCTTGAGCGACCTCTACTAGTTTTCTTCCAGTTGTTGTTCGCATCATCGATAAATCGACTTTTGACCCTGCCGGTCTGGCAACTTCCATTGCTCCGCGTTTTTTCATGGATTTCTCATAGGCTTTTTTTGCCTTCTCGAGTTGCTTCTGTTCTTTCTGTAAACGCTTTTTTTCTTTACGGGTAAGTTGCTGTGGAAGATAGTCTTCCTCCTCGTCGAATTCTTCCCAGTCGTCATCTGTGTCTTGAAATTGAGAAGTATCGGCCTCTTCGTCATCTTCGAATACTTCCCAATCATCTTCATCGGTTTGAATAACGTTGTTTACTGAATCAAATTGTTTATGGGCGGGGGCTAGTGTTTCTTCCTCTGTTTGGATCTTCGCAGATGCCAATTGTTGTCCCTCAACAGAGTCTTCTTCTACGGTTAACTCATCGGTATCAAATTCATCTGATACCTCCTTGACACGACGTTTGAATCTGTCGAACAACCCCATATTATTCACTCAGTCATCTAATGTAAGTTCATTCCCAAACATTCCACCGCGTCGGCGGGATTTTGGTTTTGCTTTGCTTTCGGTTGTTTGGGGAGATGGTAATATTGATTCTTGTTGGGGTTGTGGATTTGTTTCAGACTGTAGCTTTTCTGCAGCCTCGTTAAATTCTTGCGCAAGTATGCCTAACTTCGCTTCAATTGCGCCAGCTTGTTTGAGTAAAGTCTCGTGTAAATCATTGAATTCTTCTCTTCTAGTGGCCAGTAATTCAGCGATATCGCTCCACTTGCGCTCACCAAAAATTCCGGCTCCAAGGTCAACTATTGCAGTCCCTTCTCCCGAATCATGATGTTGAAAATTCAATGTGACGCCTGCGCCGATTGAAATATGTGCCTTTGCATCCCCTGATTTTGACATAGTTGTTAGACGTGATAGGATTTCTTCAGTTATCTGATGTTCATTAATTACGCTGATAATTTGATCCATGCGCCGTTGTAACTCTTCCAAATGTTGCCGGTGACTCTCGACGAGTCTGGCCTTATTTTGTAATTCACTGCGGTCGACCATGTGTTTCAACCCGTGAGTGGAAGTGGATTAGAAAAAGGCGTCGGCTACTCTTCTTCTTTAACAGGGGCAATAGTTCCGCCAGCCAGTTCTATTTCTTCTCTAAAGGCGTGAAGAATTCTTGGCTCTGTTGATGTTCTGGGGTCTATTTCCTCTACTGAGTCTATTTTTATGGCCCTGCGCTTTGCTTTATGCCTTGAACCTAATGTAGAGTAGGCCATGTGCTCAGCAGCATCTTTGGATTCTGCTGGAAAGTCAAGTGTGAACTTGTTTCTAACGCTACCGAATGGTGCAATTCCGGTTACTCGATATGCCTTCATCGAGTCGCCGACTTGCATGGTTGGTTTAAACTTCCCGTCGCGTCAAAAAATGAGATTTCATGCGAGAGATTGACTAATATTGATGGTTTGAGGGTGTTCATGCGGGGCATGTTTCTGTGTGTTATCATGGTTCTAGTCCCGTTAGCAAGCGCTTTTTCATCGCCCAGCATAATTGATGAAGAGTATGGTCTTGAAATTTGGTATGAATCGGTTGTTTATTCCGAAGGTGAAGTGTGGGACTCAGTTTTGTGGGAAGAAGTAATTGACGCTGGTGCATATCCACTTCGAACAATAGATAGAAACCGATTACTAATCTGGCAGAATGATGGTTTTGAAGTAAGTGAAAAATGGTCTATCATTAGTCCAGATTTCGCTACATGGAAATCCGATTTATCTGTTGACAATAGTAATTTTGATGCAATAAAAATTCTGTTTGAGCCTCGTTTACCAGACAGTGCATATTATCAAATTGAGAATGATTTGCGCCAAATTGGC
>CALDPP010000088.1 GCA_937911345.1 uncultured euryarchaeote | reverse complement strand
GGTTTGGTTACCGTTGGCAAGAAGTGGCGTAAGAGGGTCAAAGTGAATATTTTTGAAGCTGAAAAACCCCCAAAGGGAGTAACTGCGAATCTTTCCTCTGCTGCAGTGCTTTGTGCAACATGGTGGGATTTGAATGAATGGTTGATTGGTGAAAATATTGCTAAAGCCAGAAATGAAAGATTCGCCTCACGTCTTAGAGGTGCACTAAAGGAGCTTAGAACTGAATATGGCAATGATGCAGTATTATTAGTGCCATTATTCCTACCTTGGCGTAAATCCATCCTAGAGGAACTGACAAATCTACCGGATGTAGAGGAGAATTCATCAAACAAGACCTCTAGGCTAAACACGGAGGAAGAGTGATGGCTGTAGGTGGAGTTGATGTTAGAGTTGAAAATCAACTGGTTAGATTCGTCCCAAAGTCACCGGTCAATCACGATGCAGTAGTCTCACAGTTAGCCGGGCAGAAAAATGGCAATATAGTTGTCAAGGCTCTTGAAAAGCCGCGCGCAACTATCATTATCGATGAAGAAGGAAGAATTGTAGTTCATGGGACTCATAGAGTTGAGGCTGCACGTGCAGCAGCCAAGGAATTATTGCTTCGACTAGGTCTTGATGAATCTGGTCTGCAAACTGAATTGGGCCCAGTTATTGCTTCATTTAATTTTGAGTCCGGAGTAAATGTTGAGGCGATGAATAAAGAATTCACTGGAGGTTCTGCAACTTATGACCAACGATTAGGCTGTGCGGTTATCCAAGATGACCGACACAATTTGAAGTTATATGTTTGGCCAAATGGAAAGTGTGTGGCAAGTGACGCCAGACACCCAAACATGGTTGCAATGTCTGCAGTTTTCTGGAAAAATCAATTACAAGAAAACAATCTATTATTGTGAGTGGTATAATGGTTAATCAAGGACTTGCGTGGCAAGGGCCAATTCTTGACAACCATTTCCATCTAAATCGCAATGGCAGGTACTTGGATGCTGCTAAGGACTTCAAAAATGCCGGTGGAACTAGCGTTGTTCTCGTCCATTGTCCGGATTTTTCAGCCCCACCCACGACCAAATTGGGTCACCGTGAATCATATCAAAACACTATCAATATGGCTGAATCGGTTAGAAAAGAGGTTGGTCTTGGCGTTCGAGTAGTATTGGGTCCACACCCAGCCGCATTTGCGCACCAATTCATCAATTGGGTCGAGGAAGATGGAAATAAGGGTAGGGAAAAAGCAGTGCAAAATTATCTAGACAGCATTGATGAGGCAGCAAAATTCTATCACGAGGGGAAAGCACACGCAATTGGAGAGGTCGGTAGGCCTCACTGGGAAGTATCAGATGAGATATGGGATTTGTCTAACGAACTGCTCCTAGACACCATGAAATTGGCTGCTAATGATGGCTTTGCTTTACAACTACATGTCGAAGGCGAACTAGAATCAACCTATGCAGATATGGCTGCAATGGCCGATAAAGCTGGTTTGGCAAAAGATCGCTTAGTAAGACATTATTCGCCACCGAATGTCAAATCTGAGATAACTCAAGGATTGACACCTAGCGTTCTTATTGGAAAAGGGGCTCTTGAAACGTTGATGGATACTGCAGGGAGCAGTAGCCATGGCTTCCTACTCGAAACCGATTACATGGATGATCTTCGCAGGCCAGGGGCAGTACTTGGTCCAAAAACCGTGCCAAAGAGAACGCAACAATTAGTCACAGCAGGGATAGATGAGGAATTAATGTGGAAAGCGCATGTCGACTTGCCTAACCGATTATATGGTGAAGAGTAGATAAAAACGGGACATTTTTCCATCACATTCATGAATAGAACTCACCAGCGTGGTAATTGTTGACTATGAGGGGCAAAGGTCTAGCGGTTTTGATTGTAGTAGTTTTTCTATTACCATTTTTACCTGCAACAGGTGCTCAAAACCCTATCTTTGGGGTGAATTTGACCTGCGAAGCTCCAGCAGAAATGGATGTAAGTCCGGCAGGATATGAACCAGTTGAAATGGTTTGTACAATCGAGAACACAGCCACAGTGGGAGCAACTAGAATTGAAATCACCAATGAGTGGAATGGTGGTGCAACCGCTGATATGCTTGGGGCAACTGGCGAGTATAGTGTCGAAGCAGGTGAATCAGAAGACTTCACAGTCACCTTCAGTGGTTCAACAAAGCAACCGTCCTCCAATAGTTATGATTTCGAAATTTTCGCAACAGTGACTGAGTGGAATTCAATACCGCTAAATGAACCATTGCCAAGAGAGAATGATTCCTTCGCAGATTCTCTAGAGATTGCAACTTATGGTGCCGTTGAATTAAGGATCAACGATGTTTCAACAAGAAAGGTTGATGCTGGCAATGAATTTTCAATAAATCTACAATTTACTAACAAAGGTAATGACAATGATAAAGTCAGAGTAGATATTGCAAATATCAATGACTTGAAACAAGCAGGATTTACCTTCATTGGTTCGGAGTTTGTTGCTGAAGATTTAGCAATGGGTGCGACTTCTACCATGAGGGAAATCAAGATGCTAGCGCCGAGCGATATCGAATCAACAGCTAATTTTGATTTGCGATTTCAGGCAAGTAGCACCAATGACCAAAACGCTCCATTAAGTGAAACCGTAATACCAGTGTCTGTAGAATCGAGTCAATCCTCTGGTACCCTAACCGGTGGTATCAGTGAGGTTGGTGAAGACGATTTAATTCTATACGGGGCGATAGCAGGAGGAGTAATTCTCCTGTTTTTGTTGCTGGGAGTCGTTTCTCGTTCAATTAAGAAAAAGAATGCAAAGCAGAATGCGGAGCAAGAAGCAGCAATTGAATTGGACGAATCGGAACCGGCAACTCAAAAAGATGAATTTGATGATTTATTCGATGATTTAGACGACATCGATATGGAAACCGATGAATTTGATGATTTATTGGATGAATTTTGATTTAGTATAGCGTTTGGCTATATTTTTCAGCACCCATATTTGGACATTTTCACCCACTTTTGATGGTAACAGTCAAAGAGCGAGTGTGGTCTGCAACACTTAGTATAGGTGGCCACGCAATGTTGAACCTCAGTGGAAAGACCGCATTTGTCTTTGGAGTTGCAAGTGAAGATTCGATTGCTTGGGCTATTTGTAAGATGTTGGCAGAGAGTGGTGTCAACCTTTATCTTGGCTATCAGAAAAGATTCAGAAGTCGAATTTTCCAATTAAAGGACAAGTTGCCCCAAATTGCGGGATTCTACCCTCTAGATGTAGCAACAGATGAAGATACTAAGGAATTCTTTGATGCCTTTAGCAATGATAATCCTGGCAAGAAAGCAGATATTATGATTCATGCAATAGGTTTTGCACCACGGACGTGTTTTGATAGACCGATCTTATTTGTTGAAGATCAAGACATCAATACGGCTATGACAATTTCTGCTAATTCTCTACAAAGGTGCCTTAAGTTTGCTTTACCGCATCTAAATCCTAATTCTTCAACAATTACTCTTACCTATGCTGCTTCAAACAGATTCGTCCCGTCCTATGGCATCATGTCTATGGCAAAAGCAGCATTAGAATGTTGGACTAGGGAACTTGCTTGCCATTTGGGACCCGAAGGACACCGGGTAAATGCGATTTCATCAGGCCCAATTAGAACAATCGCTGCATCAGGAATTCCAGGTTTTGATAACATACTGGACCATGTGGAAAAGAATGCACCACTCAGGAGAAATGTAAGCCAAGAGGATGTTGCTGGAGCGACTTTATGGTTAGCAAGTCCTTTGTCCAGCGGCGTTACTGGCCAATG
>CALDPP010000087.1 GCA_937911345.1 uncultured euryarchaeote | reverse complement strand
CCTGGGATTATTTCAACGCCGATACTAATTCATCGGTAATTTCACGATACATGAGAATCTACATCGAAGGTTCTCAATCATCCGGCAGGCCAGCCGAAACTGCTGAGATGGTCAGCCGTTCTGTTGGTAGTTTACTCTCCCTAAGGCGTAGAAGAGCACTTTCAGCTAACACCATGTGGGGGGTAGCAATTGGTTTACTAATTGCTAGCGTCACCAGTTTGAATGTTACAATTTCTATCGTACTGCAATTAGGCGATGCGATTGCAGGCGTAGCAAGCGGTCTTGCTGATACTGACGTGTCTGCGTTGTCAGACTTTGGTGGTGGGGTCGCATTGCCCGTCATGGAAGATTCTAGTTCAGTCGGGGAGAATATCCGGATGTTCAAGATAGTCATATCGATTCTGATTCTTATTCAGGTCGCTGCGGTATCATTTATTGCGACAAGATTGCGTGGCGGAGGTACAACTAGTGCCCTTGGGCAAATGGTCTCATTGTTGTGGATTGCTGGAATAACCTCGCTTGTCACGGCGCTAATATTAGACGCCGCATCTTCGATATTCTCAGTGTAATGAGATTGTCAAGTATTATAGATTGATTCCCCAATCGAAGATTATGCAACCGGCACCCGGTCCACCTGTCCAAGCCCAACCTCAACCGCCCCAAGGAATGCAGCAAATGCAACCCATGGCAGCATATCAACCGCAACCGAAATTCCTCGAAAAGTATGGCACGTACGCCTTCAGCAAGTGGTTGATGATTGGTGTGGTACTGATTGTTATTGGAGCAATGTTCGCACAAGTTACCGACTTAGTCGGGGCGCCAAACCCTGCAGATTATGACGATGGAACGAAGTACGCAGAGGATCAATTTTCACATGAAAAACTCGGTACAACACTTGGAGCGCTAGCAAATATGCTTCAGGCAATTGGTCTTGGTTTGATTGGCTATGCTTTACTTAGAGAGGCTAGTGAAGGAGAAGCTCACCATACCGCAGTTAGAGTAACTGCAGTAATAACTGGCGTATTGGTAATTGCTAATGTCGCTGCGGCTAATATTACAGTATTCTAGCGCTTCATCTCTTCACGAATTCGCTTCTTAGTGGCAGCCCATGAGCAAATTGGGCATTGTGTAAGGTCATGATTTCTCGCAGGGCAGTATTCTCTGCCGAAGAAGATTATCTGCAGGTGTAGTTTATTCCACAGTTCCTTGGGGAAAACGGCTTTCAAGTCTTTTTCAGTTTTCTCAACATTTTTGCCGTTTGACAAACCCCATCGCGCCGCTAAACGATGAATGTGGGTGTCTATTGGAAACGCAGGCACACCGAATGATTGTGCCATAACTACACCAGCGGTTTTGTGTCCTACGCCTGGCAAGTCCTCAAGAGCTTCAAATGATGCAGGTACTTCACCACCATGTTTTTCCATCAAAATTTCAGACATTCTACGAATATTCTTGGCTTTGGTTGGTGCAAGGCCAACTTGGCGAATATCCTCAAGAATTACCTCTACAGGTAACTGTGCCATTTCCTTAGCATTGGGGGCTTTAGCAAAAAGTGCTGGAGTGACTTCGTTGACTTTCAAATCTGTTGTCTGAGCACTCATCAATACTGCGACCAATAATTGGAATGGGTTTTCATGGTCGAGTGGAACAGGGGTTTCAGGATAAAACTCCTCTAGCATGACAGCAATGCGTTCCGCCTTCTCACTGCGTTTCATTCACTCGCCCCGACGCTTGAGGATTTCTGGCGGTATTCGATAAGTATAGTCTATTGAGTCCCCTTTTAGCGTGATTGCTTCGTTGGCAAAAATCACTTTTTTTACTACTGAATCAATACCGTGAAGTGGCATTGAGGCAGAAAATTGACCGTCTGAATAAATCGCTATTCCAGTTTCAACGTCTGGGGCTTTGGAGGAGAATGATGCCATTTCATTATTGTGCAACACGGTTCCAAGGCCGTCAAAGGTTTGAGTGAACTTCTCGATGATTTTGTTCCACTCTTCGATAGTAAATTCTTCTGTCATGAAATTACCTCAGCCTTCGTATTCTCCACCAGTAAGCCAGCCAAAGACTAAGCCCAAAGCGATTGAAATCATAGGAATAACATTGCAAATCAAAGTTTCAAGGGGCTCGGTATTTGGTTTACCGGCGATGTACCAGATGATTAGCGCAAGAAACATTCCAGGTAGTGCCATGGAGGCTCCCATGATCGCAGTTCGTAATGTTCGCATGAACTCTCCACTCCTCCGCCTTTGATGAATCTATGTTCACGCCAATCTAGCAGTCATTGCTTCT
>CALDPP010000086.1 GCA_937911345.1 uncultured euryarchaeote | reverse complement strand
ACGTAGAAATAGAAGTATGGTTCAAGTAGCCGACCGACCAGGTAGCCTTTTCACATCGGAAGGTGCAGCACCTGCAACCGAAACACCAATTGTAAACTATCAAGGTCCGCAAGAAAATATCGAGTTGCAAAAATTTGCTCAGTTAATTCTCTATGGAATATCCTTAGCTGCTATCTGGGGAGGTATTCTATCGATTGCGTGGGATGATTCGACCACCGACCAAGATTTCTTGGTACTCGGTTTTGGCGGTATAATTTCTGCAGTCATGGCAATCGCATTAGTTGAATGGCAACGCCGCAGAGGTGGTAGTGAAGTTCAAAGCATCCATGGCTACATTATTGGTATTGGATTCTTTTTCTCTGCACTTGGTGTACTATATTCAACCAGATTGTTGATTAGTATAGCCGCAGAAAGTGGTATCGATTTCCTGATTGACGATGCAAGACCTTGGTCGGAGCAGGATTGGCAACCTGCAGCTGAAGCTATTTATCTCCAACTTGGTGCGTGTATTTTGCTTGCTTTAGGCCAATACTGGTATCTTAGGAAGCTAAAAGGTGAGATCACCTTTGGACTCGCAGTCAACACTCTAACTCCTTTGGCGGTAGTAATGATTGGTTTTGGACCGTGGTTGGATTGGTCAAATCAAGTAGTTTCGTATGAGTTGGGTGTTTCAATTATCTCCCTCTCAGCGCTATCGATGTGGTTAGCGCTTAGAACCAACAATGGAATTATTTTCTCCATAGTAGCAGTGTTTAGTGGCTTAGTGCCAATACTGTATGAGTTTGCCCATTCTCCTGATGGAATAGTTGGAGGCGAAGGTGGAGCATTATCATTGATGACTTTCATTATCCTTGTCCAAGGTGCATTAGCTGCTGATGACAGACTCAGACAAGACCTAATGCAGTGGACTTCAATTTTCCTTGTAGGCGTGGTAATTTATGCAATTTGGTTAGTTGGTTATCAAGACCTCAACTTGGTACTTGGACCGTTAAGAGCCGAAAATCTAGGAAGTTTTGAGGGCGTTTTGAACCTACAAGTCGTACTATGGCTCACCGTATTAATCGCCTATTTCCCAGCCACACTAAAACGAAGAATCCCTTACATGCCGATAGGTCTTGCTGGCTCACTATTCTTATTCACACCCGAGTCAAGCATCATACCTTGGATAATTGCCACACTTATGTTACCATATCTAGTTATAATTTCTAAGGTAACTAGGAGATGGGTTGCTGATTGGTCAGTTATTGCCATCAGTGCTGCGTTCCTCATTCAAAGTTACCAAAACCCAATTGCGTCTGAATATGATTTGTTTGAAGAGTTCGTACTACTGGCGATTCTAATCGTAGTAGAATATTCCCGACGTAACGACAGACTAACTGACTTTGCAATAAACACTGCAGTATTGGGGCTATTCCTATCCAAGGCCGTATTGTTTGGCACCAGTTGGTTAATCCCTTGGGCTGTGGTATTCTACATCTTGATAGTCGCATATCTGCAACAGGAAGATGCGGTAAAATCCGGAGAACACGGAAAATTCGTTACCGCAAGTTTGGGAATCGCATTGGCAATGGTACTGACAGTCATCCTGTCAGCCCTTGAAAGATTAGAAATTCCGATGCTTGATGATTACGAGAACATACTGGATGGCTTCAACGTAAGCCTGGCGATTGTTGCTCTTGCAGTATACATCGTAATGTTCAGATTTAGAGACTCGGAATTGGACCTTGGATATTTATTCAAAGTAACTCAGGCAAAGAGTCAGAGTTTAGTCCCAGTTTATGACATGGAATCTCAGCAATGGATTAACCCATTTACCGACAAGTCCGAGGATATTGAAGGCTATGGACCGTTAGCGAGATCTAGTCTTTTGGGCCCATTGGCCTTGATTATGATATCTGTGTCTTTTATTGATATTGAGAGTCTGCTGACCGATGTTCACTGGATTGGCATAATCATTCTACCAATTGCCATCTTGTTACGAGAAGTTTTGATGGAGAACAAGAATAATTCAATCTCAAGGGCAATTGCAGTTTGGGCGACTGTCATCATCGCTCTACCAATCGCAATCAAGTTCCTACTGAACGATTATGAAACTGACAAACTACAAATCAATACCCTGCTATTCGATGTTATTTTGCTCTCCGGACCAATCATTGTTTCTGTATTACTAAAGCGAGATGATATGGATAGAGCAGAGTTGAACGAGGCTGCTGACGATTTGACTTTGTTTGGCCTATTGGCACTTGGATTACTCGATGCCAGTGGGGGTCTACTATTCCTCTCGATGTACATTCTTGTAATCTACCGAAGCATACTACACAGAAGAGTGTTCGTACTCTGTGTCGCACCATTTTCCATATTCCTGTTCGTGGACAGATTTGTTGCCGCAGGATCGCATATCGCTCCTCTGCTAGACATCACAATACTCGGCATGGTCATGGATGAAGTAAACGTGTTAGGAATCACCATATTCGCTTCGTCTGTACTTTCAATATCGATGATGGCAATTATAATCAAATCAGTATTAGATTCGAAGAACATTATCGATGATACACTGAGTCAATTACCCTTCACAATACCATTCATCTGGCTCACAATTGGTCTATTCGGCATGTTGCCTGATGTAGCTTGGTTACCGACAGCAATGATTGTCTTGATTACCATCTTTGCATGGGTATCTGGTCGCCTAGAGAGTTTCCCATTATTGGTAATATCAATGTTTGCGGCGCTTGCTATCGGCTTCCATAATGATTTCAGTGATTCTGGAGCAGTAACCGATGGTGAACTTTGGGACGTAATCAGCCTATCTGCCTTCTATGGCGCGGTATACTCGCTGATTGTTAATCAGATGGCTCGAACCGGATTGTTATATCGTTTCATCAACGAGTCGCTAACATCAGAAGAAGACAATTTAGAAACAACCGCCAATTACTTGGTCTTATACAATAATGAAGAAAGCAAAGGATTGTTTTTGGATTTCTCAAAATGGGCTACAATAACTGGTTTCTTGTTCTCATTCACTGTAGTTTCCGGCATCGGTCCTGTGATTGGTGCCCTATACCTAACATATTGCACAATTTATGATAAATACCGATATCTATTCACTGCGATACCTATCGTACATATTCTGACATTCGTTAATTTCTCTATCCAGAATGATTTCAGCGAATCCACATTCTATCAATTAGCTGGAATAATCCTCATCATTGAAGGATTATTGTTGACATTGTACTCCAGCAAGGCTGAATACGGTTGGAAGATGTTTGGTTGGGCTGAGGATGAGGAAGACGAGTTCTACACATGGCTAGACAACCTAGGTATTGTATCCATGGGCTATGTTGTTGCTGGATTTGGCTTGGCCATGCAGAAGATCGATACCGATGAGTTAGCATGGGGATTGATGGCAATTTATCTAGCCGGAATAGGTCTACAAGGCTTCAGAGAGAATACTGAGGCTCCATGGCGTCGAGGTTTTGGTACGTTTGGTACAATCATATCCCTATTCGGATTATCAATGGAGTTTGATGCGGACCAAAGCATATTCCGCTACATCACCTGGATGTTTACAGGTATAGTTGCCTTCGGCTTTGGAATTTTGTACATGAACCGCTTAGGTGAAATTAGTACCTTGTATGAAATACAACCACAGCCAGTTGCCTCAACATCTGTCAAAGTAGAAGAGATTGAGGAAGAGCAGGCAGAACTCGATATCGACAAAGAATTGGATGCCATTGACCTTGACTCCAGTGAGTGATTATACGATTGCTCAAATGTTGTCTCATAGGCAACTTGATGAGCAAATCATAACTTGCTGTAGATGGGGAACAACTTGTCATTTAGAGGATGGATTGTTGCTTCCTTAATTCGACCCAATAAGTTACTATATCGTATTTTCAAGCCATCTGCAAAAGGGGTTAGAAGGTATGTTCACCCACAATCCTGGTTAGGTGGCAAGGTCTTCTCGCCATTTGGAGTAAAGATTTCTAAAACCAATTATGACGCAATCCCGGGGGTATCATTCATACCCAAATTTGTCAAAAATGAGAAAGCAGTGATTATTTTTCTACACGGCGGTGGATACTGTTTTGGTTCATCATTGACCACTCACCGATTAGGCGTGTCGTTAATGGCCAAAATCACTGGTATCGCCTGCTATTCAGTCGACTATCGCTTAGCCCCTGAGCATCCTTATCCTGCTGCTTTAGACGATGCAATGTTGGCATACCAAGACATTGTTAGCAAAAACCCTGAATCCAGAATTATTCTTGCAGGAGATTCTGCTGGCGGTGGCTTGAGCCTTGCTTTGATGATGAAGTTACGTGATGAAGGCGGCAGAATGCCGGATGACGCAGTGCTATTCTCACCTTGGATTGACCTTACCTGTCAGGGCGAATCGTTTGAAACTAAATCCAAAGCAGATCCTATGTTTACTCCATCAATGCCGCGGGACTGTTCTCATTATTACGCACCCGAGGGCGTCGATATGAGCCACCCGTATGTTTCACCAGCCTACGGTGATTTCTCTGGCTTGCCACGCTGTTTGATACTGTGTGGCGGTCAAGAAATCCTACTGAGTGATAGCGAGGATTTAGCCAACAAGGCCGCCGATGCAGGAATCGATGTAGAATTATCGCTGTGGCCTACTATGTTCCATGATTGGTGGCTCTTCGGCCGTTTTATTCCAGAAACCAAACAATGCTTGACTAAAGTCTCTCAGTGGCTTGGTGATTAAACCATATTCAAGTGTCAACGCTAGTTTCACTTCTTGTTCTTAGCTAATACCTTGGCCTGCTTGGCCCACTCGTCTCGCTTAACACGACCTGGGAAGAACTCAATTGCCTTGTTGACCTCTTCTTCGATCTTTGGTGTCATGTTACCAACTTGCTCGAAGGTGTAGATTCCTAGGGCATACAATTTCTCAGCGATGAACGGTCCAATTCCCTTGATGATTTGCAAGTCATCTTTCTCATCGAATGTTGCAACACCTAGAGTTGCGAAATCTATTGTCTCAGCCTTCTGGGCGATTCTTTCTAGTTCCTCGGCTTCTTTCAGTGCTTTCTCATCAAGTTTTACATCTTCCCCAAGCAAAATCTTAGCCTGAGCAACCCACTGGTCACGCTTTACACGGCCTGGGAAGAACTCGATTGCTTCGTTGACTTGGTCTTCAAGTTTAGCAGTCATGTTGGCAATTTGTCGGTAAGTTGTGATGCCAAGAGCATTCAATTTCTCTTCAATAAATGGACCAATTCCCTTGATTACTTGGAGGTCGTCCTTCACAACTACTATGGTGGTTTTACCAAATACACGAGTAACACCAGTTACACCGGTTAGAGAGTTACCCTGCTTACCAGTCCAAGAGATTACCGAACTGCCGTTTTCATCTCTGAGAGCTGCGGTACCAGATTCTTCGAACTCTGCTGCATTAGCAACTTCTAGCGATGAGGCACCCTTCTTAACTTCAGTCTTCAAAGTAGATTCTGTTGCAGTACCTAGGGTCTTGAAATCAATTGTCTTCGCACGTGACTTTACACGCTTCAATTCTTCTTGCTTTTTGACTTCCTTGGTAGGTGCTGGTTTTGCTGCAGCTTTCTTGGCTTTCTCCTCGGCTTCCTTCTTGGCCTTTGCTTCTGCCTCTGCCTTAGCTTTCTTTTCGGCCTCTTCCGCTTCCTTCTTGGCCTTCGCTTCTGCATCTGCCTTGGCTTTGGCCTCCTTAGCAGCCTTTTCATCGGCTTCCTTCTTCGCCTTAGCATCTGCTTCATCCTTAGCTTTCTTAGCGGCAGCGGCACTTGCTGCAGCAGCCTTTTCCTCAGCGGCCTTGGCTTCTTTGGCAGCCTTCTCTTCAGCGGCCTTGGCTTCCTTGGCGGCCTTTTCCTCAGCAGCCTTAGCTTCCTTAGCAGCCTTCTCTTCAGCAGCCTTGGCTTCTTTAGCAGCCTTCTCCTCAGCGGCCTTAGCTTCTTTCTCGGCCTTCACGCGTTCTGCTTCGAGTTTCTTTTGCTCCTTCACATATTCAGGATCTGACTTGACATTGACATCCCACAGTAAGTATACCGAATTATGCCCAACCTTGAGTGCTGCACGGAATTCGCCACCACCAAGTGTTGGCTCGTGACTATCATCGAAGATTACTCTGAACTTCATAACGCCATCTTCGTCTGCTTCAATCATTCTTACGCCTTCATCGCTTCCAGCGTGGTCCTGCATTGAGAACTTGCGACCATTTGCATCGTCTTGGAAATCAATGGATTTTATCTCCAATCCAGGGGTAATGTTGGTTATAGTGATTAATTCCTTGCTTAAGATAGTCTCTCCTGGCTTGACAGCCTTTGCAGGCTTGAGGACAAACGGATTCTCTTCGGTACCCTCTCCCTCAGCAAACTTAGGCTTTGCAGTAGTGTTCTCAGGCTCAGCGTCATCATAATCTTCCTTTCTACGGCTGAGGAAGAGTAGCAATAGTAACAATAGCAGTAGTGGTAAGCAGCATAGCCAGTAACTGAATCCTGAATCATCATCCTTGTCGGAGGAGGAATCCTCAACAATACACTCACCGTTTTCATCAACCTTAGCGACATCACTTGAGTCGCTTGGGCTGCTGCCACACTTAACTTCTAGTTCGTCTAATAGACCATCTCCGTCATCATCCTCATCAACTTCAAGTCCAGTTACAGATGGACCATCAGGCAATCCGTCATCATCAGTATCTGCGAGTACAGCCATTGAGAAATT
>CALDPP010000085.1 GCA_937911345.1 uncultured euryarchaeote | reverse complement strand
GACGAGTGGGTTTGCTGAAGTTGATGACCAACTGGAGCGCCGACCTGTTGCATCCTGAAAACCTTGCCCACTAACATGGGCGGTTCCAGAAGAAATCCGCTGGGGGGGGTTCAAATCCCTCTGCTCCCACCAATTAACAAACCATGAATATCTTGATGAGTGATTGGTTATTGCTTTGAATAGAGGGAGAGCAATGAGGCAACTTTTGGCGATTTTTCTTTGTGCAGTTATTTTCATACCGCTCACAGGGTCAATTTATGATCAACCAGTTTACGATAGAAGTAACTTTGTCTCCCTAGATGATTCAGGGATTCATTGGCTTGATGATGAGAGAACCCTCAACATTCCCATGCAACAAGAACCTTCTTGGATATCTAACAGCATACCTTGGTATGAAAGGTCAATCTATGATCAAAACAAGAATTCAATTCATGATTCTATAGAATCTTCGGAGATTCCAGTCGGGATGGCAATTTCATACAACAAAGATATTTCATCTGCCCATATTGACCAACTTCATCAATTAGGCGTCACTGTTGTGGATATCTTAGAGTCAGTAGATTCGGTGCTTATTGGAATACAAGAAGTGTCTATTGCTCAAACCTTGGCAGATTTGCCAGATGTAGTGATGGTACATCAATATGGTAAGGTGGTTTTCTACGGCGATATTCAGACTCCTAACGTAAAAGCTAGAAATTCTTCGATTTACCCAGACGCAGCTTGGAACTTTGGCGTTACCGGAAAGGGAGTCAACATTGCTATGGTTGATACAGGTGTAGATAATGAACACCCAGGATTAGTTGGAAAATTTGTCGCAGGATATGACGCTGTTTGCTATTTACATACCGATCCAACCTGTGTTGCAGCAGGCCTTGGAGCTCGTGAGACAGACGGCTCATATGACCCCGACGATGGTAACCAGCATGGGACTGCGTGCATCGGAATGTCCTCGGCAACAGGTATTGATGCGGATGGAAGTCAAAGCGAGTTTTATGGTTCAGCACCAGACTCTTCTCTGGTTGATGTGAGAATTGGTACTGATGCGGGAGCTGGTCCATTTGAAAACTACATCCTTGAGCAGGAATTCTATGAATCGGCAATGAATGGTATCCAGTGGATTATCGATAACAAGGATACTGCTTGGGCAGGTGTTGATGAAAGTCTGCATGGTATCGATATTATCTCATTATCATGGGGTATTACTTCTCACGAGGGTGGAGGTTCCGACGGAACCGACATGCATAGCATGATACTTGATGTGGCAATGGAAGAAGGTGTTGTCGTTAGTGTAGCCGCAGGAAATGATGGTCCAGACAATGATGGATTATCCGGCATGGGATCATCAGACTTGTCAATTACTGTAGGGGCAACTGATGATGGTAACACCATCACCAGAGATGACGACACAATTGCTTCATACTCGTCAAGAGGCCCTCGAAGGGATAACGGCGATGGTAATCCATTGAATGAACTAAAACCTGAGATAACAGCACCAGGTACAAACATCATACAGGCAGAGGGATGCGTATCATCTGGCGGTTGCAATAATTTCCTAGGCGGTGATGCATCATCAAATACCTATACAAGCAGAGGTTCCGGAACATCTTACGCAACACCATCTGTGTCTGGAATATTGGCCTTAATGATTGAAGCGAATGAGGATTTGTCACCAATGGAGATGAAAGAAATCCTAAAGTTCACCGCTGAAAGAAAAGGTGAGCCAACTCAACCAGACGTCGATCCGTTTTGGAATAGGGACTTTGGTTGGGGATTAGTAGACGCCTATGAGGCAGTAAAATTATCACTCGAACTGAAAGAGTTAGGTTTGACAGGTTCTATTGATGTTAGCGCGCAAGTTCACGTTGAATCAATGGGCCTAGATAACGAATCTATGCTATATGTTATCGATGGATTAGCATGGAGTCAAATGGGGTCAGTCAATGCAATTGAATACAGAGTCAATGGTGGAAAGTGGATGTCTGCTTCCTTTGAGGAATCAAACGGTACTCTTGGTTCTCTTGAAAGATTTAGTTGGTCGATTGCATTAGATGTCGACAAAATGCCGAAGGGAAACAATACCTTGGAAATAAGGGGATTGACCGAGGATGGACAATCCTTGCCAGTCATAATGACAGTTACAGGTCAAGGTAATTCCGCATCCGCATCAGAATCATTATTCCATAAATTGCATCTTGATTTCATTTTCATTGCATCATTCTTGTTTGTAGCACTACTGCTGTGGTTTGGGAGGACATCTAATCCAGAAGCATTAACACTGGACAGTGATGAAACAATCGATAAAGTTCTGAAAGAAGATGCAGACATTGCCTCTGTTGTGGATGCAGAATTGTTGGACGGATAGCGATAGGTGATATTGTGAGAACATTTAGCAATAGGGCGTTAGAAATCCAGCCGACAGGCGTCAGAAAAATGTTTGATTTAGCTGGCGATGACGCTATCTCATTTGGTTTAGGAGAACCTGATTTTCAACCGCCAAAAATTGCAATTGATACCTTTCATCAAGCCATGTTAGATGGGCACAATAAGTACACTACTACTGCAGGATTGCCAGCACTGCGTGAGAAAATCGCCCGTTCATGGGATGATTATCAAAATGGTATGAGCGAAGCTAATGTTTGTATTACTATGTCTGGTACAAACGCTCTACTGAACTTGTTTTTGACTCTAGTGAATCCCGGAGAAAATGTTCTGCTTCCTGAGCCATATTTTCCTTTATACGGGCCAGATGTAACGATTTGTGGTGGTGAGGACAGATATTACCCTTGCAAATTTGAGAACGAATTTATACCAAAGGTAGAAGATTTGGAAAAACTCGTTGATGAAAATACCGTGGCCATATTGTACAATTTCCCAAGTAATCCAACTGGCGGAACACTAAACCATACACAGAGAGATGAATTACTTGACTTTGCCATCAAAAACGATTTGTGGATAATAAGCGATGAAGTATACGATAGAATTGTTTTCGAGGGTAGTCATGTGTCATTCATGGGCGTAGATTACAATAAAGTGTTAATTGTAAATTCTTTTTCCAAAACCTTTGCCATGACTGGTTGGAGAATTGGCTACATTATTTCGTCTAACCTTGAAGCGATGAGTCAGATAACCAAGATGCAGTATTATATCACAGCCTGTTCGAATGACGCAATGCAATATGCGGTTCTTGCGGCCATGGAAGAAGCCTCAGACTATCCTGAGATTATCGCTAAAGAATTCAAAGAAAGGTGCGACTTGATTGTCGATAGATTAAATCAAATGCCCGGGGTTGAATGCCACAAGCCAAAAGGCGCAATCTATGTTTTTCCAAAGGTTCACGTCGATGGTATGAGTTCTGAAGAGATAGCTTTAGAGTTACTCAAAGATGGAGTTCTGTGCTCTCCTGGTTCGGCATTTGGGCCTTCAGGTGAAGGTCATTTGAGGTTTGCATATACAATTTCTAAGGATGATATTTCACTTGGAATGGACAAAGTAGAAGCTACATTAAAGCGACTTAACGGATTGTGATGAGGTATGTCATTGTTCGCTCCAGTAACTTATTTCACTCTCGGTTTTATTATCGCATTTCTCTTTCCACGCCTACCAATAATTTTGATTACAAGAGGAAGAGGTTTCAACACTGCTTTTCCAGAGCATCCAGAACCAATCCCCCTCTCGCCAAAACTAACTCAACGAGTACTTCACATGCGAATGATCTATTGGATGGGATTCGTGGTTGCAACAATACCGTTGATGTTCGGTCTTGCATCAATTAAGTGGGGTAATACGGCATTTGGTTTTGGATTGTGGCTTTCATCTGGCTGGTTTATGCTCTCAAGATTACAGACTTTTGTCGGCGGACCAGATCCACCATGGACATTGGAAATCGCACAACGCCTTCAGATTGTGATGGATAAGGCCAAATCAGATTCTAGTTGTTGTAATTATCCGAAGCCCGAGTGGAGAATACTGACAATTTCATGTTCTACCTGTGGTAAATTGTTAGAGGAATTGCCCCGTCCAGACTTAGGTAGGAAACGAATCGATGGTGTTTTTGCCGGTGGGCTTAGACTTTTACTGACTGACGGCCATCCAACAATTATAGAGGATGAAGAAAGCAGGTATTTCCAAGATTCTGAAGAATGACTTACCTTTGTCAAACCAGCAAATATTGCATAAACTATTAGCAATCTTTGATAATTGATTGAATTGACGTTGCAATATGGCGGGTAAGGGTCGGAAAAAACCACTCAGTGCCCGCCTGTGGTTGACGATAGTAGCACTCTGCCAAGTATTTTTAACGCCATTAATCGCTTTCACACTGACTTATCTGTTCGAGTTTAGTTTCTTTGGAGAAACTATCAATATCTCATTTCAAAAAGAAATGATTCCTTGGATAGG
>CALDPP010000084.1 GCA_937911345.1 uncultured euryarchaeote | reverse complement strand
TTCCAAGGCTTCTATCACTGCAGACTGCCATTCAGGGGAAGAGTCATCTAATGTTGGGTGATTTATCAGTAGCGTGAATCTTTCGACACCTTCCTCTTCAGAGGCGAACGCACTGTCACGCAAATCTCCGGCTTCGACGGATTCAAGGTCACCTTCTCCCCAAGATTCAGCCCAATTCGGACCCATTGAGATTAAAGACCCTAATAGTAAACAGGAAAAAATCCCAATGATGAGGACTTTTTTGTGATGGTCATAAACGGTCTCTCCGAGTTTGTAAAACGCCCTCCCTTCAAGCATTTTTGGGTCTGTAGACCAGTCCATGAAATCCTCGGATAGAATTGCATATTTCAATTAATGTTTTACTAAGTGAGAAACATTACACTAGAATACGAGGATTGATAATATAACAGATTGACAGTATTCCATGGCAAGAGCACTTTTAGGCGGTGGTTGTTTTTGGTGCACAGAAGGTGCGTTTAAGCGAATGAAAGGAGTAACATCTGCGTTACCGGCTTATGCTGGAGGAGAAACTGTTAACCCAGATTATCGTTCAGTTTGTGATGGAATAACTGGACATGCCGAAATAGTGGAAGTTGAGTTTGACGAATCTATCATTCCCTATGACACAATTCTCGATGTGTTCTTTACCGTACATGACCCAACTCAATTAAATCGCCAAGGCAATGATGTTGGAACGCAATATCGTAGTTGTATCATGCCTTTGAGTGACGAACAGAAAACAATTGCAGTGCAAAAAATAGCTGAGTTACAACCCATTTTTGACAACAAGATAGTCACAACTATAGAGGACCCGATTAATTTCACAATTGCAGAAGAATATCATCATGATTATTATGCTAGAAACCCATATCAAGGATATTGTATGGCAGTTGTTGGCCCAAAAATTGCCAAAATTCGGAAAAAATTTGCCCATCTGCATTAGGGTCAAATTCAATAGACGGCTATGACAGGCAATGGTCATGGTGAATAATGTACCAACACCTCCGACACCAGTCAATGAGCCTGTATTAGGCTACTTGCCAGGTAGTAAAGAGCGAGCTGAACTAAAGGCTGAGTTGCTAAAACAGAGTAATGAAGTCGTCGAAATACCGTGTATTATCAATGGCGTTGAAGTCTATACTGATAACGTAGTTGAACAAGTTATGCCACACAACCACAGCCACGTAATTGCTAGAGTTCACATGGCTGGGGAGAAAGAAGTAAATGATGCGATTAATGCGTCACTTCAAGCCCATGAATCGTGGTCAACTATGCCATGGGAAGCAAGGGCGGCTATTTTTCTCAAAGCGAGCGAATTACTCAAAGGAGAATACCGAGCCAAAATTAATGCTAGTACAATGATTAATCAATCTAAAACATGTCACCAAGCCGAGATTGATTCTGCTTGTGAATTGATTGATTTCTGGAGATTCAATGTGCAATACGCAAGAGAAATTTATGAAGATTTACAACCGCCAGTCTCTCCTTCAAGTATGTGGAATTCGAGCGAAGTAAGACCTCTTGAAGGATTTGTATTTTCTGTAACTCCTTTTAATTTTAGCAGCATTGCAGCCAACCTGCCATCATCTGCAGCAATTATGGGCAATACTGGTGTATGGAAACCAAGCCGTAATTCCTACCTATCGAACTATTTCCTAATGCGTCTAATGATGGATGCTGGCCTACCCGATGGAGTAATCAATTTCATACCCGGTAAAGCAAGCATGGTTGGAGATATTTGTCTTTCACACCCAATGCTTGCTGGTATTCACTTTACTGGTTCAACATCAGTGTTTAGACAGATGTGGAAAGATGTAGCAAATAATCTAGCCAACTTGCGTTCTTACCCAAGAATCGTCGGTGAAACAGGTGGTAAAGACTTCATAGTGGCTCATCCAAATTGTGACCATCAAGCACTAACTGTTGCTCTACTAAGAGGTGCATTTGAATATCAGGGACAGAAGTGTAGTGCAGCAAGTAGAGCATACATTCCAGAATCTGTGTGGAATTCTATCAAAGACAATTATGTTAGCGAAGTTGCTAAAATTTCTGTCGGAGACCCCAAGGATTTCTCTAATTTCATGGCGGCGGTAATTGATCGAAAATCATTCGACAATATTGCAGGATATATCGACAGAGCACAGCAGGATTCGGGATGCGAAATAGTGACTGGAGGAACCTATGACGACTCTACTGGTTATTTCGTGCAACCAACAACAATCGTCTGTTCAGATCCAAAGTATGAATCTATGGAACAGGAAATATTCGGCCCTGTTTTGTCAATTTATGTCTACCCGGATCATGAATTCACTGAAACTCTCAAACTCTGTGATGAGACCTCTGAGTACGCATTGACTGGTTCAATTTTCGCTACTAATCGAGAGGACATACAAACCGCAATGGCTGCATTGAGGTACTCCGCCGGGAATTTTTACATCAATGATAAACCAACTGGCGCAGTAGTAGGGCAGCAACCATTCGGCGGTGCGAGAGGTAGTGGGACAAATGACAAGGCAGGTTCACCACTTAATCTATTGAGGTGGGTCAGTCCAAGATCAATCAAGGAAACCTTTGCTCCACCTCATGATTGGACTTATGGTTTCCTGAATGAGTGAAGTGGTAACTTCTTACTTTTGTCAACATTATTCACAGACTCAGTTAGAACTTTAGGCTCATAGTTACTGCTAA
Organism: uncultured euryarchaeote; assembly: GCA_937911345.1. GTDB lineage: Archaea > Thermoplasmatota > Poseidoniia > Poseidoniales > Poseidoniaceae > MGIIa-L1. The sequence continues at coordinate 12,379 of CALDPP010000084.1, read as the reverse complement.
TCAGTGATATTAGCCACCATCCAACTGACAATAGAGGTGTAGAAATAAGCATTAATAGGCACAAAAACACGATTACGTTGCCTTCGCCAAGTTGCCAGGACCACCATCCTGAGAAAATCATTGCAATGATGAAAAATATTCTCGCAGCCTCACTCGGTGTTGACCATCCTCTGTGGTCTTTTCTAGGCGCAAACAAATATTCGGCCGCACTCATGTTGCATGTTGTGCATTGTTGTCATAAAAATCCCTGTTTGACATTATGGTGGCGATGAATTATTGAAATGAAACACTTAGGGTCAACCCCGCAGTGATGATTGCTTTGGCCGACTGCTGATTTTTCAGTGACGAGTGATGGGCGAACTGAGCGGGACATACCAGTCAATAAAGGGAGAATTATGCTTGGCGTTCCTCAAACCGGTTTGTCTCCCTCACCACCGAACCTATATCTTTCACAAAAGTCATCGCCATGGAAAACCATTTTTTCTATGTTAACTTCAGTTTTCATTTTGTTCTTTTTTGTTCAGATATTCGTTGTTGTGGTGTTTGGTTTTGTTGATGGGGATATGGATGGCGACCTAGGTCCTATGGATCCACTATTGGTTATATTTGGAACGATATGTTCTACTCCTTTCCTGTTGTTTTTTCTTTTGCTGCGCAAACCAAAACTTGCTCATATTGTAAGACTAGACCCCAGTCCTCAAGGTAGTAATGCACATTACATCACACCAGGCACCCTAATTCAATCACCAACTGCGACGGTTTTACAACATCACTTAATCCACAATACTGCACCGCTAGAAATGCCTAGAGTGAAACAATTGTGGCTCATCTTTTCCATAGGAGTAATTACATCTAGTATATTCATGCTGCCGTTATTGGTTAACGGAGTCAACGCATTGACGATATTATTGTTCTTGATCATCGCCCTACCTGCTTGGATTTTGGGTTTTTCAACCCCAGTATTTGCCTGGTGGTCTACCTCCAACGAATATTTTGGTTTGAGCACAACTAGAAGACAAGGTGAATGGATGCTTATTGCAGGAATGTTATCAACACTCCCTGCATTATTGATTAATTCTTTAATTTCTCCAATCCTAATTAATCTCCTTGGGCTTTCTGTAACTGACGAATACAGTCTTGGTTATGGAATGATATTATTTCTCTCTGCACCAATTGGAGAGGAAATTTCCAAAGCTGTTGCAGTTTTATTCCTCGCTAGATTCATTGATTCTCCGAAACGTGGTTTTCAGATTGGTTTCTCTGTCGGACTAGGATTCGCCCTACTTGAAAACATGATTTACATTCTCAGTTCTATTTTTGCAGGTGAAGGAGCGGCAATAAGTTTCATATTTACTGCTGTATTAAGGGCGATAGGTTCAATCCCAGGACATGCTACATGGACTGCAATTTCAGGATATGCCATCGGCCAATATGTACTCAGTAAACGTTGGAATAAACGAAGTTTGGGTATTTTTGATAAATCCAAGACCCAACAAGAAAGTCAGTGGATTTTGTTCGATGGTAAATCCGGTCAACCAATGATATCTTCAAGAACTGTTAGGGAGGTTCCAATTCTACCAAAGTGGTTATCTGCTGGGCATCAAAAAATGATCAAGATAACTAGTAACCCAATCAAAGCAGTAGGTATAGCGATACTGTTTCACGCCATATGGAATGGCTCACTATGGACTATCGGAGTCATCCTACAGAATACCTCCACTGGCATTCAAATTCTTGCAAGTTTGTTAATCACATTTATTCTCATAATGCTGCTATGGACAATTTTGAGAAGATTAGTGCCTTTTGCAGTTTCGGAGCAGCATGCTATGTAGAGATAAACGCAAAACTTGGTATAATTACAGGGAAGCAAATTTAAGTCACCCGTTGCCGAGTGTAATTGGGGAAAACCATGGACTACCTGCTGGAAGGTCTGAATCAAGGTAACTTGGTTATCACTTCGGTAGTAATGTTAGTACTTGTTGTTGCATCAACAAAAGCTAGATTTTTAGATTCGGCAGGAGTTGCTGCTGCGGTCTTTGTAGGGCTATTAGTAGGACTTTTAGGCCATTGGACTTGGTTACTAATTTTACTCGCTTTCTTGGTGTTTTCTCACTTTGCAACCAAATGGAAATTCGAGGAAAAGAAGGCAAGAAACATGTCTGAAAGCGATGACGGTCATCGTGGCTGGGTCAATGTTTTTGCTAATGGTGGAATACCAGCATTGATTGCAACTGGTGCATTTATCACCGAAGAATGGGAATTTGGACTGTGGATGTTCGGTGCTGCTGTCTCAGTAGCAGCAGCCGACACATTTGCCAGTGAATTTGGATGTTTAGACAATAACGTAAGGATGATTACAACACTAAAGAAATGTGAACCAGGGATAAATGGTGGATTTTCGAAAACTGGTCAAATTGCGGCATTTTGTGGCGCCCTAATCATCGGTTTGATGACATTCAGCGCTTGGTATGTAACCAATTTGGATGAAGCAATAAGCAACGGATCATCATTAATGGTTGCAGTAATTTCTATTGGGTGGATTGGTTGTCAGATTGATAGTTTCTTGGGCGCATGGTTCGAAAATAGAGGATATCTAACCAAAGGTGGAGTGAATGCACTTGCCATCACATCAGGAATGCTGATTATGTTCGCTTGGCTAAACACATGATGTTTAACCGAGAGGCAGATAGTTATTCAACTAATACCAACTCGAACTATCATGGCCAACCGAAGAATTAGCATCATCTTGCTAATTTTGCTGATTGGCGTAATAGCGTCTTCCACGGTTACCGCACAAGATGATTCTTATCAGCCGGGATATATTGATTGGGAGGTTAACCCTGTCGAGCAATTGTTTGTCGAAGGAATGACAGAATCATCCGCAGTCTTACAAAGAGAGAGACCGGATCAAACTGAAGGTGGCATTAGCCTCGACCCGTTATTTAATGGTGATATATTTACCATCCAGAGCGAACCCGTGCAAACAGCATTTTCTCAAACCATCAAAATGAGCGTCTTCTTTTCTGTATACTTAGATGATAATGTCGGTCCAGAAACCTGTTTTAGGCAGCAAACAACCAGTCTCCAACTTTCTGATGCTACAACAACACTCACTTATACTGTCAGCTTAGGAGGAGAACAAATTTACCAAGAATCAGTCACAAATATCGTTGATGAGATTACATCTGGACAAGCTATGAACTTCTCGGGAGCAGAAAATGAAATGAATATTACCGCAAATCCCGGAGACGTATTCACACTTTCTCTCAGTGCAGTACACAACTGCCTTGGTTCGAGTGTAATGGTTCAATGGGGCGGAGGGCCTGAACCACAGAATTCTGGTGGAATTGTTATGGTTGGAGTGTTATACCAACCAGAGATACGCATGATACTTGACGAATCAAATATCGCTCACATCGAATTCGATCCGTTAATGCCATGGGGTGCTAGCGACATAAAAGACATAAAATGGGAAATATGGGGACCTCTCAAAGATTACGAAAGAAGATCATTGTCTAATGACAACAAATTAGAAGATTCAACTGGCAAAACCCTAACAATTAGACAAATTGGCGATAATGAGTCAATTTGGACTTGGTCTGGTAAGAAAGTACTTGCCAAAGGCGAGTTGAATCTAGAAATGTGTGTTAGGACAATTTATGGTGATTTGAATAGTGATTGCCACGCTTTCGGAATTTTACGTTTTGAAGTAACTGATGAGGACACTGGATTCCTCAATGCAAAACTGTTCTTGAGTTTGTCTGCCTTAATTGCGTTGTTAGCCTTTGTTGGCAATGCGTTTAACCAAGGCCTTTTGATACCAATTCCAATTTTAAGTGCATTAGCGGTAATGATGTTATTATTCGTTCCAACGGCATTTAGCCAAAATAATCTAGGTGCTGATTCTGCGATTTATGAGAATACAAGGATTCCGAATGCTGAGTTATTTGACGAAAATGGTGAATCTTACACTATTACAGAACTGTTCGATGGTAAAGATGCACTGGTTATCGGGATTGGTCTGCCCGCATCTGAGAACCTAATCGAACAATCAAATCAATTCAATGTGACTTTAGATAAATACGGTGACAATGTGGCAATAATCCACGTCTTATCAGGAATGAATCCTATGGATTCTGACATAATTCAAATGCGTCAACAACTCAATACCTCATGGCCAATACTAATCGACAAAGACGAATCGTTCGCTTCGACACTACCAGATGGTGTATCAGATTCGGTGGTTATTATCGATAAAGCAATGCATGTGACATTTTCTAAAACCCCAGTAGCATATTCTGATGATATTAGTGAAGCCATTGATGAAATACCAGCAGGTGGTTCTCAGAATCTTGGTGCATACTTCGCATTGCTAATTGGCCCCGGATTGTTTCTCTTCTTTATTGCCCTACCAAGAGAAGGTTGGACTCCTCCAGATGAACCGCTTCCTCCGGGTTCTTTGTGGGCATCGATAATAGGCGCTGGAGCTGCAGGTATTCTACTAGTCAACCTACCAATGCTAATTGCCACAATGTTACCTATTGGCTCTGGTCTGCTATTCTATCTTGATATCATAATGATGCTCTGGTTTGTAGAAATGGCATTCTTTACGGCAAAAAATGGCAAACCATTTGAAGCTGCTATTATAGCAAAACTGATTCATGGGCTTTATCCAAAATACTTCCAAGATTGGCGACCTCTTGAGGATATGGAAAGAGATTTGCTCATTGGAATTTGGTTCGGTTGGTTCGGATTACTAGCATTCCCTGCATTATTCCCGCAAGCCGTTGGTGCTGCTTTCCTGAGTGGCTTCGGTGGGATAATTAGATCGCTAATTTCTCTTGTATTGATTCTAGTGTTGGGTGGATTAGCAGTACTCTCACTTAGGTTGATTGCCGCCGTTGGAGGACCTATCTCTCGATTATTCGGTAGGTTTGGCGCCGAGTCATTCACTCAATTTGTCGGATGGTTAATTCTACCACTGGCAATTTGGGTAACAATTAATTCAGTCCTCGCAAGTATAAACGCTGGTTTGTTAGGATAACCTTTACATCGGTAGATGTTAGGTTAATGGCTCATGATGAGATATCTACCTCAATGGAGTTTGACTAGGCGTAAAATCTTCACAAACTGTGCTAGAAGGTTTGCATTGCAATACTTCAACAGGGATAAAACAAAGATGGTTCGAACAAAAAGCCTACAATTTATTGCGCATCATGATCTGATGATTAAGTGTACAAGAATAGTATTTTTCGAACTACTGAGCGATTTACACAAGGGGGTGACTTGGAGTGATAAATTAATTATTTCAAAAATGCGCTTCCAAATAAACATCCACACCTCCACAAAGGCCAATACTAAACTTGGTTTAAACAAAAAGAATCTTTTAATAAGAAACGGATATTTGCGCCTTAAGAAATTAATGAAACAAGAAATTCCAAGGAAAATATTGGATAATTCAATTAAAGAATGGAGTTTCTACGAGCGTATAAAATCAACCAAATTCGGTCACTTGGATGTATATTGTTCACCAGATATAGTGTATCGAGAGAATTCTGTTTGGCATTTAGTGCGTCTAAATTTTCAATCAGAACACAAACAGCCTTTTCTTGACTTAGAGTTATGTAGCATGCTTTTATGGTCACAAGGAAATCAATACTTACCCAATCTCGCTGAAAAATTTGTTATACATGGTTTATCATTCCTAAAAGGAAAATGGTTTTACAAGAAAATAAGACCAAATCAAAAACTGTTGCAGGAGACAAAACAGTTGTTGGAAAAAGATGTTCATAATTTTAACATCCTGTTTGAAAAATTATATAGAAACGGCGACTATGACGCTTTACCATTGGCAAAATCCAGTTTGTACTGTAAACGTTGCCCATACAAATTAAATTGCCCGATTAATTTAGAATAAAGTAGATTTAATCTAAATTATTTAGTCAAATCATCTAAAACCGCATTAACATCTGCAGCTTTGGTAACACCACTAGCAAGTAAAACACCCTCAGCACCTAGTTCAATTGCCATTCTAACATCTGCACCGTTCTTGACTCCTGCACCACACAACACCCGCACATCGGGATTGGTTGACTTTACTGCAGCAACAGTATCTGAGACGATTGCTGGATCGGCAGTTGTCACTGAAATATCACCGCCGATTAACTCGGGAGGTTCAACGGCAATAAATGTTGGACCAAGTTTTGCCAGTGCTATCGCTTCTTCTACATCTGCAGCACAAGCACAAATTGGGAAACCTTCCGGCAGCATAGACATGAGTTGCTCAACATGCTCTAAACTAACCTTGTGCTCTGCGTGATTGATAATTGTGCCAACTGCACCATGATGCAATGCTAGGTCTGGTTCAAGCCACCCGGTATGACTTCCTTTTCCAACCGGGTCAAGATGTTGCGACCAAACCTCTACATTTGTCACAGACTTAGAAATTGAAGATAAGTCAAAAGCAGATGCTACTGCAATCATGCGGAATTCTCGATCGGTAAATTTGTCCATTTCTTTAGCTAGTGACAGCGCAGAGTCTCCACTTGCAGTTTCGTAGGTTTTGAAATTTACAACAATCAGTGGCTTGTTCATGTTATTTGGCAGTCCGATTTGCCTTTTGAGTTCTTCCACAAAAATATCGTGAATCATTCGATTGGCCAAGTGCAGTCACTCAAATTAGTTCCGTCAGGAATTATCGAATTGTGTGCGACAATTACATCCTCGAGATTACAATTATTACCTATCTCACAATTCTTGCCAATCAAACTACGAACTATTTTGCAATCATTGTTGATTTTTGAATCGCTGAGTATTGTAGATTGGTTCACCAGCGAATTGCCAACTGCAACCTCTCTAGCAATCATTGAATTATTGATGCTTTTGTCTGAATATGTTTCAGATTTGCTAGCAAACCAAGAATTTGACAGCGCACTGCCAGTTGAAAATCTTGCTTCTTCAATGCACTTAGAAACAGCATTAATCCAGGATTTCTTTGTTCCAGCATCAATAAAATAACCATCAAATTGCATTCCATTAAGTTGCCTTACTTCAGCTAACTTTGGAAATACATCACGTTCTAGGGAATGTTTACCACTCGGCATGTAATCAAAAATATCCTCCTCAAAAATGTATGATCCTGCGTTAATCAAATTTGAGAACACCTCAGTAGGCTTTGGCTTTTCTTTGAATTGGGTGATCTTATTTTCACCGTCAACCCCAACAATCCCAAATCTTGTTGGATCATCAACTTCCCACAGTCCTAAAGTACCAATTCCGCCATTTGATTTGTGTAATGCTAATAATTTTCCAACATCCAAAGAAGAGATGATATCGCCATTAAAACAAGCAAATGTATCACTAACAACGTCTCGGCAATTACCAAGGGCTCCTCCAGTTCCTAGAGGCTCTGTTTCGTTAACGATTCTTACATCAAAGTCACATTCTATAGAATCGAAGTAAGATTTGATCATTTCTACCTTGTAACCGCCTGCTACAACAACTTCATCAATCAAATCTGATGGTACAGTGTAAATTACCTGCTCTAACAAAGTCCTATCAAGCATTGGCAACAGTGGTTTTGGTACCGAATTGGTCCACGGTCTAAGGCGTGAACCGATTCCTCCGGCCAAAACGACTACTTGCATTAGACGGCGGTTTGCAGTAAAGTCTTTGAATCAATCCGTTGATTTGTCAGTCTTTGAGTCATTATTTTCATCTGGCTCAGGAACTGAATAGTCTATGCCACAACTTCGGCAAACCTGATTGTCATCCCAATCACATTGTCGCTTACAACTCATAACAATCAAGCCTTCCACTTAACTGAGCAACCAATGGATTCAGTTTCAGATACATCCGGTGATTTGCCGTCCAGCATTGCGTCTATTGCGTCTTTTAATTCACTAGTTGATACTTGAGTTGGGTCCCTAGGTGAATCATCCATTCTGCCACGGTATACGAGAGTATTTTCACTGTTAAATAAGAAAAATTCGGGGGTTCTTTTGGCTCCGTATGCATGAGCAACTTCTTGAGTTTCATCGTAAAGATAGGAATACGGCATACCGTTTTTTGCTCTTTTTACCATGTGTTCAAAAGAGTCATTGGCATAAACTGACGCATCATTAGAATTTATGCCAACAAAGCCAATTTGCTTAGATTTACAATACTCTGCCATTTTGTTCATTCTATCAACACTAGCAACCACATATGGACAATGATTGCATTCAAACACTAATACTAGACCGTTATCGCTAGTAGATTGTTCAAGGCTCAGAGACTGTCCACCGATTTCTTCGTTAGCATTTTTCAAATTATAGTCAACTGCCTTATCGCCAATGTTCAGTGTCATGGCTGGGTGTCAAAGTTCTTGATTAAAGAATCTTGTATTCTAAATCGGCCCAATATCCAGTCCAATGAACAAAACGATGGATGAAAAAACCACAATCAAAACGTTGTCATCAATTGGTCCAAACTCATATCTCTCAACAAATGAGGCAACTAAACCAGCAATCAAACCCCACAAAGGAATCCCGGGCTCAGCCATATTACCTACAAAGTATCCTAGAGGAAGACATAATGCTGCCATACCTACATTGCCCCAAGCGCTTTTTGTCCTCCTTTTGAACATCTTATTACGAATTATTCCAGTAACTCCATCACCAAACGCCATAAATAACGATGGTAAAATTGCAAGCCATGGTTCATCACTGTACTCCCAAATGACGAAAACTGAAATTCCAAGCATTAATGCAAAGGTTGCATCATTCATATTTTGATCAGTCTGCATCCACCATAGTCGCTTATCTAATACATGAGTCGCTGCAAGAGCTATACTGCCTAACACACCACCGATTAAAACCCAAATTGGATTATCAAACACCATTGGTGAAGCAATTATTGGAACCCCGCCAGCAAGCATATGAGCAACTTTTCGATTGTAATAAACTGCAACCATGTGTTCTGAACCTTGCTTTCTCAAATAGTGGTAAAATGGTTTGATGCCAAATACTACAATTGCTGCCCACAATCCAAGAATGCCAAACCAAATCAAATCACTGGACATGATTAATCCTTATTCCGCCGGTGTTTAGCATTTAAGGTTCAATCAAAGTATTCAAAGACGGCCTTTCTTTGGACAGGTTTGGAGAAGGTTATGAATATCCATGAATATCAAGGCAAAGAACTACTGAGAACTAATGGAGTTCCTGTACTCGAAGGCGTACACTGCAAAACCGTCGATGAAGCACTCGCAGCATATGACAAACTCAACTCGAAAGTCGTCGCAGTAAAATCTCAAATTCATGCTGGCGGCAGAGGTAAAGGAAATTTATACTCCCCGGAGTCAGGAGATTTAGTTATGGAAGGCGGAGTAAAAATCGCCTTTTCCAGAGACGAGGTTAAGACTTACTCTGAGAACATTCTTGGGAATATTCTAGTAACCATTCAAACTGGTGAATCTGGTAAGTTGGTTAGAAACTTATACATTGAATCTGGATGCGACATTGCTCATGAATATTATCTAGCACTATTGGTCGATAGGGAGAAGAAATCCGTCATGATAATGGCATCTACTGAGGGTGGAATGGATATTGAAGAAGTTGCTCACAATACACCTGAACTAATTCATAGAATTTCAGTCGACCCAAATTCTGGGCTGATGGGATTCCAAAGCAGAGATTTAGGTATGGCTTTGGGTATGTCTGGCAAATCACTAAAATCATTCATGAAAATGCTGGCAAAAATGTACAATATGTTTGTTTCAAACGATTGTACGATGGTCGAGATTAACCCTCTCGTCAAAACTGGTGATGATGATATAGTCGCACTTGATTCAAAGGTTTCTTTTGATGAAAACGCTGAGTTTAGACACAATAATTGGGATGAAATGCGTGATTTGAGTGAAGAAGAGGAAGTGGAAATTAGAGCTAAGGAATCTGGTCTATCTTATGTGAAACTGGATGGTAACATCGGTTGTTTGGTTAATGGTGCCGGGCTAGCAATGGCAACTATGGACGTAATCAAATTATATGGTGGAGAGCCAGCAAACTTCCTAGATGTTGGCGGTGGAGCAAATGAAGAACAAGTCAAAACCGCATTCTCAATTATCCTTGAGGACCCAAATGTAAAGGGAATACTCGTCAATATTTTTGGTGGAATCATGCGTTGTGACATCATTGCTAGAGGGGTAATTGCGGCGACTGAAGCACTATCTTTAGATGTACCACTTGTCGTTAGACTAGCTGGAACAAATGTCGATGAAGGTAAGGCAATTTTGGCCGAATCTACTCTAAATATCCATCCCGCAGATGATTTAGCAGAAGGAGCACAAAAAATTGTCTCATTAATTGGAGGAGGTGTTTGAATTGGCTATCTGGATTGAAGAAGATGCAAAGGTATTGGTTCAAGGAATAACCGGAAAACAGGGAATGTTCCACGCCGATAAAATGGTTGAATATGGAACTCAAATTGTTGGTGGATGTACACCTGGAAAAGGTGGTCAAACGGTTGAATTACAAGGTAAGCCGTTTCCAGTTTGGAACTCAATGACTGAAGCGATAATGGAAACCGATGCAGATGCAACCGTGATTTATGTTCCACCACCATTCGCTGCTGAAGCCATAATGGAAGCAGCAGATGCATTTGATAGCGTAAAAGGTGAAGGTGTGATTGTCTGTATTACTGAAGGAATACCTACTCTTGACATGGTTAAGGCAGTTGCATATGTCTACAACCGACCAGGTGTTAGGCTAATTGGGCCAAATTGTCCCGGTATTATCACGCCAGGTGAGAGTGGCGGAGCAAAAATCGGCATTATGCCAGGTCATATTCACGCTAAAGGCAGAATAGGCATTGTCTCTAAGTCAGGAACTTTAACTTATGAGGCTGTTGCCCAAACTATGAGTATCGGAGAAGGACAATCAACATGTGTTGGAATTGGAGGAGACCCGGTAAACGGTACTGGTTTTATTGAATGCTTGGCTGCTTTTGAAGCAGATAGTCAAACCGAAGCCATCGTTATGATTGGCGAAATTGGCGGCAATGCTGAAGAAGAGGCTGCAGCTTGGGCTGCTGAAAATGTAACTAAACCAATCGTAGGTTTCGTTGCCGGAGCAACTGCGCCACCTGGTAAAAGAATGGGACACGCTGGGGCAATTATTTCTGGTGGCAAGGGTACTGCCGAGGAAAAGTTTGCAGCATTTGAAGCCGCAGGAATTGCTTGTGCCAAAGATCCTTCAGAACTCGGCAGTGTATTACTAGAATCCTTGAAGAAAGCAGGCCTAAGGTGAGAATTGAGAATGGAAGATTTTGATTTTAATGAGTATTATCAAAATCATGATGTTGACATATCTTGGCTAAGCAAACCCAGCCAACATGGTTTTCGTTGGCGCTGCTCTGATGGTAGTTGGCGAAAATCAAAAAGGCGTATTAGCTCACAAAACAGCTTTAGGAAAGCAATAGCAAAAGATAACCCTAGTGACATCTATTTTTCTACAGCTTCATGGTTAGAACCTATTGACTTGCCGAATCTTAACGATGAAACTAGACCTCACCCAATACTACTCAACCATTTGATTGTGTTTGATATTGACTTTGCCCCCTTATCGCTCGATAATCTCGAGCAGGCTAGATTGACGACCCTAAATCTACACAAATGGATACAAAAAAACTACGACTATGAACTAATGTCGATTTCTTTTTCGGGTAGCAAAGGTTTCCATTTGTTCTACAATGACCCAGATAGAAATCTATTTTCCATTGAAAACGCCAAAGATAGAGAATTGGCAGTAAAGGATAATCGAAATAAGTTACTACAAGAGGTATTGCTGGCTGGATTCAAGGTTGATCCAAGAATCACGGCTGACACTCGTCGAATTATCCGATTGCCCGGTAGTATTCATGGAAAAACTGGTTTGCTATGCCATCGGATTAGTCTTGAAACTCTTGAAACACAGATTGATTTGTGGATACATGATGTTCCAAGTTTCTTTGCCAATATAGACATTCCAAAACTTGCAAAAGTCAAGCCAAAAAAGGTTAACCAATCATCAAAAAAGATAACAAAGCAAGTTCGAGAAGAACTTGTTGACCAAACCTATATGCTTGAAGTGAGTAATCACTTACCTAATACTAAAGACCGCTCATCACTTATTTTTTGGACGCCATACTCATGGGGTATTGAAGCAGTATGTCTTGAACGACTTGAGGACTTAGTTAGGGCAGAAAACTTAGCTGATTCATATATATTCTCTGATGGTCAACGTATTTTGTTCATCTGTCCGGAGGCATTTACTAGAGCGAAAATCGTTAAACTTCTAGATAATATTGGCATGGAAAAGTTGTCAAAAACTCTTGCAACACGAAAACATTACTGGGTTAGAAT
>CALDPP010000083.1 GCA_937911345.1 uncultured euryarchaeote | reverse complement strand
CTAGACTTCGTTCTGTCCAATTTAATTGCTGGTTGTTAAAACTCTCATCAACCATATCAACTGTGATTGTAATTAAACCAGCTGATACTGAGGAACTGATATCGAATGTATGGTAATATTCTGGCCCTTGGTTAGGGTCTAGAAGATTGTCTGCATACATTAGCATCTGACGAGGCCCATTGGTTATTTTTCCACCACTAGAGGTTGTTAAATCAACAGTTGGATTACTAAACAGGTATTCATTTATTGAAACTCTTATGCTGTAACTACCTGATACCAAAGATGGACTTAGATAGAGTTCATCATTCTCGTCAAATAACTGATATGTTGCTGTAGGAGGTGTAGTATCTTCCTTTACCTTAAGAGAATTACCTCCAGATCCCGGGAAGGCTTCTATGTTCTTGTTCCCGTATGCATCCTCGACAGTAATGGCGTACCATATGTTCCTTTCAACATCATTTGGAATTTGATAATTTTTAGTAAAGGTAAATTCCGTGAGTACGGAACCAGTATCTAGTATATCTCCATCAAATAATGTCCAACCGTTTTCTTCAGATACATTAGAAACCTCATCTTCATCTTCTCCAAATGGTTCGCCTTCATGCTGCCATATGGAATATTTTTCACCATCTAATTGTTGATCATTCAACCATTCAATTGTCACCATTGAAAGTTCTCCTTCAATATCTATTGAGTTAATTCTAGGAGCTGGTGGAGTTATTGTTTCCTCATAAACCGGACCAAACCAATTCTGCACTAATTGGGTGTAATGATATGGCCCTGCTGTATGCTGATATAGCGCTTCACTGGTGACAAAGTAGAATGAGGTTCTATCTACTTCTGGAGGAATCTGTGCAGTGAATTGTTGAATGCCGTCTGTGACTGTTCCCTGGTATTCCATAGTCACATTCTCAACAAATTGGCTACCTGAGACAAGATAATTTGATCGCCAAATATGATACATCTCACCTTCCGCACCAAGTTGGTCGTTCCATGTTATCAGAGTTTCAGAATTTCCAACAAACGTTGCCATTACTCCGGTTGGCTCTGCGGTCCAATTATAGAATGCATTTTCGTATAGCGAGGTACATGAAAATGGCTCTATTTCCTCGTCGAAAATACCGTTTGAGTCAATTACGACAACACAATAATGAGAGGTCCCCAGCCTACCTATCGGGACTTGATATTCAAATTCTGAAATTCCTTCCCCAACAAGAGCTATCTGTGTTGCGCCAAACTGCGTTGTCTTGTTAAATGACTCTCCCGAACTGAAAATAGCGTAGGATTCTCCTTCTTCACTTGACACATCAGCCCAGGTTATTGTAGTAGTTCCGCTACCAGATTGTGAGTTTGGTGCGAAAAACGCATTAGCGGAAGTTACCGGGCTAGCCGGCATGTTATCTTCAACAAGAGTAGATATCAGAGCATTATTTGAGAGGAATCTTACATCTTCGTAATCTTGTCCTGCTCCAAAGTAATTTGGCAGGTTGTATGTTACGGCATAATATACCTCTCTATCTGTGTCTTCAGGAATCTGTATTTCATAACTCGAAAAGCCGGGTGCGAGTTGGGCGATTGGGGACATAGAACTAAACAATGAGACTGCTGAATTTCTCGTAATCGGTTGGGTTGACATCCAAATTCGAGTTTGGTATGCATCTGGTCCAGTTTCAGGTAAAACATAGAATATATCATTGTAGTTTATCCATGAAAGAGAGGTTACGCTTGTGGTTGGATCAAAGGAGGCAAGCAGATTGTAGGGCGTCCTTACAGGGGTTGTAACTTCAACAATTGGATCATAAGTTGCTGATTCGTTAGAAATAAGGGAATCATATGTTGTCTCAGAATTACTCTGATCGGTTATTGTTGTGGTAATTCCATAGTAAAATGAATCATTGGTGCCCGGCGCTACGAGATATGAATAGCTGTGACCAGGATGTGAACCATTACTGCCTCCCAAGCATAGATACTTGACCGCATAAGCCTCACTATCACAAGCACTGACTGAATGAATCAAGGTAGCATTTTGTACATTTGACTGATTTATTGGCTCGGTGTGTCGATAGACGTTGTACACGGAATTGTAAAAGTTATCAAGTGCTGTTGGCTCATCAAGACTGTCAATATTACGCCAAGTAATTGTCGTTAACTCAGTACTACTATCGAAAGATGCTGCAATATCTTGTGCCTGTAAGTGGAATAAATTTCCAGTGTCTTCTGCACTTACGTTGGTTATTGGTACCAATGAAAAAGTCATCAATAAAATCAACAGCGTAGCAATGGCTCTCCCATCATAAGCCTTGGAACTGCCCGTCATCAGTCTTTTCTAGCATGCAACCGTTATGAGTGTACCGCTATTTAACCGAGAAATCACCCTAATTTTGAGTTAAACCTGACTAATTCAAAATCATTCTTCATCTGTCGAATTTGGTTGTGGCAATGGGTTCTCGGCATCGATTTGTTTGATTTGCTTGCTGGCTTGGATGAATCTAATCAAAAAGGTCCAAATCCCACCCAAAGCTGAAATGAAAACTACTATACTGAGCGGGTTAATTTCAATGTGGTCAAAAATTCCTGGGAATTGACCCCAAGAATAATTATCAAAATACAACAATATTCCAGTCAGGAATATAGCAACGATACTGAGAATGGTTCTATCCGCCCGAGAAAACCCACGGTAATTTCTAGTTCCTGCCACTGCTTGGGCTTGCGTACCCATGTAGGAACCCAGTAGAGTGAACCATGCTGCAGCCAAACCAAGTACAATATCATCAACAAATACAGAGGCTGAAATACAAATTATCCAAACCGCATCCAGTAACCTGTCAAAGGTATGATCTAGATAATCCCCCCATCGAGTTACTCTACCTGTAGCCCTTGCGACAGGGCCGTCAAGGCCGTCTAAGGCCATTGCAAGAGTGATTAGTAAACCGCCACCAAGTAACATTGAGGCGCCAAAATTATCTTGTGGTGCAAGGTAAACTGATAGTCCGCCAAGGATACCAATGGGAAGGGCAATCCAAGTTATTGTGGCCGGACTCATCCACGATAGCGACTCTACAATTGGGTTCAGAGTTCTTTCCCAAATACTCCTCAATTTTTCTAGTGCCATGTCCCTTACCAACCTTTGGCAAATCAACTAGGGGGTTCATTGTTGCGGCTAAAAAACAAAGATTCTAGCGTTTTGAAATATTATGACATCCAGTCAATAGCGTTGGAAATATCTGCTAAATCTGTTGTAAAATCGCTGTCAACCCAAGATTTTACCCTACCAACCATTTCTTCAGGTAATAACATACTAGAATCTAATTCGAGAATCGGTACACTAATCTCAAATTCTACTATTTCTGACCATGTGCCGGCAATTAATTCCCATTCAACATTAGCATTTACTTTCGCCTCGCTGTAATCTCTAGACTCTAGCCTTGTTCGTAATTTTGCAGGTTCACACCTCAAGACAATTATTGCATCTACCTCCAAGAAATGCGACAAATGACCGTCAATAATTGTGTTCTGATCTGAATTTGGAATGAAGTTTTCTGCCAATTTGTGAATATCAATTTCAACGCTATCCATCATTTTATCATAATCACCCTCACAGGAAAACTGCTTTGCCAAATCTGCAACAGATTCTACATTCCATCCATCGGTTTCGAGTAGATTTGCGAGGGCAGACTTCCCCACTGCAGGACTTCCTGTTATTGCAATTGATACCATTTGCTCACCCCCTCCCAGTTCGTGTTGATACAACAACTTTGGCCAAATTAAACATAACTAACAAAGCCATGAAATGATAGTATGTTGTGGCATACATATTACCATGTTCGGAATGAACGATCCTGCACAGACACTGATGCAATTAGAAGGTTACATTAGAGATGGTAGACTAGAGATGTCAGAAGTCATGGCTACACAATTTACCGATATGTTTCTCAGCAACAAAAAACGCTCTGCACAAGAACAAATTATGTTGGTTAGAGGATTACAGATACTGTGCGATGTGTTAGTAATTAGAAACAAATTTTCACTAGCTATGACCTCTGCCAAAACATTACTTCGTGAGCGGAAGAAAATCGCTGCTTCAGATGACATGATTGGACATTATTATCAAGACTTACAGAGAGGTGGTAAAGCCTTTGCATTAGCCGGTAAAAAGCGTAAAGGAAAAGCATTTTTCATCAAGGCATTCAAACAATCAGGTGGGTGTATCTCAGCCACTTTAGATGCAGTTACAACAATTGAAAATGATACAAAACTAGTTGATTTATTTCTACGCTCTCTCGAACAATCGGGACCTGTTTTACGTTTAGGTCAGTCTTTCATGCTACAACCAGATAATTTACCTGCGGTAGAGGTGGCTGCCATATTGAAAGCATTGGAAGGACCCAAACTAAGTCTCGATGAGCGAGCAAGTCAACACATTCAGCGACTTAAAGCACAAATTTCTGCTATTGAAAGTGGTGAAATGGCAGCGAATGCAAAACTTCAGAGCGCGTTAGATTCTCTAAAGCCAAAGCATGACTACTATGAATATAGTTGATGGTAACGAGGGATGGATTTGAACCATCGATCTCCGGGTTATGAGCCCGACGGGATATCCAGACTACCCCACCTCGTTAAGCAAACCCCCGGCTTTACCCATTTTCAAACCACCGATGGACCGGTTGAAACAATTTGTCAGTAAAATAGGGTTTAATCTACACATAATGGAATTGCCTTATCTACTCCTGCCGGTTATGGTTTACCATGCGAGTCAAAACAAACCAGTCAATTCTGTTGGCGCTCTTGTTATGCTCTGCCATGCTCGCTGGCTGTACTGCTGATGATGAATCATCGGATGAGTCAGCAATTGACCTAGTTATTTACTATGATAGCACATCTGGAATGATTCAAGAAAATATCCAAAATGGTGCGCAGGTATCATTCTCAGGCGTCGAGTTATCTTTCGATTATGCATATACTAAATCGACCTCAGGAGAGATTGATTCATTTTACTTCGAAGCGGGTGACGGCAGTAGTCGAGTTACTGTCGATGCCAATGAGACCGGGGAAATAACCTACACATACGCAACCCATGGCTTATTCACGGCAAACCTAGGAGCAATTGATGAAGCGGGTAATGAAGACAACACCACGATTACTATCAGAATCGATAAGAAAACCCTCTGGGGTCAATCCGGCACAAGTGATGTTGATACAATGAATATCGACACCACACCGGACTGTGAATGTCCGGCACCGAACCAAATTGCAATTGACTCTACCGTAGAAAATCCAGGAAACCTAGGTGGAGTTTTAGGCGGACCTGTGTCTGTCAATTGGAAATTAACTGGGGAAGGAGTCAACCGTGAGTCTGGTCAAGAACAAATTGCTGATGGGCAAAACGCTCAGTGGATGCACGATGAGTTCAATGTTGGCACTCAAGTATGGGCACTAGATGTCGAATTAAGTAATACAGATGAACAAGTAAATGTTGATCATGAAGTTACTATCACTTACAACGATGAGGAAAGCAATCCCAATCCTCTGCCTACAGAATCTAGTGAATAATAATCACTTTTTATTTCACTTTCAAGCACTTTGAAAATGAAGGTTAAAGTGAAAGTTGGCTTGCAGTGTTGCATTTGTTTGTCCCCCATAGCCCATTTGCATACATAATTCATCAGATAGACTGTTTAATCTCTTCATATACTAAACACCAATCGTCGGGGTTGGAAGTGTAAAGGATGGCGACCAAAGCGAAGAAAAAAACCAAGATTGAAATTGAAAAGAATGAAGACCCTCAAGAGGACACGGTGTTAATGATGGCCCAAGATGATGATGCTCCTGAGGTAAAAATCGAGGATTTACCAGGTGTAGGTCCAGCAACTGCTGAAAAACTACGAGAAGCAGGATTCGATGAACTACTATCATTAGCGGTTATGTCACCTGCTGATTTAGCAGAACAAGCAGAAATTGGTGAAGCAGTGGCTGGAAAAATAATTGCGGCATCGAAGAAAATGGCTAACATTGGTGGCTTCGTATCTGGTGGAGATTTGCTAGAGCGTAGAAAAGAGGTACAAAAATTATCATCAAAGGTACAATCAATCGATGATTTACTTGGTGGTGGATTTGAGACCCAAGCCCTAGTTGAAGTATACGGTGCATTTGGTAGTGGAAAAACCCAAATTGGCCACCAACTAGCAGTAAATTGTACTCTACCGCTAGAAGAAGGTGGATTTGATGGCGATGTGTTTTACATAGACACAGAAGATACCTTCAGGCCAGAGAGAATTACCCAAATGGCTAGAGGTCTAGATTTAGATCCTGACCAAGTTTTAGCTCGAATACACGTTGCTAGGGCTTACAATTCTGCTCATCAAATGCTACTAGTTGATGAAATTAAGCGCATGAGCAAAGGACTGAATGTCAAAATGATTATTGTTGATTCATTAACAAGCCATTTCAGAGCTGAGTTCATTGGACGAGGTATGCTGGCTAACAGACAACAAAAACTAAACAAGCACCTTAAGGAATTGAAACAACTAGCGGACGTTAATAATGCTCTTGTCTTAGTTACAAATCAAGTCCACTCCAAACCTGATGCAATGTGGGGTGACCCTACAAAGCCAATTGGTGGCCACGTATTAGCACACGCGAGTACTTTCAGATTATATCTTAGAAAAGCCAAGGGCGGTAGAAGAATTGCTAGACTAGTTGATTCTCCTAACCTACCTGATGGAGAATGTGTCTACCAAGTTACTCAAGAAGGCTTGAAAGATTAAGTTGGATAATTGAAAATGGTCTTAAAATGGCCAATTTGTTATCCTAAACAGTCGGCACCTTCAAAGATGATTTGAGAATCTAAGTATCATGCGCCATTTAATTGACCGCGTTTTAGAGTTAAGCGAAGAAGAACAGGTAAAGATCACTCCGAGTGATATTCCACCCGGTCAAGGCAATGAGGAAGAATTGAAGGCATTACTAGAGTCCCTTCAGCCTAGAATACGGGTATATGGTGCTGGTGGCGCTGGTTGTAACGCGGTCAGCAGACTAGCTGAGGAAGGATTATTCGACAGTAGTTATGTTACTGGATATGCGATAAATACTGATGCTCAAGCATTGCTTATGTCACCTCTAGAAGAGAAGGTCCTAATTGGCCGAACTGCAAGAGGTAGAGGTGCTGGTGGAGATCCTACCAAAGGTGAAGCCGCAGCGCTTGAATCGGAAATGGTTCTTAGAAGAATCACTAATGACACACAATTAGCGATAATTACTGCTGGAATGGGGGGTGGCTCTGGAACTGGTGCTGCTGGCCATATTGCTAGGTTGGCTAAACAACAAGGTGCGATGACTATTGCTGTTGTTACCTATCCATTCAAGTCTGAAGGGTCACTTCGTAAGCAAAATGCTGAGTGGGGCCTTGAAAGACTAAGAGAGCACTGTGACACAATTCTAGTAATTCCTAATGAAAGATTACTAGAAATTGAGGGTGTTAAGGACTTACCAATAGCCAGTGCATTCAGAGTTGGTGATGAATTGTTGGTAAGATCGATAACTGGGGTTACTGAATTACTTACCACCGATGGAATGGTTAACCTTGACTTTGAAGACCTGAAAGCCGTAATTAAATCCGGCAGTGGTGTTGCGATGATTGGTCTTGGCGCTTCATCTGCAACAAATAGGGCAGAGGAAGCAACGCTAGAAGCGCTTCATTCCCCGTTACTAGAGCTAGATACCTCTGATGCAAGAGGGGCTCTGATTAATGTCGTTGGCGGCCCTACTCTAACACTTGGTGAAGCAGAAAGATGTGCACACATAATTCAAGAGAAAATCTCACCACATGCAAAGATAATTTGGGGTGCTGCTGTTGATGAGAATTTAGGTGATGAGATTAGAGTTATGCTAGTCTTGACGGGAGTAAAGAGTGAACAAATTCACGGTTCAAGTGAAAACCGGCAAATGCGCGCACTGAGGAACAAAAGCATTGAATTTGTCAACTAATCTTTTACCATTCTAATACAGATATACACTAAGGCTATTAGTCCCAGTGTAAGCATTGCTCTATCAAATAGTTCTAGCTCATGCTTAATTATTGATGAATTAGGAATCGGATCAAAGTTTTGCTCACCCGGGACATAGATTTCGATAACATCCCAATTGTCGCCGTTAGACAATTGATTACCATTTACTGCGTTGCCATGTAAAATAAATTTGCTCATTGTGGTATTGTCGCTTGGGGAAGTCCATGTTAGATTCCACATACGTTGCTGATTAGATGATTCTTTGTGGGTCCATCCATCATCAATTAAATGCCCAGTCTCATTCTCAAAAAATAAGGTGCCACCTTCCAAAACTATCCTAAAGCCGCCTTGTGCGGATTCCGGATTTGGTTCAATCATTTGATTTGAGATCTCTATTTTGAGACTATAATTTGTACTAGATACGAACTTTTCTGGCAAGCCTGATAACGCTATGCTTGTCTCAGAATTAGAATCTCCATGGCACTGACAACCACCTTCAATGTCACCAACTCCATTTGGAAAGCCGTCAACATTAGTTGCGGGTAACCACAACAAAACCGCAATAGTTGTGAATATCAAAAACCTGTAACCGTTATGGTTTGGCACACATAGTCCAAAATGCCGTCACCTTTGACATTTCTTATCTTGCTAATTGATTAAACTATCTTGATGCAAAACGCGATAGAGAGTGACATCACATTAAGTATAATGAGTCGATGGTTGAGGTTGATGTTCGACGATAACGCTTTTGCTGTACCGGATTCATTTGAAGAAGATGAGATTGACATTTTTGCTGAATTAGGTGTCACTGGAGTTCGACCAGCAAACACCTTAGCCGTCCAAAAACAAATACAAAATGAAAATCTTGCAATCTTGTTAGGAAATGATGAAGAAGATGATAACCAAATTATTGAGCCCCCAATACCGCATACTAACGTTGTTCAGCCTGTCGAAGAGGCCCAAGTCAGTTTGTCTGATGAAAGAATAAGTGAACTACTGGAAATTTTAGTCAAGCAGGATCTATCATTGTCTGAAGGGAAGGAGATTATTGAATCAATTCCAGCAAAAGCAAAACTGAATCTAGAATCAGCTAGGGTAACAAAGATAGATGACGAATATGAAATTTCTGTTATTATTGATGTTGATGGTTCAGGCCCTGTTAGGCCATTTGCGAAGATAAAGTCTCAGAACAATATTCTGAACCTCAATGAACCTCCTAACACAATTCCAAGTGGTTGGGTTCCTCTTCATAACATTCTTAGAGACATTTTGACAAAAGCAATGCAAATGCTTTCATCAACAAAGTTCACCGTTAACAATAACATCTGAAGTGATTTCTACTGTTGTCTTGAACATATTTGATACCGTACAATATGTCTCATGGCTCTTCTCTACTAGTCTTTTTACCAACTTTTTTGGTGCTTCCGCATCGACATGATAAATCATGTTAATTTTAGTGAATATCTTGGGCGCTGTGTCTTTTCTTTCTGCAGCTAACTCTATCCAAATCCTCTCTATCTTCCTCCCTTTTAGACCGGTCTGAATATCTGCTAGAGAACAGGCTCCAATCATTTGGAGAGTTATCTGAACTGGGGTTGGGCCGTCGTCCCAATCGATTTCAATGCAATCTCCTGCTTCATTGAAGCAGTCTACTTTAGAGCCTTCTTTCCATTCAACGCGTCCCAGCATGATTCTCCGATGTGCGGTTCATTCTTGAAGGGAATGCATCTCGGATAGACTGAGTGGAATGACTGGCGAGAGTATTACCCTAGAAAACGGCATGCTGAATGTACCGAATAATCCAACGATACACTTCATTGAGGGAGATGGTATTGGCGTAGACATCAGTCCCGTAATGATGAAGGTTGTTGACGCCGCAGTCTCGAAAGCATATGGCGGAGAAAAGCAAATCCATTGGAGTGAAGTTCTTGCCGGAGAAAAGGCATTCAACAACACTGGTGAGTGGCTCCCAGAGGCGACCCTTGATGCCATGAGAAATGGTTTAGTATCAATCAAAGGACCTCTTACTACACCCGTGGGTGGAGGTATCAGATCTCTAAATGTTGCTCTTAGACAGAAATTAGACCTTTTTGCCTGCGTAAGGCCAGTACGTTGGTATGATGGAACTCCTTCACCGGTGAAAGCACCACAAGATGTTGACATGATTATTTTCAGGGAGAATAGTGAGGATGTCTATGCCGGCATAGAATGGGAAGCGGGCACTGAAGGCGTTGCCAAACTGATTAACTTCTTACAGAATGAGATGGGTGTTGACAAAATTCGATTCCCTGATAGTTCTGGAATTGGGATTAAACCAATTTCTAGGGAAGGAACTGCAAGAATAGTAAGAGCTGCATTACAATACGCAGTTGACAATGACAAGGATTCAGTTACTCTAGTTCACAAGGGCAATATCATGAAATTCACCGAAGGAGGGTTTAGAGATTGGGGATACCAACTAGCAAAAGATGAATTCGGTGCTGTAGAACTTGATGGTGGCCCTTGGTGTACTTTTGCAAACCCAAAAACGGGAAACCAAATAATTGTCAAAGATGTCATTGCTGATGCAATGCTACAACAAATAATCACAAGGCCTGCAGAATATTCTGTACTAGCAACCATGAACCTCAATGGCGACTACATTTCTGATGCTTTAGCGGCACAAGTAGGTGGAATTGGTATTGCGCCTGGCGCTAACATCAACTACGATACTGGTATAGCAATTTTCGAAGCAACACACGGAACAGCACCAAAATACGCTGGCCAAGATAAAGTCAATCCTGGAAGCGTGATTTTGAGCGCTGAGATGATGCTACGTCACATGGGTTGGTCAGATGCGGCTGACTTAATCGTTAGTGGTATGGAAGGTGCAATTTCGGCCAAGACTGTAACGTATGATTTTGAACGCTTAATGGACGACGCTAAATTGCTCAAGTGTAGCGAGTTTGGCGACGCAATTATTTCCCACATGTGAGTACAATGAAGAAGATTTCAGAGTCAGAGCGTGAAGATATAATCTCTCGGGCTAAATCTGCGGTAAATGATGAGCCAATTGAATGGTTTGACCAACTATACGGTATGGCCAATAGAGATCCTGCAATAATTCCATGGGCCAGAATGGCGCCTAATCAAATAATGATGAATTGGGTAGAGGAAAATTGCTCTTTAGGTAACGCATTAGTAATTGGATGCGGCCTTGGAGATGATGCTGTTGGTCTCGAAAATATTGGATTTAGTGTCACCGCATTTGATATTTCTGAGCACTGTGTTGACTGGTGTAAAGAGCGCTTTCCAAATTCAAAAGTGGAGTGGTTGGTTGGAGATATACTTGATCCAAAACAGGAATGGTATGGGAATTTTGACCTCATAGTAGAGATTCATATTCTACAAGCAATCCCAGATGGAGGAATTAGAGAAAAAGCCGCTGAACAAATGCCAAAATTGCTCGCAGATAATGGAAAAATGCTGTGTATCGGGAGGCTTGATGACGGCCGGCAAACCATACAACCTCCGCCTTGGCCACTAAAACAAACATGGCTGAATGATTCATTTGCCATGCTGGAATCTCTAGAATTCACTCCATTTAGGAATGATGATTCATTAGATGTGTTGAGATATTATGCTGCTTGGCAAAATAAAGTCTAATTTAGCCAAGTATTGAGCATTTGGCTATTCTTGATTATGCCATAGCCAAACCTTTCCTCAAATGCCCTTGCTGTCAAAGTGAAATCACCATCTCGTGTCGCAACTAATATGCTTCCTAAGCCTTCCAACGATTGAGATGCAAGTAGTTTCACAATAGCCATTATTTGTCTATCAGCATCTTCTGGGAATATTTTGTTTGTACCAATCTTTGTTCTATTTTGCTTTGGCTCTCTCGCAACTTTCATTTCTGTAAGTTCTTCATAGATTTCGACATATTCCCCGAGGAATTCTGTGATTTCATCGACATACTCTTGTTGCACTGCCTCTTTCTCTAGGTGTATGTCAATTGGTTTCCATCGATTAAATTCTACAATAATCTCATCTACAAGTTTAGCGATTTTTTTATCGTCAAACACTGCTTCTAACACCTCTGGCTTAACCAAGGAAGATTGGAATTTTGCTTTGATTTTATTATGTCGCTTGCTCAATTCCTTGATTTCATGCTTAACAATTGATGGCAACCAAAGGTTGATTCTACCGGCATCTGCACGGCTTAAGAGTACCTTGTGGAAATTATCATGCTCAAATGAATCTAGGCTTGTTTCGCTTGCTAATTCTAGGCTATGAGCGATTTTATCCACCAATGCATCAACCAAAATATTCGTGTCGACGATAACAAGCGGAGGTAGTGCTAAATTCTTCAAGTAGCGCCGTGATGAGTTTGGTATTTCCCGCTTGTGAGTTGCAAATAGACTTCTTTCAGCGTCATATAATCGCTTCATTTCAGTGGTTGAGAACTTACCCGAATTTTGTGCCCTTTCTAAATACATCAAACCCTCGATTGGGTTTTTGTCTGCTGAATCTCTTGCAATATCATACAGCGCCATAATCGAAGGAGGGTTTTGTAACATTTCATTACGGAATCTGCCGTCAAACCCATGTCTAGTCCGACGTTTGTTCCTTTGAACAGAATTCAATGCTGCAGTAACTCTGCCAGAAAATGGTTCAGCAGGCAACTCCCTGGAGTGCTCAAATGGATAATTTCGTAAACTATCAAGTTCATCTTCAGCAAAGAATGTGATGGTTTTCTCTACCATTTCACCATCTAGGTTTTCTTCCTGAACTTGTTTTGTTCGTCGCACGAAATCTTTGAGTAATTGGGTCGCCTCATTGGTTTTTTGATTACTGGCAGTAAATGAAACCCTAAGATAAAGTTGGAATCGTTTGGTGATTGCAGTCCGCAGGGCAGGTTGGTTATTGAGTAAATCCACTGCTTCTTTCCACTGCTCAGCGTGAGCGAGATGGATTATTGACTTGCGATATAGGACCATAGAATGTTCGAAATCAAACTCTCCACTTTCAGCAACCCTTCTATACTCCCTTGCTGCATTTAACTCATCATTATCTTGAGCGAATAATGCTGCTCTAGCAAGCGTATGCCATGGGGAAAGTGGGTTATTATGCTGATACCAAGTGACTAATTGTTCTAATCCAATATCGTGGTCAAACACCAATTGTCTAACCGATCGGACTAATCGAGTCGGTATGTCAGATCCTACAACCAATTGATTTAATGTGGCATAGATCTCTTCGTCTGCCTCTCCATGTTGTAATGAAATTGTGGCTTGATTTAGATTGAGGGTTGCGATTAAAACTGACAGCAAATTTTCCTCTAGGTTGGAAAGTTCGGCTTTCTCTAAACTATTCTGTAAGTGTTCGATATGGGTCCTTGAAGCAATTCCTGTACCGCCTTGTTTGAGGGCGTTTCGAGCTTGTTTGAGGGCTTGGTAGGCTTTTTTGGGCAATACAGTGAATGGGTCATCGTCGACTTTGTTGCCTTCCATAAGCATGATTAGGCTTTGAGCCATTGGTGAGAGATAAGCAGGGGGTTCTGTGCTGTGAATCGATGTTAGTGCTTGTCGCCTAATATCAACAAATTTCTCCCACAAATCATGTTGACTATTCGTTGCTAAAATATGGTAGGACAATAAGGCTTCATATGGATGGGAAAGTGGCGCAAGGTCATTATTAGTCAAAATTTTACTGAGTCTTCTAATCTCTAATTTTTGAGTAAACACCTCTACGGCTTGGACTGAAGATTCTTCCCAAGCCTCTCCTGCAATGTCTTGAATTTGTTTGAAACATTCATTTTTCAAATTAAGAGAAGTACTATCATGGTTAGCAATGTACAACAATGCTCCCTCATCTAAAGATGTCATTTGTTCGACTAACCAATCATCTACTTCGGTAGAATTCAATGAACAAACTAAGTCATAAAGTGTTTCAATCTCTATTGAATGATCTAGACTGTTTGAAACCAATAAGTCTGCAGCCTGTTTACTATCCCCTGACTTTGCAAGTGCTGACAGATATAACCATCTAAGATTTTGAATTTGCACTTGAGAATTTGGAATTGACTCTAAAATCTCAATCCCTGTTGCTATTTCTTCAGGCGGAAGATTACCAACTGATTCAGGGAAACTCAGCCATGCAAATCTAGCTCTCGCCCTTCCTAACCCATTGTCGTCTGCACTAGTGCTTGCTTTCCAGTCCTTGACTGTTCCATCAATCAAGCGGGTTAAGTCTTCAAATTCTTCGGCAAGCTCTTTGTTGATTTTAGCTAATTCTTTAATCGGTTTAGTGGAATCTGAATGGCTAGCAATTGCTAAGATGACCGAAATAATTGACGCATTTCCCGTTAATTGAAGCAAATTATTGCTAACTTCCAATGATCTATTGGCTGAAAGTTGAGATTGAATCTTTTGAATCGCAATTTGCTGACTAGCATCTGTGCATAGCGAGGATAATTTATCAATTGCATTTGCTAGTTCCTCGTTATCGAAAACATCTATTCTACCAATTGAAACATCAACTTTCTTACTTGATTTGGATTTCTTCTTTGCTGTTGGAAATGCGACGAACTGAGCAAGGAGATCTGTCTTCTGTCCAAGAGTTTGCCAAATTGCATCAACCCCATTAGTGAGGCATTTCTCTCGAATTGAATTCTCTAACGTCGATAAATCGTCATTCCATTCTCCGCGTTTTAGTTGTTTATTAATCAATAAAACCGCTAGTCTAAACGCATCAGAATCACTAGTATTTGTTGATATCTCGTCATTTTCCGGCAACCAATCAATAGCTGATTTGGGGTTGCCACCGCGGCCTCTACGGCGCATCATACGATTAGTTCTTGGCGAATTGCCTTCATCATCGTCGCCGGGGACTTCAGTTTCATCTAGAGCTAAAGTGAGAATACTACGCCATTTCTTTTCCATAATCTGCCAATCTGGGGATTTGGCTACTTTGGCCTTGCGTTGTTGTTTAGGAATGTTAGTCTTGTAAGCAATGTCCAAGCACTTCGCCATGTGTTCTTCTTGCAGACTAGTCACCTCCTACATATTAGCCGCCTAGTAGGTTGCTATTCAATTAACCGGCAACAAAATCATTCAAATCAATGGTGAAGGTTAATTTTCACCACTAGTGTTCATGAACAAAGAACCCTTGGACATAATTGACTGAGCCCATGGATTACATTCGTGTTATCGCCTTACTTGCGCATCCTATACTGGCTAGTGCGCTGATATTTTGGATGTGGCAGCAATACTCTTGGCGCAAGAGGAGTAAATCTCTCAAAGGTGATGAAAGAAAATCTGCGCTCGAACAACATGAAAAATTTGGAGAATATATTCTATGGTCTGGATTTGCTGTAGTCGGTGTTGCTTTCTTAGGCAGAATGATTGCTGGATGGCGCAGTGAACAAGATATTTTTGCTGAAATCTGGCCTACTAATTTACATGGTTTCATTGGCCCTCTGGGTTTAATTTTGCTCTATGCTATGACTAGATTCGGAAAACAAGCCAAAGCAAATCGGCTAGCAGGAGAAAGTTTTGCAGTTGAAAAAACCAAACACGGCAGAGCGGCTGATTTCATTATGGCGTTGGTGTTTATTCACGCATTCCTCGGCTTTTTGTACATTTTCTCAGTCGTTTAGTCTACTTTCAATACCGTATCACGGTGCTGCCACATATCGATCCATTCGGCCAGATTATGCTCTAAGCCTGGCTCTTGAATTCGACAGCCACAAGCATTCATGTGTCCGCCACCATTTGGATCAAAGCGAGTCGCCAAGCGTGACAAATCATATCTGTTTTGACCATGCTCAATAAACGAGTTTGCATAGAAACTGGCAGATAGTGGCGGTCTATTGGGGTCATTAATCTCGCCGTCGCTGTATCCGTGGATTATACAACAGGCATCAACAGAATCTCCCATAGTTGCTGTAACTAGATATCCGTTAGAAGAATAGCCGGTATTTTCTAGGTGACAAATCGCCAAACGATTAACTATCCTTGTATTGTTGATTACTATCTGCTGGAGTTGTTTTCGGTTTTCTCTTTGTAATTCTAGCCTTTTAACAACCTCAGGCAAAGTCATTATTTCATCAATTGTTGACCCTGCTACTAACATATTGACAATATCAAGCATATATTCTGGCTCTGTCTGTGACAAAGTTCGGCTGAAACACATCAATTCGCCATCTTCCACAAATTCCTGTAATGTAATTCCGCCAGAATCCAAAGCATCAACAAATGGCATTAAATCAATAAAATTGGCTAAATCAGCATATGGCTTTACTCGCTCATATGCAAGTCTAGCAGCCGATGGTGTTGGTTGCCAATCAATAACACCACCATTTTGTTCAAATTCAATTGATTGCTTATCTGTTGGCCTGTTAGTTTGATGATGGTCAAGATACCAACCACATTTTTGATGGAATGGCAAATCAACAATTACTGTTTCATGATTGATATATTCGTCCATGCTTCCATTTCTAATTTGAGCAGCATGACTGAATATAATATCTGCTTCTGGGGTATATTTTTTGAGAATAGCAGCGCCACATAATCCATCAAAATCTGAATCTGCCACAATTCGAGAAAAATGAGGTATCTCTAGCGCACTCACATGCTAACCGCTAGAAAATAGAATGTATAACTTCCGTTTCAATGACAAGATTGGGTTGATTATTGTAAATATTTTACCGCAGTCAGGTTTGATCCTATTTTATCGATTACTCCGATTGCTTCAACCTCATAACCCAGGCCTTCAAAATGATGTTCATACAATGATGCTTCATGTTCTTCATGAGGATTCCCATGAAGATGGTGTTGTGGATAAACTCCCCATGGAGCTCCTAAAATAACCGCTTTCTTGGTAATCTTTTCTAATCCTTTGAGTGCTTCTGGTAGTTCTTCCTCCTTGATGTGTTCTGGCCCATGCCACCAAAAAGCATAATCGAACTGATTTTCTGAAAAATTATCTAGACTGCGTACGTCTCCTTGAATCACTGTAGCCCAAGGACAAACTTCTGTCAAATGTTTTACATTTGGTTCGTAAATTTCTAAAATAGTGAATTCATTTCCTGCTTCTCTCAATTCGTCTCCGAAATCCATTCTATCATGTCTTGCACCAACATAGAGTAACTTGCCAGGTTCAGAAAAAATTACCGGTGCAAGTTTTCTAACTGACACCAATCTTGCTGCTCGCATGTCTTCTTTCTTTCCGAATATTTTCTCCTTTATAGAAGTGAAAAAAGAGGTCATAATAAGCCCATTAATCTCTAATATATAATTACTAATGACTTCAGAATTTACTTTTTTCATGAATTAATCGTTGAAATTATCTTTTTTTCCAACTAACAAAATATCGAAAATATAGCGTTATTTAGGATAAATAACATGACTTATTACTTATTCCGGCAAACATGGAGACCTCCTGCGGCGTTGTTTTAGTAAATTATGGCGCCATTCTACTTCTACAATATCCTCAAGGTCATTGGGACCTGCCAAAAGGCCATGTCGAAGAAAGTGATGAAAATAATTTAGTTACTGCGGCTAGAGAATTGGGAGAGGAGACCGGGATTTCTGAAATTGAATTTGTCAATGGGTTTGAGGAACAGACAAAATATAGTTTCAGGCATAAAGGGAAAAGAACTGACAAGCGGGTTTTTTGGTACTTAGCAACAACAGAGAAAATCTCAGTTAATCTATCTAATGAGCATAGGGATTACATGTGGCTCGACTGGGAATTGGCCTTGGATATGGCAACCCATAAAGAAACAAAAACTGTAATCAGTAAAGCACACGAATTTGCCAAAGAAAATGGCTTATTCTAAACTTTCAAAATCCTGTTCATTTGCGTGAAATTTCTTTATCATAGTTGAGACATTCATCGAATCTTGCCGTTTTGCTAGGGGTGTCCAAAGAGTTTCGCTTTCTCCAAGATTCTTTGTAACCCAGCGAGCAAAGACGAAAAACCAATCCGACAATCGATTGACGTAAATCCTAGCCTCGGGTCTTACTGAATCATCTCCAGCATCGTCTTGGATTGAAATAAGAGTTCGCTCCAATCTCCTTGTTACGCACCTTGCATGGTGAATAATCGGCTCAGGACCTGTCCCCGAAGGTAAGATGAAACTTGTAAGAGGTTCCAAATTTTCGATCCAGGCATCCATTTCATCAGTCAGTGAATCACATTGCTGCTCGCTAATCAACTCCATGTATTCGGGTAAATCCTTTGGAGAGCAAGCTAGTTCAGCACCCAAATCAAATAATTCATTTTGAATTCTATCTAAGGCGGCTGCTGCAATTTTTTGGATGCGGCTAACACTTGCACTGCTGCCGCCATCTGCATGGTTTGGCAAATCGGCACATTCTCTACGGATAATTCCAACAATTGAGTTTAATTCATCGCAAGTGCCAACTGCTTCAAATCTTGGATGGGATTTTCTATGCCTTGAGCCATCGACAAATGCTGATGTTCCATCATCCCCGGTTCCAGTATATACCCGATTAATCCTAACCATTCTAACCCCGCCTGTACCGGCGTATCTCATGCTTCTATGAGTGGTTTGCGGGAAAGAAAACTAGAATTAATGTCGTGATACCATTCGATATCCTCCTCACCCTGACTCCAAGAATACAGTACTAACTGGCCATCTACTACACCGTACCACTCTAATCTACCGGGTTCTAAGCAGGCCATTTTAGCCCCCGTTTTTTCCAATTCATCCACTACTCCATGCCATGATTGTATCATGCTAGCTAAGTAATCAGCCAATTCACTAACATGGTCATGACTTGAGTCATAGCTTTCAAGAATTATATCAAGTTCCTCAGTCAAATCTGCAGCATTGTCACTGATCGATTGTAATTCAATTAGTAATTTTCTGGCAGTAATCAAACTCATTCTAGCCTCTTCGATGGTAACTACCTTACCGTTCGAAGGTAACTCATTGATAGATTGTTCAAAATCTAACAAATCGGTAATTTCCATAGGACGGCCAGAATAAATTGGTATCTCGGACATATCAGACATGGGCGTCTTTTCACGAGAAGGGTCTTGAATACATCGTAAGAATTACGCAATAGAGATTGATTTTGTAAGGTCTCCGATGTTACCAATTTCCTCTTTCAAACGATTTCGAGTTATCTGCTTGATTGCTTTTACCGACAAATAACAGAAAAACCACAGCCATAGAAATACCTCTATTGCCAATATCAAGTAATAATATGATCCAAGTGATGTTAACATTGCAACGCCGTCATATGGGGTTCCGTTTATTGAGATGTAAAGAACCTGGGATAGTAAATTGGCAACAAACCAAACTGCAAGAATTGTAATCATGAGCGGTGATAGTTTTATGTTGCTAATTGTTTCCATAACGTTCTCCAATCAACTATATGTACGTTAAACTACATAAAGTGTTGTGTATTTTGCTCTTTTCCGGCTAAATTAGTAATAATTTAACTGGATTAAGGTCATTCTTCCGACATTGGCGTTGGTAAATAACCCATCGCAGATAAACATCGGTCAATGGCCTCTAACCATTCCTTTGCAACGGCATTCTTGCCGCCAGACTCCAAAAAAAGTTCATTCCAATGATCTGCCTGTTGTTGATCTTCGAGAAATAAATTGATTTTGTAAAGTGCAGAATATGCCATTGGATTAAGATGTTCTTCATCACCATCCCATGCTTTCTCAAAACATTCTATCGCGCCATGAGGGCCATGCAATTGTCCCCGATGAAGTGCGACCATCCCTGCTTGACTCCAAGCAAGCGGCAAGCGTCCAATCAACAATCCTCGAAATACCAACCATGTTTGGCCACCCGCAAGAACAACCAGTGCTAGGAATCCAGCCCAGTGCTCGAATTTTGTTAATTCATCCCAAGTTTTTGTAATTAATCCTGTAACTCCAACACAGAACAAAAAGCCCGACATAGGAGCGACTAACACTTCCCTTCGAGTATTCAGCATGTGATGAATACCTGAAACCAAGCCAAACGCTCCGATTACTGATAATATTCCCAAATGGGCTTCTAGACTTGTTGGATTGGGTGCTGACTGGCCCAGCAACAACAGACCTGTCAAAATTAATATCAGTGTTCCAAATCTTTTGGCGGGTGTTGGGAATGGTTGACTTTTTGCTCCAAATATCAAGACCATGCCAATTATTGCATCGAATACTAAAAGCATCCAAACGGCAGTTGACTCGGCAATAATCATACTATCAGCATTCATCCCAGCAATGGGTTCTCTTTGAGCATTTGCTCAGTCTCTGTGATAATTGGTTCCTTTGATTATCTCAGTTGCTCGATATACTTGTTCGACCAGCATCACTGCCGCTAATTCGTGGGGAAAGGTCATTTTGGACAACGAGATTAGGTTGGCGCCCTGATCTTTGTACTCCTCCCACCCATCTACCGGGCCAATTGCAAGATTTACGTCTCTATTGCTCACTGTCCATTCTTTGACTAATTTGGTAAATCCTCTTGAAGTATATTCTATACCAGACTCATCCAACAAATATAATGATGAATTTTTGTTGATTTCTTTAAAATACTCGGCCAATGATTTCTTACTATTGTGGAAAACTAAGTTTATGCCTCTAGGTTTTATCCTATCGCCATAAACCTTCAACATCTCGCCGTAAGCTTTCTCCTTTGCTAATCCATGGATGTGTACGGCTATTCTTCCCATAGTTGGCTCAGCCAATTTATACTAATGAATCATATACCTAATTATGAGTAAAATTGAACCAACTTCAAAAAGTACTGCTTATACGGCAATGTATGGGATGGTGGCCTTTCTCAAGAAAAGAACCGTCCAAAAGAGTCGTTGAACCAATAACTAAGGATGGTAGAACATGGTTGTTAGAACTTCGAGACATGTGTGAAAGAAATTTTGACAACCCCGAGGAGGCAAAGCGCAGGATAAGACAAATGCAAGTCGAATGGCAAGAATGCTTAGACAATGAATCATTATCTTTAGTCAATAAAGAGGCCCTTGATAGTAGAGCTATTCGATTATTATCTTGCACAGATATTGAGTGGCTAAAATGGTTAGATGACCTGGAGTTTTGGAAAACTGGCTGGAAACCTGTACAGAATTCTGTAGACAAGGATTGAAATGGGCTATACATTTCGACATACCATGGCAAAAGCGACATTGCACATGTTGCACACCTGTCCATTCTGTTGGAAGGTAAGGGGAATCATTGAATATCTCAAACTAGATGTAGACTATGTTTCAGTAAATGGTTTGAAAATCAAAAAGTCCGTTTCTTTTGCAGGTGATTGGGGTAAAGTCCCTGTCTTTACCGATGAAAATGGCCAACATCACACTGATTCAACACCAATAATGAAATTCATTGACAATAATTACAATGGTGGAAAAATACTCTCGGTTGGCGAAGCAGATAGAACTGCGCAGTGGCTTGATTGGGCGGATACAAAAATGTCGAAGGCAACTGTTCCAATCTTATATGGCACTCTGGGTTCAGCATTCAAAACTACTACGCGAATATCAAAACTTGAGAAGTTTGGCTTCATCTCCAAACGACTGTACGCATGGGCAGGATTCCCTATCATGTGGGGGATCATCGCCAAAAAGCGGGTCAAGAAGGATGGTAGAAAACCAAAACAATTGTGGCATGATTTGTTAACTGAATTTACTGATGAACATGGCAATGAAGAGTTCTTTGGGGGCTCTGAACCAAATCTCGTTGATTTTTCCGTTTTTGGTTATATGAGATCAATATCGCCGTTCCCTCAATTTTCATTATTGCAAGACCACAATAGTGGCATGGCTTGGTACAGAAGAATGGAAAAATTAGTCGCATAGGGTTCATTATGGAAGATCTCAACCTTGCTGGCCTTGTATTCTCTCATGTCAAGAGCGATTCTATTTTCATTGGAGAAGATAGGGGCGGATGGATTTACGCAAGCCAAAGACCAAAACATGAAGTTCGGTGTCCAGATTTTTTCATCACCAAAGAACCCTTATCTCTATCAGAACTATCATCAATACTGGATTCAGAATTATCTCCCGGGGATGAAACCACTTGGAATAAAGAGCGTTTATCAGCAATTATTTCTTTGTTGAATGAGAATATCAATGACTTAGTTAGCGATTTAGAGGGAGAATGGGAGGTTCGATGTCCTACTCAAAGTGAATGGATTCATGCAAAAAATAGTGAAATAATCAATTCCAAATCTGGAACAAAGGAAATTCTGGCTGATGCCGTGTCCTCAAACTATCGAGGAGCAATGATGGATGGTCGGCCACGTCGTTTTGAAGGCCATGGCCCAATGCAATGGCATACTGCGACTATGGAAATTCATCCTAATGACAACTCTGTACACGCATTGTCAAGCGCTCCAATGGACAGGGATAGTCATGGGCTATCGCTTCGTTTAGTCATTACCCCAATAAGAAAGAAGCCTGCAAGGATTGTACCAAAAAAAGCCGATTATGGCGCAAATATTCGATCAGAATTGTTATGGACAACTGTACTTGGAGTTATTCCTTCATTCGCAATACCATGGTTAAGAGGTATGGGAGATTATGTTTATTCGGGATGGGTTAATTTACTGTTTGGCGGTCTATGTGTTGGATTTGTTACAGGGGCATTTTGGCGACCAAAACGACCTGTAATAATGTTCAATGACGGTGAATTGCAATAATCTAGAACTAGCTTGATGTGGCTAGAGTTAATCTGGCCACTTTGCATCTATCCTAATCTTCTGGATTTGATGCTAATGTCTCCCAATAAGAGTCCTGTCGTATAGCATCCGCTGCGCAAATCGTTGCCATATTCACAATGTGTCTAACACCATCTGAACGGGCAACAAGTTGGACAGGCTTGTCCATTCCTTCGAGAATAGGTCCAGTCATTTCCGCTCCACCTAGTTCTTCAAGCAATTTGTAAGCGATGTTTGCTGCTGCAAGATTAGGTAAAACCAAGACGTTCGCTGGTCCTTGGAAATTCATGAACGGATAGTCGTCTTGTACTGATGTATTTAATGCTGTATCGGCTTGCATGGGCCCATCTATTATCAAAGTTGGATCTATATCCCTAGCAATTTCAATCGCTTCTTCAATTCTTGTCGAACGTTGAGCTCTAGTACTGCCAAAGTTTGAAAATGACAACATTGCTACTTTCGGCTTAACACCAAAGCGTCTAGCGATTTTAGCAGTCTGTATCGCAATTTCGGCAAGTGTTGGACTATCCGGATAGACATTAACTGTAGCATCTGCTAAGAATATCGTTTTCCCTTTCACGTTAACCATGTAGCAACCAATTACACAATGAGCTGATGAGTCTGAGCCAATTACCTCAATGGTCGGGCGCAACACATCAGCATAATTTCTGCTAACCCCGCCGACAAATCCATCTGCGTCTCCACTAGCAACCATTTGGCTTGCAAAGTAAGGGCGACTCTTGAGCAATCTTTCTGCATCTTCTAGAGTCATGCCTTTACGTTGTCGGCGCTTGAACAGTGCTGGAGCATAGACCAATTTTCTCCGTTCATCATATCTTGGATCAAATGCTTCATATTCAAAATTGAGGTTTAGCTCCTCGGCAATTGAATCAATGCGCTCTTTTGACCCAAGCAGAATTGGATGGCATATCCGCTGCTCAACCAATTGAGCCGCGGCTCTGATAACTTTCTCATTATCTCCTTCCGGGAATACGATTTTCTTACCCCGTCCTCTTACCTGGTTGATCATATGGCGCATAATGGAGTATGAAAGCCCAAGTCTAGATTCTAATTCTTCACGGTATTTTGTTACTGAAAACTCTTCTTTGGTAACCTGAGTTATACCTTCCTCGACTGCCGCTTCAGCAACTGCTGAGGCTTCCCAAATCAAAACCCGCCTATCGAACGGTTTAGGGATTATGTACTCGGGGCCGAATTGCATTGTTGCACCGTCATATGCCTCTGAAATATAATCGGGAACTGGTTCTCTAGCCAATTCTGCGAGAGCTTTAGTTGCTGCCATTTTCATGTTTTGCGTGATGTCTGTGGCCCTTACATCCAATGCCCCACGGAAGATGTATGGAAATCCTAGTACATTGTTCACTTGATTGGGGTAATCTGACCTCCCTGTAGCCATTATTGCATCGTCTCTTACCTCTTTCACTTCCTCAGGTGTAATCTCTGGAGTGGGGTTGGCTAAGGCGAAAATAATCGGTTTTTCAGCCATGCTTGCAATCATTTCTTTTGACACCAAGCCGCCCTTTGACAGGCCTAAGAGAACATCTGCTCCGTTGAGCGCGGCGGCCAAATCACCTTCCTCGATATCATGTGCGAAATCTGCTTTGTATTCATTTAATTCATCATTCTGCAAGCGCTTTTTTGTTAGAATACCTTTACTATCCACCATCTTGATGTGTTTTCTATCGACACCGAGAGCGACATAATGGTTGGCACATGCAATTGCCGAGGCCCCTGCGCCTAATACCACGACTTTGATTTTGTCTAGTTGTTTATTTTGTAATTCTGCAGCATTAATTAATGCTGCACCTGAGATTATTGCAGTTCCATGCTGATCGTCGTGCATGACAGGAATATCAGTCTCCGCAGCAATCCTCCTTTCAATTTCAAAACATTCTGGTGCTTTGATGTCTTCTAAATTGATACCTCCGAACGTTTTTGAAATATTTACCACTGTTTCAATGAACGATTCTGTATCCTCAGTATCGACCTCAATATCAAATACATCGATATCTGCAAATGTCTTCAATAACAGACCTTTACCTTCCATCACAGGCTTGCTTGCCAATGGGCCTATATTGCCTAAACCTAAGACGGCAGTTCCATTTGAAATAACAGCAACTAAATTTGCTTTAGAAGTATATTTGTACGCTGCCTCCGGTTTTTCAGCAATTTCTAAACAAGGATATGCTACTCCCGGAGAATATGCTAAGCTTAACTCATGAGCAGTGGAGTGGGGTTTAGTTGGTACAACCTTGATTTTACCGTGAGGTTTTGCCTCATGATAATCAAGAGCCTCTTGCTTGAGTTGTCGCTCTCTCCTGTCTTCCAAAATATCCACTTCCAAAACATCGAAGAGCAATTCAATGTTTGATTCTTTGGGGTATAATCTCTTTGTATCTACTGATTTTTAATCAATTACCCTATCTTCGACTTTATGATACTTTACTGAACGAAGGAGGGCCGCGTTCAAATACTGTAAGATGCGCCAATATACTGATGAACAGACTCAATGCTTCCGCTGTTGGCACCAAGACGGTGCGAAAAGCGTTAGTGTTGACTATCTTAATGGTGGTCACATCGCTTAGTCCACTAATGATAGTTAGCCCCGTATCTGCTCATTTGACTGATAATGAAACGGTATGGCCTAAGCAAGCCAGCAATGATACTGGATGGGTACAATTGGACGCTGTTGGAGCAGACCCCTCACTAGGTCTGCAGGCAAGCGCTAACTGGGGTCTTGAATTTGCTCCTGGAGCTTTACTATCGAACGTAACTATGGAAGTGAGGGTGAACGGCAGCAGTGATTTGATTATTGAAGAGCCAGTAATTACTGCAAGTGATGTTGGCGTCAATCTCTTTGATTGGTCAGGGCTTGGCATGCTTGGTTCCAGCGATTCATTTACCGGATCTAATCCTCACGCTGGCAGACTTTCACCAAATAGTGAGTCTGGAGCATACTGGACTTTACCGTCTGGCGCTGAAATTAATGAACTGATTATCGAGGCATTAGCCCCCGTAGACCCGGCAGTTACTTTCGAACCAGTTGACCTTGAGATTACTGACTATGTAATTCACTTCGTTGACGGTCGCCTATATCTCGCTATTAGTAACACATTGTTGATAGTTGATTACAACAATGATCCAAAAATTATTGATATGATTACATATGATAATGCTAATTCTATTGTTGACTTGGAAATAGATTCAACTAATTTGGACTTGCACATCTTAACCGATGATAATTACTTTCATGCTTTATCATTAATCGATACATCTGTAGTCGCCTCATTACCAGAAACTGTTGTTGATTTGGACACCATTGAATTCGTTCAATTTGACCAATTCATAATTGCAAGTGATGGGACTCCATATGCGCTCTCTGCAGACAGAGTCGCAATATTTGATGGCGTTGATTGGAATAATCTGTTCTTCAAATCTCAAACAAGCCAAGGATTAGATATCACTGAAGTAGATGGTGTCCTATATTTTGCTTCTGAAGGAGATGGTGTCGAGCGTTGGGACTTGTCAAATAATCTCCGCCTCAGTAAATGGACTACTGCAAATAATCTGCACAGTGACTCAGTCACCTCGTTTTATATCTCCGGAAACCAATTGTTACTTACTTCTGAAGATGCTGGATTAGCAAGATTTGATTGGAATACTGGATTTTGGTTATCAACTTGGAATGATAACAACTGGCTTACTTCAAACAATGTCGCTGATGTTATAGTTTCAAACAATATTATGGCCATTCTAAACGGCAACACACTACAAACCTATAACACCTTGAACGGAGTATTCGAACAAACCTACGACTTGCAAGACTTTGGGATGGTGAATGATGGAGAAAATCTGGTTGTCTGGCCAAGTATTGGAGTTCGTTCCCCAGCAAACGAAATTATCCTGATAAGTGACGGCGGTGGAGATTTAGCGATGATTGACACTGCTTCAACTCCTATTTATCTAGGAAATATGTTACTTGCTAGTGGGCCAACGTCGGCGGATATGGACGATGCTGTTGAGCTAAACGGTGTGTTGTACGTTGCAGCAGACGGCATTATGAATAGATTCGACACCCAGCAATCTAGGTGGCTAACTCCTCAAACAATTGGTGACGAGGTTAACCAATTAATCACTGATGGCGTCTATATTTACATCGCATCAGAGACTACTGGCGCCCACAAGATGAGTGATAATGGCTCAATAATTCAAACCTGGGATACCTCAAATGGCTTAGCATCTAATTCTGTCCAGAGATTGGCAATAAATAACAATCACTTGATTACTATAAATTCAAACTCGGCAATGTCAGTTATTGACACATCAACAAATGTGATTTCGATATATGATTCATCAAATCAGTTAACTTCCAGTGGATTAACTGATGTGGCAACATATGGAAATATTGCATATATTGCCACACTAGATATTGGTTTGGCTCGATTTGATTTAACCAACGATACATTCCTTGCCCCATGGGGCTCAACTGGCATCAACAATGCTGATGATGTTCCAATTGCTGTTTTCAATGATGTTTTACATATGGGTTTGCCGGGCTATGGCGTGGTTAGAAAAGATCTAGTTACTGGCGAAATTTTGTTGCCTTTAACCGATTCTAGCGGAGGAAATAATCCTGGTAACGGTGGCGGTTCCGGCCTAGACTTCCTACCCTCGGATGTAATCTATGCATTACTTTCAGACGGTTCAAACCTCTACATTGGTGGTGAGGATGGTGCAGTTAGTTGGGATGGTTCACAAGCAATTAACCTTCAAGGTAGAGGCGGTAGTTGGGTCACTCAGCCAGATACATTCTACGACTTTACAATCCTAGGCAGTGACTTATATGTTGGAACTGACCGAGGCGTGTGTAAATATCCAATCAGTACTCTTCAAGTGGATGACTGTCTGAATGTCTACGACGGTATGCCCGATTGGTCAACCCGCACAGTAGCTACAGACGGCTCAAAGATTTACGGAGGTACCAATGGCGGTGTTGGAATTCTAACCACTAGTCCATTTGATGTTGTGGACACGTGGGAAGCGGGAGAAGATACCGACAATGCACCGGTTGAGGTAATCGGCGATATAGCATACATAGGCCTCAACGGCATTGGTGTAGCAAGGTATGAAATCCCAACAAATTCATGGTTGCCTACATGGACTGAGGATAACGTCTTAGATGACGGAAATCAGTTTGTCACTGGACTGGTTGCAGATTATGGACGGCTTGCCGGTAGTGGTTTTGGTCCCGCAAATCCAGAACAATTGTGGGTTGGCGGAGAAGATGGCTTCCAATTAATTGATGTGGTAAACCAGGTTGAAATATATGACATAGAGAAATCTAATTCAATTTATCTAGGAAATGGTGAGCCATACCAAATGGTGGTTTACAACGATGTCATGTATTATCATCAAGGAGATGACAGTAACAGTGTCTATCGTATTGACCTGGTTAACTTTAATCAATTATCCAATATTGATGCTGGTATCCAACTAGATGACAACAGTGGTCCGGCTTGGGGCATGGGGTTAAT
>CALDPP010000082.1 GCA_937911345.1 uncultured euryarchaeote | reverse complement strand
TCGGCAGCATGGAAAATACCATCCAAGAAATTGATGACATTCTAGAATCAACTGGCCTCAAAGTAAGTCAATGCCGATTAAGAGCACTTCCTGCACACAGCGAAATTGAACAATTTATCGAACGACACAAGACAACAATTGTCCTAGAAATAAACCGCGATGGCCAGTTGTACGGAATTCTCAGAAAAGAGATTCCTATTGAGTTAGTGCCAAAACTACGTAGCGTCGCATATTCCGACGGAATGCCGCCAAGAGCACAAATTTACGCTGATATGATTCTTGAATCATTGAAGGAGGGGAGCCAATGAGCGATAAACCAGCAAGAGCAGCAAGACCGGTCAAACTCAACGTGATTAATGAGCCAAAAGACAGTTACAAGGGTGGACCTTCCTCTCTATGTCCTGGTTGTGGCCACGACCAAATTTCCAATGTCATCATAAATGCAGCTTGGGAAAATGGCATTCAACCACACAGAATTGCAAAGATGTCTGGTATTGGATGTTCATCAAAGACCCCTGCATATTACTTAGGCCAGTCTCATGGATTCAATACTGTTCACGGTAGAATGCCATCGGTAACTACTGGAGCATATGCGGTAAACAAAGACTTGCTCTACATTGGTGTTTCCGGTGATGGTGATTCTGCATCAATTGGTATCGGTCAGTTAATTCACGCAATTAGAAGGAATATGGACATGGTCTACATCGTTGAAAACAACGGTGTTTACGGACTTACCAAGGGCCAGTACTCCGCTACAGCCGACATTGGTTCAAAGAAAAAGAAAGGGCCAATCAATGAAACTCAGCCAATCGATTTGTGCGCTCTAGCAATCAACCTTGGATGCACATTTGTGGCCAGATCATTTTCAGGTTCAAAGAAGCAACTCAATTCGATTTTGAAAGCTGCAATGTCGCACAAAGGATTCGCCCTAATCGATGTTATTTCTCCTTGTGTCACGTTCAATAACAACGATGAATCCATGAAGTCCTATGGCTATGTCAAGGAAAATGAAATCACCCTACACATGACAGATTACATCCCTCACTTCAATCCAATAACAGAGGTCGAGGTACCGGAAGGACATTTTAGAGACATTACTCTTCATGACGGTTCAACGATAAGGTTGGAAACTATTTCCAAAGAGCATGACCCAAGTGATGCTGTTGCCGCGTTAACTGCATTGCATCAAGCAGAAACCAATGCCAAGCACGTTACTGGTTTACTATACTTTGACAATACTAAAGCCTCGCTGGCTGAAGACTTAGGCTTAGTTGAAAAACCATTGATAGATGTAGCAGACGATGAGTTAAGACCAGACAAATCGACACTAGACAAAATCAATGCCGCATTCCTTGGTTAATTTTGTGACCAGAGACCCAATCTGCAATAAAGGAGTACTGACTACTACCTTACATGGGTCCCGTTGCTGTAGGCGCTATCGCAATGTCGATTAGTGCCCTGTTTTACGGCGGATACAAACTAAATAAAAGGCGCAACCGAAGGCTACTCAGGGAAGCATTGAGAAGAAAATACGCTCCTGACTTACCGCCACTCATCAATACTCAAACCAGCAGGACCATGATTGCGGGAGATTCTTCGAACTCTAGTAACAGGCCTCCAGTCAGGCGAACTAAACAAATTGAAGAGTTAACTGAGAGCGAATATGATGAATGGCAAGACA
Source organism: uncultured euryarchaeote (assembly GCA_937911345.1). Classification (GTDB taxonomy): domain Archaea; phylum Thermoplasmatota; class Poseidoniia; order Poseidoniales; family Poseidoniaceae; genus MGIIa-L1. The sequence continues at coordinate 3,659 of CALDPP010000082.1, read as the reverse complement.
GAGATGAGCAACGTGATGCTAATATCATGCAGTTGAGGTTAATTCTAGAGGATATTATCAGCGAACTCCCCGAATTAGAGGAAGAAAATGACGAGGACCTAACTGAAGATGAGCGAATAATGAATCTGGATGCAAGAGCCGAGTGGATTGTCGAGAATGAGGATAATTTCGATGAGCACGCAACATTTGTTGAGACTGAAATGGTGGGCTCAGGAATAATAGTAGAAGAGGCACCTCCTGAAAATGATGACTTAGATGAGAGACTGGAGCGAGAAGGCGGTAAGACTGGAGCGGTCCAAGTATCACTAGCTTGGGACGATTACAATGACTTAGATTTGCACTTGTTTTGCCCATCAGGTGAAAGAATATACTTCAATAACAAAGAGAGTGATTGTGGCGGAGAGTTAGACGTTGACATGAATGTCAAACCGGTTAGCAACAATGCGGTTGAGAATGTTGTTTGGCCGAAAAATCCTCCAAAAGGCACCTATAAAGTGGGCGTTCACTTCTACAAACATCACAAAAAGCGCCGGACAAAGAAGCATACTAAGTATCGTTTGAGAGTGTCTATCTTTGGCAAAATTCAGGAATATTCTGGCATGATCAAATATGGCTCAGCGATTCAAATGGTCACAGGATTCACTATTGGTACAGAGGATGACCTCTCAAAAAAATATAGCGAGTTCAGTTGAAATTTGGTAGTCCCTCCCGGATTTGAACCGAGGTCGGAGGAACCAGAATCCTCCATGATGGACCGCTACACTAAGGGACTATGACTACCGCTATACTGCTTGCTTTTTCAATTAAGCGGTTAGTTCATTCTTTTTTGGCAGGTGATTCATTTATCAACCACCATCTATGACGCAACACCATGCGAAAGATACTAGCAGTGCTGATGACCTTTTCAATGGTCTTGGCTGGATGTATGGATTTAACAGATGAAGATGTAGAAAGTATAGTTGACAGCATTGTCGAATTACCAGGATGTAATGACGAGACTGCATACAATTATGACGAAAATGCGACTAATAATTTAGCGTGTTTGACCGAGCAAGTTCTCAAGGACTCGGTTACTGATTTTATCAACCTCGTTGACAATGGACCAGCTTGGGGTGAAACAATGGGCATGATGATGGAAGGTAGTGAGACTGATTCCGACGGAATGACCACTACATTTACTAACACAATGGCCGTTTCTCCAGATGGAATGTACTTCATGACCGAAATGGACATGGGCATGATGGTTATTGAAATCGGCGAGTTGATGACAGAGAATGCAGATGGAACGACAAATATCCAAAGCACCTGGATGGGCAACACTTTCCAAATGAATACAGAAGCAATGTTTGCTGACCACTGGAACGAACAATCATTCAATGAAGATGATGATGATTCAAACGATGATGACATGGATATGAGCGATGGTGACATGGACCTAGGACTACCAGACACTGATGTTGAGATTCCAGACGATTTCGATCCGGCAACTGCGCTATACACTGCAGGACTCTCTACAAGTAATGGATATTCATTCACTACCGTTGTTGAGCATGATGCAGACTATTCTACAACCATGACATTCACCCTATCTTCTGACTTGGCTGTAACCAGTCTAGTTATGGTTGAAAGTTATGACGGAATGACTAGTACATCATCAATTACCATTCTAGATGCCGAAGCAGCTGACCAACTGCTTGTTAATGATGAGACATTGGTTGAGCACGCACTTCCGTTCACATTATCACCAATGGGTGGCGATGACCATGATGGACATGACCACGGTGACCACGACGATCATGATGGCGACGATGGAGACCATGACGGACATGACCATGGTGACGAGATCACAAGCCTTGAGGACTTTGATGTATCTAGTTGGGATAGCACAAATGACCTTCAGCAAATCGTTGATTGGTTTAATGATAATTACATGTATGAAGAAGACGAGACACTGATGCAAGTAGGAGATTTCCTCAGCCTGTGTGATGCAGATCCAGACTATGTTGATAATTATGTGGCTGAGTGTGTATTCAATTCTGCAATGAATATGCTTCACAATGACGACCATGACGGACATGACCACGGAGATGACGATGGCGACCATGAAGGAGATCACGGCGATGGCGACCATGATGACCACGATGATGATTTAATTACTCCTGAACAACTTCTTGCTGATATTGACAGTGACGAAAGTGGCACAATGAGTCTCGATGAATTCAATGCATTTTTCGGTGGCAGCGAGGAAATAGATGTCAATGATCCTGAATTCTCGGAGATCTTTGACAACAACGATGCTGATGCGTCAGGAGACCTTGATAGTTACGAACTTGAAGGATTCATCATGGAATTAGATGCTTATCTAGAAGGTGGACACGATGACCATGATGGACATGACCATGGAGATCACGGCGACCATGAAGATGACGACGAATATGAATCAGTTCTTCCAAACGATGAAATGGAATTTATCAGTCTTCTCGATGTTGACGGCTCGGATGGCATAAGCTATACAGAGTATGTTCAATTTATTGAAACCATGATTGGACCAATGACAGAAGAACAACTTGCATACTGGACAACAGACGCAGACGAAATGTTTGGTGATATTGATGCTGATGATTCTGGGGAAGTTGAGCAAGGAGAAGAATATTACACTTTGATTCAAGAACTTGATATGATTTTTGAAAACGTGTTCTATTATGGTTTAGATGATGTTCGTGATTTTGCTTGTAATGATGGTTCAATCATACCGATATCTTCAGTAAACGACGGAATAGATGATTGTCCAGATGGTGAAGATGAAGTAATGGATGACGACGGTCATGACGACGGTCATGACGACCATGATATGATGATTTACGAGTGTTTATTCATCGTAGCAACTGATAGTATAGTTAATGACGAAAATGGCCAACCGGACTTCGCTAGTTCATGGGATGGAACCAACTTAGACACTACCCTTTGTGACACTGTTGTTGAGAATCATGATGATTACTACATAAATTTTGAAGAGGGAACATTAGAACTTCCAACCGAATTATATGTTTGGGATCTCGATGAAGAAGATGGCGATATGGTTATGTTGATGGACCTTATTTCCGACAACGGTATTACAATCACTATGGATGGTGTACCAGTAGACGAATGTGAAGGAACCTTCAATGCAGATGAGAATTCGTGTACCATGGAAACTGGTACAATGGTTGTCGCTTCTAATGATTCAATGATGATCTGGCTTAATTCCGAAGATGGTGAAGAGATGATTGTACTTTATCAGTTTGATTCCACAACAAATAGTGGGGTCATGATGGGACTTGTCACAGAAGATGATGACCACGATGGTGACTACGACGACCACGATGGCCATGACCACTATGTATTCTACTGCTCAAATGATGGAGAGGAATATGCTAACTCAATGGGAGGAATTCTCTGTCCCGATGGCGTTGGAGTAGTACCAACATGCCCAGATGGTGAGCCATGTGTATGTATCGACGTCGATGGTTCATGTGACGATGGTGATGATGATTGGGGCTATGAAAACCACGACGACCACGATGGCCATGACCATCATGATGATGACCATGACGACCATGATGGGCACGACCATGATGGACATGATGACCACGATGGCCATGACCATGACGACCATGATG
>CALDPP010000081.1 GCA_937911345.1 uncultured euryarchaeote | reverse complement strand
CCTTGCTATATCACGTTGGTTTAGAAGATCCAACATATTACACCACCTTCTTTGGTTGGGCAAGAGTCGCAGGAATCGGGGCACAAATTGTTGATGAGCGCGTAAACATGCGTTCGGGTAAAGGAGTACCCATTTACCGCCCAAAGTATTTCCCAGAAGGACAAGAACTCAGGCACATTGAATGAAATTATTTCATGACAGGTCTGGATGTTTTTCCCGAACCTCTATGACCAATCAATCGAACCGATTGCCATGGTGGAGAACTGATTGAATCATCTTTCATTTCCCCTGGTTTCAATTCCCAATTCCATTTTGCTTGCCACATTTTGATTATCTCAAGTTTTCTTTGTGTGTCACATTCAGACCATTTTGGAACTTCTACTGACAGTTGTTGTAAAATGTCTTGGTGATTATCAAATGTAGCGCTATTTAGTAACTGTAACTGTGACTTGTCCAGTGGCTGAGTTGCAGGATATTTCCAGCGTGCTTTTCCTTCCTTATACCATGTAAAATCAGGATTAAGATTATCCGTGAGTCCAGTAATGCCTGACTCAAGTAGCCGTGACTCATAATTTTCTTTAGCGGGCCAAACATATACCGGCATTCCAGTTCGACAGGTTTGGAAATATTTCAACCGCTTGCCACTTAATCCTACACTTTTTCCAATCAATAAACGGTTGTAGAACGGTTGAAAGTATTCCAATGCACAAGGGACCATCGAAGCACCTCTTGTTCTATGTTTATTGATCAATTTTCCAAATGGTGTGATTAGATATTGTGGATAAGCCATCATGCGCTTCAATCTACTGTGTCCAAATCGCGGCACAACTGGTAACAATTCTGCCCATCGGTATTGACTACCGGATAATTTTACTGATTCGTGCATTTTATTGTGAAATGCATAAAATACTGTATTTGATTTTGGAATTTCGTACTCGTCAAGAATACTTGAGGCATTTTCCATCATTTTTGACAAAAGTTCTGTGACAGTTTTTCCGCCAAAATAGCCTCCACCAAGTGGCGATTTGGGATGTGGTCTTTTCAACTCGAGGCAAACCATCTTCCCCTCATCTCGCCAGTTAGAAAGAATAGTTTTGTTAGAAATCATTTCCTTGAATGAACAAAATCCGAATTCTCTTAACTCATCCAATGACCATGACTCGACATATGGATTATGTTTGTTTATTGCAGCCTTGTTAACAGATACTTTTGCGTCATGGTGAATAATTAACTCACCATCTGAAGTCAGTCGTAAATCCAGCTCTATTCCGTCAGAATTCGATATCCCGTGAATGAGGCTCGGCAATGTATTCTCAGGGGGTTGCCGCCAATCTGACACAGTCTGTGCTGAACTAATACCTTCATTACATGATGTGTCGCCTGATTTACAATCAGTCATAAAACGAATGTAATACGGTTGTGTGGTGAAAAAGGATATATTGGCAAAGGTATCGAGAGGGTCATGAGTCCATACACAATCATGATGATTCTAGTGGTTTTGTTTACTCCGGTTGTGTGTTGGCTATTCTCAATGTCACAGAAGGAACATCGGGTTCCATTGTCACAATTTGCTAAGGAATTTCATGAAAAGCGATACTATCTCCATGCAATGGGCTACCTAGTAATTATTCGTTGGAAGGCGATTACTGATTTGTTGAACGAACCAATCAAATCTGAAGTAGGTCATTGGACTGATTTGATTTACGCAATTGAGGGAGAATTTACCAAATACATACAAGATTTCTTTCTAAATGATACACTGACGGCTATTCTCAACTTCCATTACTTGTTCATATATCTGTTTTTGATTTATGTCACTACGGTTTATTTTGCATATACCGGTGACAGAGATATGACCGATAAAGTGACATTGAATTATTTACTAATTTATGCACTAGCAGTTCCTTACTATCTATTCTTCAATGTAGAGGTAACATCATCTTGGATTCCAGGAATGGAGGCTCTGCTGTACCATGACGGCGCATATACAGTCTTCTATGCAACGCACGACCCACTAGACAATGCTGTGCCATCCTTGCACGTAGCGATTCCATTTGGAATCTTAATGTTGAATTATTTACATGTCAAAGAGAATGGTGGGAAAATGAAAGATTGGCGACATTACAACTATTTCCTATTCGTCTTGTTCAATACTATTTTGTTTATGTTCTCTATTCTTTACCTTGGAATACATTGGTTTACAGATATACCACTTGGTTTACTTATTGGTGGAGTTGGTGCGTTGTTCATTCACCATCTACAACCAAGACTTCGCAATGATCATGGGTCATTTTTCAAGGGATTTGATAAATTTAAGATTAGAAAACATGCAATAGTTGAAGGAGCTATCGCCTTGGTAATGTTTACGCTGATTTTGATGGCAGTAAATGTTCAAGTCGAGAATTCAGAAGATCGTGTTTCGTTTAGACTAGGGCCAGAGGATTCAACATACGAAATCATCCAGGAACTAAAATATGGTGAGAGGGTTGATTCAACCATTAAGAATCTAGATTCTAGTTTGGTATTGGAAATTGTGTATATTTCAGTAGAAGACAGTGCTAAAACGATGGAAAATGGATCAATAGATTGGCAGTATCTTGTTAGTGAAGGAGACCATTATGTACTGCAACCGGGTGAAGAAATAGATGTTGTCACGGATAGTTACCTAATCTACAATCTTATTGTAATGCATAATCCTAGTAATGTTTCGGGAGATGTACTAGAGGTAAGTATCGTAAATGACTATAATGATAATAAAATGTGGCGAGCAATCATACTGTCGATACCCTCACTTTGGATGACCGCGTTCGTATTGTATAGGCTTCAAAGGTTGAAGGCAAATAAGCGCTCTATCCTAGATTCCTCACCATCTCATCTGTGGATGGAAGAGGAATAGTGCCAATTATCACTAACCTATTCTTGGGCGTATCATGTCAGGGGGGGAAGGGCTGCAAGATTCGCTACAGAATTTAGTAAACTCTCCCGGTGGTAAAATCATAAGTGATGGTGCAGATTTCTTACGAAAGAAAGCCAAATTGATGGTACTTTTATTTTTAGTTGGAGTTGTTGCAGCATTTTCTGCAACAAAGCAAGTAGTTTCATGGTTAATAGATGATAGTAGATTGCCAGATGATGTAAACATCATTGTGACCTCGCCCATCGAATTTATTTTGCTTCAATTTCAAATTGCAGTCAGTTTCGGTTTAATCGTAATTATGGTTTATTTGATTCTCGAGTTAATTCGTAATGGTTCAAAGAATGATGCTATACGAGAGAGGTTAGGTGAATTGAATCTACAACCGCCCCGCTTCAGCTTAACTTTCTTGATGACAATTTTTTCAATAGTTTTCCTTGGAATAGCAGGACTGGCCTATTCTTGGAATTTTTTGACACCAATGATTCTTCAATATTTGACTGACGATGCACAAAATGCAGGTCTAACTACTGAATGGAGGCTGGCAGGATATGTAGGATTTATTGTCAATCTTGCTTTGGCATGTGTAGTCGGTTTTCAAGCACCAGTGGTTACAATTTTGACGATGCGATTTGGTATCGCAACGAGGCAACAAATTACCCAATACCGTAAGCATATATGGTTCACTGCATTTGTGTTAGGTGCTTTTCTATCGCCACCAGACCCATTATCACTGTTTTTGGTTGCCATGCCGGTAGTCGTATTGTTTGAATTAGCAATGATTACAGATCGATTAATCAAGATTTCAAATGCATAAATCATTCATTGGAACTGCCATTTTTCCAGGATTATGTCCGTAAGATTGTCCATGGAAGTCAGAGCCACAACTCACCTCTAGATTGTGGCCTTTACAAGCTTGCCACAATTGGAATCTATATTCGTCATCATGACTTCTATGGAATGCTTCAATCGAGTCTATTCCAACATCTCTACAATATTCCGCTAATTTGTCAGATGGAATGCCGTAGTATAGGGGATGAGCCAGTGAGGTTATTCCACCACTTTTTTTGACCATTTTAACCGCCTCTGAAATTGTTGGCTTTGGTTGGGCGACATGAGCAGGTAGGCCATCACCAATCCATCTCTCAAAAGCCTCAGATTTAGTTTCAACATATCCTCTCTCGACCATGGCCTGCGCAAGGTGCGGCCTACCAATAGAACCACCAGCCTTTTTTGCTACTTCATCGTAATCAACAGGCATTCCTAGTTCAGCAAGTTTAGCAATCATTTTTTTCATCCTTGGTATTCTATTATTCTGTAGTGGTTCCAACCACTTTGCAAACAATTCAGCCGCTTCACAATTGTGTTTTAATCCCGGAAAATAAGCCAACAAGTGCCATGATTTCGAGGCCCTTTCACGATTCTGTCTAATCAGTTCATCATTATCCGGTTCTATACCTCTTTCGCAAGTGATTTCTACTCCCGGGATGAAATTGATTCCCATTTGTTCGGCAGATTGTTGTGCCATTTTCCAACCTGAAATGGTATCATGGTCAGTTAATGACCAGTATTTCACCTCATTATCTTTCATTAATTTAGCCACATAATCAACACTATGCTCTCCATCACTATTGGTAGAATGACTATGGAGGTCATAGTATTGTGTCCACACGATTTAAGCCAAACGGCGGACACATATGAAGTTATGATTAAAATAAATCATCTATGTTTGGTAACTCGGGTGTCTCAAACTCAACGCTCGATTGAATCTCATTGTCGTTTTCTTTAACTATTTCATCAATGAATAAATCACTAAGATCAGGGAGGGACTGAATTTCATCGGTCAATATCTCATTTGAATTTTCATCTGTAGTTGTCAAATCAGGTATTTCTGGCAACTTACCAACACTATCGCTACTAACTTGAATGTTAGGAAGAGGGACATTTTCTCTTGTCGGAGTTTCAATTTCAACTGTGGTCAATGTAGGT
>CALDPP010000080.1 GCA_937911345.1 uncultured euryarchaeote | reverse complement strand
GCAATGAAATGCCCCATAGTAGCACGGTGATCGGCACCAACTACTACTCCACCGTTGAACGTAATTCCTAGGGTACTGGTTCCAGTTTTAAGCACAGTTGCGTTGTTGTCCATCATCATCTATCCTCTCCCTATAGTCGGCACCTTTTGAACATTGGTGCATTAAGCGCTGTATTCCAATCTATTTCAATATTGATATTCGTCCACTAAATTCAATGTCATAAATTGATAAAACTGGTTCTAATCAATCGCAGTATTATTGTGATATGAGTTAGTAGACCGTTACATGAAGCGAAAGAAAGATGAGGACCCTCATCAATCATCACTAGATTCTTTCGCCAATGTAGACCTTCCAAGTATGCCAGACCTAGATAAACTTGCAAAAGCCGACAAAATGTTGAAACAAAACAGTCAAGATAATGGCAAGGAAAAAAGCAAATCATTGAACACATTTGAAATGCCTAGTATGTCTAAAAATGCAAAGAAAAACGAGGTCCCATCAAAACTTATTTTTCACAATCTTGGCAATAAATATCCAAATCCACCAATAACTTCCAATGAAACTGGTCTTGTTGTTCACAGGGCAGTACTGAATGATATAACTGGTACTTCTACCCTACTGGATTGGCTCGCTGATGGACATGCATCGATTGTAGAAATGGGTAGACTGATAAAACGAGATACTGAATTTAGCACTGCTTTGGATGAGTTGCACACATTTATCGAGGGTGATTTAGGAGGGCAAATTATTCAGATTACTGACACAAGATTGATGCTTTTACCCCCTGGGTGTCGCGGCTTGAAAGGTGTAGAAATGGAAGCCTTTGCTGCAGGAGCGGAAGAGCTTGGCCGGAGAAGATTGTAATGCAAGAATCTCCCGTAGACATTCCATGTCCAATTTGTCAACTTCAAGGCGAAGTATACATGATTGCTCATATTGATGAAATACCCTATTTTGGTGAGCATACACAAGTAACTGTAATGTGTCATTCATGTGGATGGAAACAAACTGATTTCATCCCAGCCGAAGGGAAAAAAGCGGGATGTTGGTCATTAGTAATTGAAAATCAGAACCACCTTAAATCTAGAGTTGTACGTTCATCATCTTGTACAATAAGAATACCAGAGTTAGACCTACAAGTTAATCCGGGAAGCAATGCTACAGGCTATGTATCAAATGTAGAGGGAGTAATCAATCGTTTTGTAGAAGTGATAAACATGGTTTTGAGAGATTTGCAAAATGACATTTCGGCTAAATTAAATGAGGCTGAAACTACAACATTAACTGAAAGCATTCAAGAAATAGAACAACTCGAATCACTGCTCAATCGATTGACTAGGGTAGGAAAAGATGGTAACCAGCCGTTCACTTTAGAACTACTGGACCCACACGGACATTCAATGATTATCGATGATTCTGCCAGCGAAAGAGAATTGTCAGACGAAGAAATCCTCAGTTTACCTACTGGCCCCGACCCAGCAGTTTTTTCTGCCTGATTAAAGCGCATCGTCTGCTAGGAATTCTTTTACCAAGTGTTCTGTCTGAGCACGCAACTCGTGATGATTTTCCATCCAATCAGTTGCCTTATCAATACAGATTTGTTTCATCTCTCCAGCCAAGATTTTACCATTTCGATATTCTGAATTTAATTCTGCAAGGTATGAGTCACTTTCTTCAAAGAAATACATCATGTACTGATAAGCGACATCGATATCAGGATTACCACCTATACGACGGTGTTCCTCGATTGTAGACTGTCCACCAGAATACGCTTTTCGGATTTTCTTTGTCACTGAATCAATGTCATCATCTAAAAAAATCGTAGTTTTTGGTTTACTACTACTCATTTTTTCGCCCGTTAGCCCCACAGCAAAGTGATGATATGTGGATGCTGGTGCAAGCAAACCCATGCCACCTAATTTCCGTTCGAGATTTAATAGCTTGAATCTAATTTTGTTCATGTCTCTTTTTGTAGCACTTGGAACTACTATAGTTCCCTGCTTGGGATTCGAATTTATGTCTGAAAAACCAAGCTCTGCTAAATCAGAAACTATCATAGCGAATATACTTGCGACTTTCTTTTTGTCAATTCTGCCATTGGGTTGCTGTCCCAATAGCTCTGCATTCTCATCCTGAACAGAAAGTCCGATTAGTACTCCTGGGCCATTGTTTTCCTTGACATTGAACCAATTAGTCTTGGAGGCAATTCCTCTGGTTAATCGTAAGTGTGGATCTTGGTCTACTCCTACAGGAACGACAATTGGTCTCAATCCACCGTAATCTTCCGTTTGCGGGTGTAAAATGTCACCAACCTGTACCATCGGTGCTTGTACATGAGCCAAATTTGTTTCACCACGGAATCCATAAATTGCCTCAAATTCACTTAAATTAGTTCGCTTACCCAGTTGAAACCCTAAACGTTGAACCTCTGAGCGCGATGATTGGAAGTAAACGTTTGTCAAATCAGGATTTAATCCCAGTGCGGCATAATTTGCTACATATTCTGTTAAGGCAATTTCTCTACCTTTTTCTAGACTAACCCCCCTTGTCGCTTGGCTCTCCAAATCAGCGACTGCTATTGTTACATCACCACCCATTTGTTGAAACCATTTTACCTGTTCAATAACCATTGAGTGTCCCAAGTGCATCCTACCACTTGGCATCAAACCAGTTAGTACTCCGAACTTTTCACCTGTCTTTTGTGCGTCCAATACGATATCCAAATCACGATGAGCGAATACAATGCCCCTTCTGTGTAGATGAGATGGGTCAGGTAATGACAAATTATTCATGTTTGAAAGTCCAAACTGTTCAATAATTCTAGTGTAGTCAGTAGATTGTGTACTGCTCCAAGGGTCTATGTTCACCTTCTCGCTTTCCATAGTATCCCCTAGCGTTGACTCGATAGCCTTATTTCATCAAGCCTTCGATGAAAATCTGGTTATTAGGCGATTATTGATTTATTTCCCGCTTTGCCAGAGGACCCAGGCCCTCACGTCTCAACACTAGCATCATTGTCAAGACTGCAGTTGCGCCGATACCAACTGCAGCATATGGCAACCAGTCTGCATCACCATCAAGTTCTCTAGGTTGTACCAACCATGTAAATACCATATCATCCTGGTCGACAAATCTTTTCGACCACTTGAACAAGTCTGAGGTTTCGTGTGCTGCAATGGTTATTGCAGATGTATGATTATTCCAAAAATTGGCAATCCCCATAATATCATAATAATCTGATTCAATCGTGACATTTACTGATTTTCCGTCAACTACGCTGAGGTGCAGATATTGATTGGGGGATTTTGTGTAACCCTCTTGAGTATGACGGGTTTGGGAGATATCATTCATCGGTTCACCTTCAGAAGTTATATTCAATACCTCCGAATTACCCAAATCTACAACCCACGTGATCGGAACATTCCACCTTTCGGGTAGCAAATTAGTACACTGTTCTTTGACGAGTGACTGGAAGTTTAAGACGTAACTTTCACCTTGAGGCGTGATTGAATGGTCGAATTCATAACACTTATTTTTGGCCCAATATGACCACGACTGACCCCAAGTCGTCAGCCAAGCATCAGCATCATTGGCTATGTAATCCTCTATTGCTGAGTCATGACGAATAGTAGCTTCATTGACTCTGCCAATCCAATACAAATTTACTAGACCGCCTTCATCAACTGCATTTTTAACAGTATCAACAGAACCAATAATTTGCTCTAAACTACCACCTCTTCTTCCCAAATTATACCAATCCCACAAGTCAATTGGAATGTCAGAGGAATTGTGCCAAGCAGTATATGACAAATCGTTAGTATCTCCATGGACAACAAATCCTTGTTTTGAGATAATCTGATGTTGAGACATCGTCAAATCACTTGGAGTGTATGTTGAAATCGGATTAACGCCCCATATGCTAGCCTCTGTTCGCTGTTCTATGTACTGACGACATTCGTTTGCTACTGCCCCTGGGTCTACTTTCCACGACAATCCCGGAATTTCATAACACCCAAATTCATCGCCGTTATTCAGCCTCTCCTGTACCAAATTTGTGTTGAGCCACCCATCTTCTTCCCACTTAGGGTCTGCTATTGCTGCTGGCGAGAAAATAAGACCTAGAATGATAAAAAGGACACACATTGTTGTTTTTATGTACCTCAATCAACCACTACCCAAACGTGTCTTGGTCGGTTAACATGTTTTTCATACTTCGTATTCGGAGAAATTTCTCAACGTGCTAAATTGATTAATTACAAGTGATTTTGGAAGCAACTATCAAAGAGTAAACCACATCGCACAAGGTATGACCAATTCGCCGAGCAGCCTCCAAAGTGCTTGGCAACTACTGGAAGAACACTGGAAAATTGAACCTCGCTCCGGGGGAATCGGTTACACACCTGGTTATTCGTTGATTAGATTTATTTTCTCACCAATTATAAGGGGACTGGCTAGGATTAGATCAACTGGTACCGAACATATTCCAGGCAGTGGAGCAACGATATTTGCTGCTAATCATCTCTCGCATGTTGACCCAATACTGGTGATTGCATCGTCAAGGAGGAAAGTTCACTATTTGGCCAAGGATGGGCATTTCAAAAACTTCTTTTTACGTTTGTTCATGAATCTTACAGGTCAAATAGAAACACACAGGGAAGCAGGTGGTGATGAGGCTCTAGCATCCGCATCTGATGTTCTAGCATCTAATTCTGCTTTGGGTATTTTCCCCGAGGGAACTAGATCAAAAAAGACCGAAGAACCTTTTTTGCTACCAGGAAAAACTGGCATTGCGAGACTAGCAGCATCTTTTCCAAATGCAAAGGTGATACCTGTAGCACTTGTTGGAACTAGAGAAATGATGGCTCCCCAAAAAGATAAGTTACCGAAACTGTGGAAATCCGTTAACGTAAATTTTGGTTCAAGCATTACTTGGCTAGAGTGGTTAGAAGATCCAAAGGGTGGAGACATGAATTCTAAAAAATTAGAAAATTTACTTACGAAAGAGAAACATGAAGTCAAATCAACAATAGCAGGTTTGTACAGGAAATTTACTGACCAATTAATGCAAAGCATAGGCTCCTTGGGCGCTCCTTGAACACCTTTTCACCGAGAAATTATGAAAGACTGGCTACCAGTGGTAATACTGGTGATGATGTGGAACAGTATCTGAAGCTCATTCAACGAATTCTTGACGAGGGTGAGGTTAAAGGGGACAGAACAGGCACTGGAACGCTATCCGTTTTTGGCCACCAAATGAGGTTTGACCTGTCGAAGGGATTCCCCATGGTTACCACAAAAAAATTGCACTTGAAGTCAATTATCTACGAATTACTATGGTTCCTTAAAGGCGATACGAACGTTAAGTACCTGCAAGAGAATGGTGTACGAATTTGGAACGAATGGGCTGATGATAATGGCAATTTAGGCCCTGTTTATGGCAAGCAGTGGCGTAAATGGGAAGCAAAAGATGGTCGTGTGATTGATCAAGTCGCCGAAGCGATTGAAATGATAAAAAATAATCCTAATAGCAGAAGAATAATTGTTTCTGCATGGAATGTAGGTGAATTGGATGAGATGGCATTGATGCCCTGTCATGCATTTTTCCAATTCCATGTTGCTAACGGAAAACTCAATTGTCAGTTGTATCAAAGAAGTGCGGATGTATTTCTTGGAGTTCCGTTTAACATCGCATCATATGCCTTGCTAACAGAGATGATGGCTCAAGTATGTGGACTTAATCCTGGAGTGTTTGTCCACACAATTGGAGATGCTCACCTCTACAAGAACCATCTTGAACAAGCAAAATTACAGGTGACCAGGGACCCTCTTCCTTTGCCAATCTTGAAATTAAATTCTAAAATAAAAGATATCGACGATTTTGATTTTGATGATATAGAGGTACTCAACTATCAACATCATCCACATATATCAGCCCCAATTTCCATTTGAGGTGGCAACATGCTAACAATGATTTTTGCTTGTGACATGAATAATGCCATAGGGAAAAATGGCGACCTACCATGGAGGCAGTCGACTGACCTACAACACTTCAAACAAATTACATTAGGTGGGACCATCGTAATGGGAAGGAAAACATGGGAGAGTCTTCCAGGTAAATTACCGGATCGTGAACATTTAGTCATGACTCGTAGTAATCGAGATGACGTTGAAACGATTACCTATGAAGGAGTACTTGAATTATCAGAAAAACGAGAGATTTTCATCATAGGTGGAGGAGAGATTTACAATTTATTCTTACCCCACACTGAGAAAATTCATCGCACAATCATCCATTGTAAGGTCGAGGATGCTGATACTTTTGCTCCTGAAATAAATTCGGAAATTTTCAAAGTTTCGGATAGTACTGTGATGAAAAAATCTGCAAGAGATGAATATGACATGACTTTCGAATTATTAGAACGAATCTAACTATTCTTGCTCTTGTTGACTGGTTATAATATTCAGATGAGATTTAATCTCATTTAACTCAGTCATTATGTCATTGTAAATCTTTGACATACCGTGTTCAT
>CALDPP010000079.1 GCA_937911345.1 uncultured euryarchaeote | reverse complement strand
TTGTTGAGCCTGCCAGACTGATTCATTTCAGAGTTCCATGGGTCGACGATGCAGGCAATGTCCAAGTAAATCGTGGCTTCAGAATCCAATTCAATGGTGCAATAGGTCCTTACAAAGGAGGACTAAGGTTCCATCCTAGTGTCAATGCTTCAATTCTGAAGTTCCTAGCATTCGAGCAAATTTTCAAGAATTCCCTAACTGGTCTACCAATGGGTGGTGGAAAGGGAGGTTCAGACTTTAACCCCAAGGGCAAGTCTGATGATGAAGTAATGAGATTCTGCCAATCCTTCATGATGGAACTTTGGCGCCACATTGGACAAGATTGTGACGTGCCAGCCGGAGATATCGGTGTTGGTGGCAGAGAAATTGGTTACTTGTTTGGTATGTACAAGAAACTTCGAAACGATTTCCAAGCAGGAGTTCTAACCGGTAAGGGATTGTCATACGGTGGTTCATTGATTCGTCCAGAAGCAACAGGCTATGGTTTGGTTTACTTCGCTAGAGAAATGCTAGCAACCAAGGGCAAGTCATTCGAAGGAGCCACAGTATCAATTAGTGGTTCAGGAAATGTTGCACAGTTTGCTTGTGAGAAGGTACTCGATCTTGGCGGAGTGCCAGTAACCATGTCTGATTCCAGTGGTTGGATTCATGACCCAGCAGGAATTGACCGAGAAAAACTCGCTTGGATTATGGATTTGAAAAACAATCGAAGAGGCAGAATTTCAGAATACGCTGACGCTCACGAAGGTGTTACATTCACAGCATCAGCTCCAGAACCAACACCAAACGGACTTTGGGGAGTTAACGTCGATGTTGCTCTTCCGTGTGCTACACAAAATGAATTGAATGGTGCAGAGGCTCAAATGTTGGTTGACAACAACGTCATTGCAGTTGGAGAAGGTGCAAACATGCCTTGTACTCCAGAAGCAGTAGAAGTATTCCACAAGAACGGTGTACTATTTGCCCCAGGTAAAGCCAGTAATGCTGGTGGTGTGGCAACCTCTGGTCTAGAAATGTCACAGAATTCCCTAAGACTATCATGGACTAGAGAAGAAGTTGACCAAAGGCTTGAGAATATCATGGTAAACATTCACAAGAATGCTTCCGAGACTGCAAAGAAGTACGGCAGAGAAGGCGATTATGTCTTCGGTGCTAACGTTGCAGGTTTCCTCAAGATTGCTGAGGCAATGCAAGCGCAAGGAATAGTCTGATTACTACACACAATAATGCCTCAAACCCGATACATAGGGTACCCTTTATGTCAAAATC
>CALDPP010000078.1 GCA_937911345.1 uncultured euryarchaeote | reverse complement strand
AGAATCAATTGATGACAGAATAGAAATTTTTTCACCGCTTAGCATCTCGATTATAGTATTAATTTTACTTTTATTTGGTCTTCTATTACGCAGAAATTCAAGCGCATAATTCATGAAGTGCCTTTGACAGCGGTAGTTCATGGAATTCTTTTTGGATACTGCTGATGTTGATGAGATTAGAGAGATTGCTTCATGGGGCATTCTTGATGGAGTTACTACAAATCCTTCATTGATTAAGAAAAGTGGTAGAGATTTTAAGCAAGTAGTAGCCGAAATTGCGTCTATATGTGATGGACCTATTTCTGCTGAAGTCACAGCTATGGACACAGAAGGCATGGTTGAACAAGCACTCGAGTTGAAAAAAGAACTTCCTGAGAATGTCATCATCAAAATACCATGTATTCCAGAAGGCTTGGCAGCAACTAAAATCCTCACTGAAAAGGGGATTAAAACTAATGTGACATTGATATTCTCTGCCGCACAAGCGCTAATGGCAGCCAAAGCAGGCGCAACATATGTATCGCCATTCATAGGAAGAATCGATGATACAGGACATGATGGAATGACACTCATAGCGGAAATAATGGATACATGGAGTAACTATCCAGAAATATCCACCAAGGTTTTGGCCGCATCGATTAGACACCCAACTCATGTATTGCAGTGTATCCAATTGGGAGCCCATACAGCGACTATGCCGACAAAGATCTTTCGTCAATTGATTAAGCATCCACTCACAGACAAAGGTATTGATGGATTTATGAAAGACTGGGCGGAAGTTGAAGCGGCTGGCAAAGCTTAATCGATGATAAGAGGATTATTCAATAAGAAGATTCCACCCCCTTTTACGGGGGAGTCAGTTTGAGCGATGCTAAAGACCGCTTGAAGAAGTTACTTGACGGTGATTTAGAAGCCTCAGACATTGCTGAAGATGCATCTTTAGTCAGTCTAGCAGACCGATTATATGGGATAAAAATCGCCAATGTTAAGCCTGTGAAAGCAAGGGATTTTGAAAATCAACCTGTAACCCCAACACAAGATGGACAGCAACAATTCGGGCAAACTTCTAGTTTGATGGTAGAAGTTATTGAACCAACTGCAATGCCGCTCCCAGATCTTCCTCACTTAGAAATGCCGGATTTGCCTAGTAACAAAAAGAAATTTTCCTTACTTTCGGTCATATCATTAACCGGACTATTGGTGGTAATATTGAACCTATTCGGATTACTATCTAGTCTATTCGAAGGCCCTTGCGAGGTAGGAACTTGCAGGTCTGACGGACAAACAAGAATGAATCTGATGGATTTTTACAAATTTGGTGAATCTGACGGATGGTCATATTCCCTACTTAGTGAAAATATGAGTGGAGTTGGCGGCACTAGTGGCGGCGTTGGAATTCCCGATATCGTAGCAATAATTTCTCTAATTATTATTTTCTTTGTCTCACGAAGGAAGTGATTTTAATGTCGCCTGATGGATTTATTTCAGAAGCAATAGCCTACTCTGGGATGATTCTTATCTTAGGTGCATTCTTACTAGAAACGAGAAATGTACTAGACAGTAAAAACAAAATTTATTTGTTAATGATGGCATCTGGCTCAGGATTATTAGCGATTAGAGCATTACTAATTGATGAATGGGCGTTCCTTATATTGGAAATTGTTTGGTGTCTAGCAGCAATACTGGCATTGATTGGATTAACTACAAAATCAATCAATGAAGAGCAACATATTCATGAGTGATAGTCTCACGAGGCAACAATATGAGCAAAGGGCCTGCCAAAGCGAAGCGAGGCATACCATCTAAAGTTGAGAGTTTTAATGAATGGTATCCATTTATCGTTGAAGCTTCAGATTTGGTTGATAAACGATATCCAATCAAGGGAATGGATGTCTGGAGGCCATATGGTTGGAAGACAATGAAACTCATTGATTCCTTAACTCATAGTGAAATGGATAGAACCGAACATGAGGAAGTAAATTTTCCACTACTTATACCGGAGAATTTGCTTGAGAAAGAAAATGCACTCGTTGCTAGACTTAAACGTGCAAGAGAAGAGGGCATAGACCCCGATGAGTTAAGAGATGAAGAAGAAGAAGGTGGTTTCAAAAAAGAGGTTTATTGGGTAAAACATGCAGGTGAAAACGACCTAGACATTCCAATGTTTTTACGACCTACTTCTGAAACTGCAATGTATACGATGTTTCCTTTATGGATTAGATCACACAAAGATCTGCCCCTAAAGATATACCAGATGGTTAATACATTTCGATATGAAACTAAACAAACAAGATCATTTATTCGAGTCAGAGAAATCCACTTCTTTGAAGCACATACTGCCCATGCCGATGAAGCCTGTGCTACTAGGCAAATTGAGCAAGACCTAGAGATAGTTGATAATTTGATGGAGAAATTGTGTTTACCGATTATCAAAGCCAAAAGACCAGTATGGGATACATTTCCTGGTGCATGGTATACAATTGGCATAGACGCTGTAATGCCAAATGGTAGAACTTTGCAAGTTGCGTCATGTCATCATTATCGAGATCAGTGGGCTAAAGCATTTGACATAACTTATGAAAATCTAGATGCTGAACAGCAATATGTTCACCAAACAACTTACGGTATGTCTGAAAGATTACTTGGTGCAGTGGTAGGAATGCATGGAGATGATAATGGATTAATTATGCCGCCTGCAATTGCACCATTTCAGATTGTAATCTGCCCGATGATAAAGAAGAATTCCGAAGTGGACACTGTTGGTGAATCAAACCGTATTGCTGAACTTTTACGTAAGTCAGGATTAAGAGTAAAAGTCGACTCAAGAGACATAAGGGCTGGACAGAAATACTACGACTGGGAAATAAAAGGAGTCCCTCTTAGATTAGATGTAGGGCCACGAGACATCGCACAGGGAACTGTTTTTGCCGCATTAAGAACTGGTGGAAAAGAACCATTATTGATTGATAATATAGTTGAGCTTTGTAACAACAAATTAAATGAAATCTCAACTGAACTAAGGAAGCGGTCATTTGAACATATGAATGATGTAATGGTACAACTACCAGAATTTGTTGAAAGTGATGGTAATTGGGCTATGGTAGGCGACATCATCGACGGTAAAATCTACGAAATGGCTTTTGATGGTAATGATGCTCATGCGGAGGTAATCGAGAAATTAACTGGTCTTACATTTTTAGGAGATTCAACTGACGAATACCCGCAGGAGAGGCCATGCCTTATGACCGGCAAAATGACTAAGCGAAGAGTAATACTGGCCAAGACGTACTGAGATAGGGTTGATTGTAGTATGAGTGACCAACTAAATTTAACTGAAGTAATGACTGCAGTACAAAATTTTATCACCTCAGATGGACAAATTATTCCAGCACAAAGAGATTTTTACCGGATTTTGAGAGATAAAATGAATAATCATACTGGGTTATATATTGAATCTGAAGTTGAACTAATTCTCTTAGATGCAAGATCAGAAGTCTTGGAATTAACTGATGATGACTTTAACGCAATTCGTGATGTGATCATGGATCGGTTCGGACTTAGTAAAAGACTCGAGGAAGAACAAAGACTCCGTGAAGAACTAATTATGAAAGAACAACTTCGCAAAGAAGCAGAACTACGAGCAAGAGCAGAGGCCATTGAGAAAGCAAGAGCAGAAGCAGAAGCAAAAGCAAAGGCTGAAGCAGAGTTGAGGGCGCAAATAGAAGAGCAGGAACGTTTAGTGGAAGAGGCTAGAAAAAGAGCCATCGAGGAAGAAGAAGCACGAAAGCGGGCTGAAGAAGAGGCTAGGCTAAAAGAAGAGGCTAGAATTAAGGCTGAAGAGATTGCTAGAATCGAAGAGGAAGCAAGACTCAAAGCAGAAGAAAACGCTCGAATAAGGGCTGAAGAAGAAGCAAGGGTCAAGGCAGAAGAAGAAGCGAGGATAAAAGCCGAAGAAGAGGCTAGGATAAAAGCCGAAGAAGAGGCTAGATTGGCTGAAGAGCAAGCAAGGCTAGCAGAAGAAGAAGCGAGAAAAGCCGAAGAAGAAGCGAGAAAAGCCGAAGAAGAAGCAAGAATCAACGCTGAAAAAGAAAAATTAAGGCTTGAGGAAGAAGCAAAACTGGCCCTAGCAAATGAAGCACATCAAAAGATGGTTGAAGAGGCAATACGCTTAACAGAAGAGCAAAAATTGGAAGACGAGGCAAGAATTGCTGCAGAAATCGAAGAAGCGAGAGTTATCGCTGAAGAGAAACGTCTCCAGGAAGAAGCAGAGGCAAAGAGAATTGCAGAGGAAAATGCTAGATTGGCTCAACAAGAAGCAGAAGCAAAGAGAATTGCAGAGGAAAATGCTCGATTGGCACAAGAAGAGGCTAGGCTAGCTGCTGAAGCGGCAGAACAGGAAGCAAGTGCTAAAGTTATACCAGATTTGCCGCCACACGAGGAATGATTACATTCCAAATGACGATGGATCAATGTCCATATCTCCATCCTTCATCATTTTACGCATTTGCTTATTCAGTTTCCTGTTTCCACCCATACCTTTCATCATTTTTCTCGAACGATTCCATTGACCAATTAGTTCTCTAACATCCTTTTCTCTAACCCCTGAACCACGAGCAATTCGCTTTATTCGATCCGCTTTAATTTTCGCAGGTTCATTCTTTTCCCAGGCAGTCATACTATCCATTATTGTCCTGTAGCGGTCTAGATTATCTTGCATTGCGTGCTTTTGAGACTTTGTCATGCCACCTAAACCGCCTAACATATTACCCGGTAGGAAAGACATTAGTTTGTCAATAGTGCCTACCTTTGACATCATTTCCATCTGCTTGTACATGTCGTTTAGCGTGAACCTACCACTCATCATCCTTTGAGTCAGACGCATTGCTTCTTCCTCGTCAAGGTCTTCAGGAGCGAGATCTATCAATCCCTGAATATCCCCCATTCCAAGTAATCTTGAGATAAACCTATCAGACTCAAACTTCTCTAAATCTGCCACCTTCTCCCCTACACCGATGTGTACAATTGGGGCACCTGTGGCAGCAACTGCTGAAAGGGCGCCACCACCTCTAGCAGTACCGTCTAGTTTAGTTACAACAATGCCAGTAACACCGGCCAACTGATGAAAAGAAGCCGCTACAGGTCCTGCTGCTTGCCCCACCTGGGCATCAATAACCAACCATCGCTCAGTTGCTCTTGTCAATGATGCAATATTTTCTAATTCCTCAACTAACTCTTGGTCTAATTGATGTCGCCCAGCAGTGTCCACGATCACCAAATCTGCAGCAGAACATTCTGCCAGTCCATTTCTCACTATTTGTGCCGCATCTTTGTTTTCCGGCTCGCCATATACTTGTACAGTGGTATCTTCGAGAAGTTGCGAAAGTTGTGCATATGCACCTGGACGATGTACGTCAGCTTCGATTACTGCGACCCTTAATCCATGCTTTTTACGGTACCACTCAGCAAGTTTAGCAGTGGTAGTAGTCTTTCCTTGTCCGTACAAACCAACCAAAAGTAATGTTGCACCTCTAGGTTGAAACTGGTGAGCAGGGCCAAGTATTCTAACAAGTTCAGTATAGAGTATATTCATTGCGTGAGTTTGTAGAGTTAATCCAGGTCTAGGCTCTTCCTCGCGCAGTCTTGTTTCCATTCGTTCGACAATTTCTTTTGTCTGACGTACGTTGAAATCTGCCTCTTGCAAGGCACGTCGTAGGCTTCGTGTCATTTCACGAAGTTCGTCCTCGTCCAGTTTCCGGCGGTTCTTCAAAAAACCGAGGGAACGAAAGATTCCTCTTGACAGACCTTCGAGTGCCATAACATCCCCTCATGCTTTTCCTCTTTGAATTCATCCCTCGGTCAATGGTATATTCAGTCTAAGAATATCGCCCTCTAATTTAGCACCGACCTGACTAGCTTTAACTGGAACACTTGTCGGGATTTCTCTTTCTCGGCCATTTAAGCCAACGAATAGTATTCCATCATCACTTCTAAGCGATAAATCATCCCGCTTAATTCCCGGGAAATGTAAGAAAATTAATTCATGTTCGTCACTAATCTCTCGATATATTCCTCGATGAATACTGTGTTTTACCATGTCACCTACCTCATGAGGTCCCAAATCTGCTGGTAATTTTTCAGGCAATCCGTATAGTTTCTCTGCAACTAATCTCAAGCTATCGATACCAACGACTTCCTCATCTAGTAATTCCATGGAACTAACTTCTACCGAGGTTAATCTATCTTTTAGTTCGGTGATTCTATTTTGTTCAGCCTCTCTCCGATTTTGCAAAAACGGATGGTCAAACTTGGGGGTAACTCTGTTTACTATGCAAGCAGATACTGGCAATTGATAATCAATCAAAGAATTGTACGCCCTTACTGTCTCGTTTACACCCATTTTTTCAGGTATAGTAACCAATGTAAATGAGGTCAATTGTGAATCGCTAAGAACTCTTCTAACATGCAAAACACGATTCCTAAATCGTTCAAGTTCTTGTTTCATTTCTTCACTTTCTTTGCGACCGAATAACATTGAGCGTATGCCACCAGAGACCCTCATTAATCTAATTAAACGACCAGACCATGATTCAATTATTTCAGGCAAAGATAAGAACCTGAGTGTGTGACCCGTGGGCGCAGTGTCAAAAACAATTACATCCCAATTTGGGTCTTCAACATGCTTCAAGAGTTCATCAAAAGCAAGCGCTTCATCAAGGCCCGGCAAAATCATATCTGATGTTTTAACATCCGATTTTATTTCATCAAGTTCTTGTTTTGCAGACGGGTCAAGCATCATACCCAAGCCACCAAGCCCTCCTAATCCACCACCGGAGTTCATGCCATCAACCATATTACCCAGTTTGGGTAATAAATTAGATAATTTAGATTCTGGATCCATTTCTAACCCATACAATCCTTCAACACCTTGAACCGGTGTTGGCTCTGTCCCAATGTCAACTCCTAGTGAATCTGAGGTTGAGTGTGCGGGGTCGCTGGAAACAAGTAGTACCCTGAGACCACAATCTGCAAGATGAATTGCAGTGGCAGTGGAGGTTGTAGTTTTGCCAACTCCACCTTTGCCGCCGAACAAAAGTAATCTTGCCATGTATACGGCTCATAATTGGAAGTCTTTGAATTCAACGGATTTAAGATAAATCCTGCATTGACTTGATGAACTAAAACAGATGCGCAAGAACAATGGCTTCTGATTTGCTGTTATTCCAAATATCCAGCGTGTCAGCCTTGATTGGCATGACTCTCGGCTGGAGAGGGGTGATGACAAGATACTCAGGATTCTATGATTTACCCACCGCATGGAGCAACATATTCTGGGGGATATTACTTGGCGGCATATATGGATCGATGATTTACACTGAAATTATCATACCAACCATCGAATTTGAAGCCACGGGTGGTGGAGAAATTGCTAACCCGATCAATTTGATTCTTCTTTGCTTAATCGCATCAATAGTCGCTCACTTTATTCTTCGAAGAAAACGCGTTCGTTCTGGAAGTTCACAAACCACCAGCGGATGGGCATTAGGGCTCGCTATTGGGGGTATGTTTGGAATGGTGGTAATTTATGCTGTCTTGAGACTGTCTGATTTCAATACTCAACTTGTTATTACTGTGGCACTTTTGAGTGTGCTCGCTCCTAGATGTGAAGCGATTATCTCGTCATATCAAGGACAAATGATGTTAATGGGAAGAAAATGGGGGGCAATTCTTAGAGCAACTATGTGGAGATGTGGATTTGTTGTTATGTTTGCATATGTTCTTTCTGCTCCAATTGGATGGATATTCATAATTCCTGTAATGCTAATTGCCAATAGAGCTTCAGAGGATTGGATATGGAATTCAGTTCCCAAAGAAGGTAAAAAACAACTACGTAAGATATGGGCTAGACAGGCCAGAGAGAGAAAAATGGCTAAATTATCTGCTGAAGTTGGTGCCAAATTGAAGCTTAATGAAAGTGAATAATTACTTACATAGAGTATATAATTTGATTTTATGAAAATTTAGATTTACCAACAAAATAAACGCTTTGGAGGATATCCGCAGGTAAGCGTTATACAATGTCGTCAAAGCCGGGTATCATGGGTACTTGCCCCTATTGTAGGAGTGTAACACTTCCGGGTGACACAATTTGCTACACATGCGGCAGAGTATTAGCGAATATCAAGTCAAAACAGTTTGCCGCTGAGCAGCAATTCAATCAAGGCTCGATAGATACAACTTACATGAAAACAAAAAAACCAACCAAATCAGGTGTGGTTCGAACTCACACTGGTAGAAGAAAAAATATTCTAAAACGACGCAAAAATAGGTTTCGCAGCGTAGTTATGCTTGGCTTGGTCGCATTCATTATGCTGTCCCCACAAGCCAGGGAAATTGTATTCAACAAATGGGCAGGGATTAGTGAATACATACAGTTAGCAGCTGCACCATATCATCTATATCCGATAGAAACTACCTATACTGTTGGAAAAACAATAGACGTTGTAAATAATGGAGGAGAAGGCTACTTGAGCGAAAACTTAGCAATTCCAAGAGATATTTCAACATTGTATGGAGAATCTACTATGTTTGAATATACAGATGGCAGTGATTCACTAATGACACAATCAATTCAAGAAATTAATCAGATTGAATTAATCCTAAACGGAGTCTCTTACGGAATCCCGCTCTTGGGGGAACCATCAAGAATGCCCGATGACAAACTAATAACCTCTGAAGGGCATGAAATATGGTGGCCCGGCGTGGGCATAGGTGATGACATGTGTAGTGTCGATATTTGTGTAAAGGTCAAACTTAACCTAGATGCGGGAGAAACCGCATCATTCACCTATGCAGTTTCACTTACCAGCACATCTTATTCATGGTGGTCGTCATCAAGAGTTGATACGCGTGTCGACGGCAGTTCAAATGGAATAAATGTAGATCGTAGTGGTGACTTTTCAGATATCGTTGACCGTGGTGGAGGAACAAAAGCTGCTCAATTTACTTCCTCTACATGGTACAATAAAGGAAGATTCGATTATGCAATAAATAGCCAAGATGCGATAGTTACATCAACAGCACAAACAATATCTGCATCGTTGCCAGAGGGGCGTTCGACTAATGCATACGCATTTGCAAGAGCAACCTTTGACTATCTACACGCTAACGTGCTGTACGACAAAAATGCCCCAGTGGTCGCTCGTAGTGGACCATCATGTTTGGCGGCAGGAGTTGGTGATTGTGATGAGCAAACCAATGCTTTCTTTTCCATCCTCCGAACAAAAATGATTCCAGGATGGTATGTTTTTGGGGCATTGACTGATTCAACTTACACCTACTGGGAGGCTCATGCTTGGGGCTATATCCTACTGCCAATGAGCGATGAATGGTGTGCTGAAAGAAATATTGTATTAGATGACTGTTTTGTTGAGGGTTCTGTAGACGTGGTAAACAATAAATGGTTACTGCACACGCCTACAGCATACATCGATTGGATTGAAGAAGCAGATGCTACTGGTAATCTGATAAACAACTATTACAAGCCAGGCATGTATAGCAATAACATCGATAGAACTCGATCATTTTCAACGCTAGATGTTCCTGAAACAACAGGTGGGACATATCAAATCAAGAAACTTGCAGAAAATTTGAGGTGATAACTTGAGAATAATTATTGGTGGTGCCGGCAGAGTTGGTACAGAACTGGCTAGAGCCCTAAGGGCGGAAGAAATGGACGTTGTATTAGTCGATTCAGATTCTAGGGCAGTAAAAAATGCTCAAAATTTAGATGTTTTGGTAATTCATGGAGATTTAACAACAAGAGATAAATTATACGAAGCCGGAATTGGTGAAGCAGAAGTTTTTGTTGCGGCAACTAATTCTGATGAGAGAAATCTATTGGCTTGTGCCTTAGCAGAGCATGCACATTACCAGTATGCTGGTGCTAAAGCTAAACCTTTGTTGTCAATTTCTAGGATTAGAAATATGAATTTCCTCGAAGAACAAAAACAGGGTCATTTAACAAATTGGGCAAAAGTAAACCACGTTGTCAATCCACTAGATAGTGCCATCAAAAGACTTCACACTGGTCTGCGTTCTTCATCTATTGAAGAAGTGATCCCATTTGGGCATGACTCATACATCATTGAATTCAATGTTACAAAGAATGCCAATGGTATTGTTTTCAATAGCCTAAGAGAGGCAAACACGACAGTTGATGGAGACTTGCCTTTGATTGTTGGAGTAAAACGGGCTGGTGAAAAAAGCATTGTTCCTGATGGCGATTTTGTCCTTATGCCAAACGATACTATCGCTGTTGCAACTAATGGTTTGTCTAGTTTCAACCGAATTTTGAATATATTTGGTCATGAAGCTACAGATTTCCCCATATCACCAAAAGTGGCAATAATTGGCGCCAACCGAATTGGTCAAATGATCGCTGAAAATTGGTTAATGAATGGTGCGAAAGTTACCGTAATTGAAAGAGATCTCCAATTGGCAAATGAATTCTCAGCAACTGATATTGGTTCGAATCCAAACTTGGAAGTCATCCATGGAGACCACCTAGATAGAGACATATTAACCGAAGTTGGTATACCTGAACATCATATCGCTATCGCTGCCCTTGAATCAGACCACGATAGTATAGCTGCTGCACTACTTGCAAGTGATATGGGAGTGAATAGAACTGGTTTACTGCTCTATGATGCCGATTTGGTAAAAGTCACGCAAAGAATGGGGATTACCTTTGCAGTAGACAGAAAGCGTGTAGCCGTTGATAATATCTTGGCTCACATACATACTAAAGCAGCAGGAGCATATGCGGTTCTGTCCAATGTTCCGAATATTGTAGGCATCAGCATGAGAGTCGATTCCGCTCACAAATTTTCTAACATGAGAATTGCTGATGCTGGATTTAGTGAGTGGATGAGAATTGCTTTCATCCAGCGAAGAACTGTTGATGGTAGTTGGGAAAACCTACGCCCTGCACCAGAGAAACTGTTGCTGCCAGAGGATAATCTAATTATCTTCACTAGCCCTGATAGGGTTTCTGAACTTGAACGGAAATTCAAGGTGTGAATATGCGATTTGATGTACTAAGCCTCATCCTTGGCTGGACCTTAATCGCGATTAGCATCCCACTTTTCTTATGCAGCCTCATAACGATCTGGCTTGATGATTTTGAAATGGCACTGAGAGCATTCTTACTACCAATTATTTTGTCTCCTACTATTGGTTTATTGATGCTTAAGTTTGGCACCCGAAGCGACACTCCTGAAAGGCTTAGAGATAGGGAAGCTTTTGCTGCGGTCGCTCTAATCTATCCTATTGTCGTATTTATCGGATTATTTCCTTACTGGTTAGGAGGTGTATTCGTTGGACCATTTACGGCGGATGCTAGTATGATCGATATTGCACGGGGTGCGGTGAACTCGTGGTTCGAATCAATGTCAGGTTTCACTACAACTGGAGCTACAGTAATTTCTCACAACATGAGCCCAAATTGCATACCAGGCACAACAGTTGATTGTATCAATGCCCAACCTCGTGGCATACTACTATGGCGTTCAATTACGCAATGGCTGGGAGGCATGGGGATAATTATGCTTGGAATGATGTTGTTGTCAAGAGTAATGGGGGGCGGAATGGCATTAGCGAGAGCCGAACTCACCGGACCATCACTCTCTAGATTGCGACCAAAATTGAAGGAAACAGCATTTGCGCTGTGGGTGATCTATATCTGCCTGACAGTAGTTGAAATGTTCCTGTTGCACTTCGTTGGACAAATGTCAGTCTTTGACTCAATAAACCATGGATTTACAACTATGGCTACAGGTGGATTTTCAACAAGAGATGCCAGCATTGGATATTACGACTCATTAAAGGTTGAAGCTATAATTATCGCTTTTATGTTCATTGGCGGCATAAACTTCACACTAATTTGGTTCCTTATTGCTCGAGAGTTCATTAAGGCATATGCTGATGAAGAATTCAAGACCTATCTAGTATACATTTTTACGGCAGTTCTTTTCATGATGGTTGCCTTAATTTCAACAAACATCTCGGTTGGAGATTCGTTTAGACACAGTTTATTCCAAGCAATATCTATTGGTACTTCCACAGGCTATACAACCCAAGATTACATGACATGGCCAGTTCTTACACAGTTTGTATTGAT
>CALDPP010000077.1 GCA_937911345.1 uncultured euryarchaeote | reverse complement strand
CCGATATCTGGCTATCATCTTCTAACTTTGGTGAAATCACCTCAACAGTTGACGGTGCCACACTGCAACTTGGTGAAGCAATGACACCAATCACACTCAATTACACCTCGCAAGCACCACAGGGTTCGACAATAAATGGAAACGGAAGTTTCTGGCACGCACTATCTTCGAGCAATTTGAATCTACCCAGTAATTATATGCCAGGTAGGTATATGTCCATTGTTGTCGGAGATACAATTTACTTTGACGCGTACTGTGGTACTAGTGCCCAGAGTTTGTGTACTGGGCAAGAATTGTGGGCTTATGATACCTCTAACGGAACAGGCTGGTTAGCCGCAGACATAGGGCCCTCAATGTACTCGAGTAATCCAGGTCACACATGGGAAACGGCACATCTTATCGGTGATACAATCTATTTCCCTGCTAACAGTGAAGGTGCCTCGAATCAGAACAAGTACGATTTACATGCCTTTGATACCTCAAATCAATCGTGGTGGAAAGTAATCAATGGAACACAGCAATACAGCCCCTTTAGCGAATTTTCTCAAGTGGTTGGAGACACCCTTTTCTTTGGTTATAATGACGAAGTAACTGGAGAGGAGTTGTGGGCTCACAGACCATCTAATGGTTCAACATGGCAGGTGGCAGATCTCAATACTCATTCAGGATCGAACAGCAGTTATCCCGGCGAAAAACTTGCACTTGTGGTTGATGATGTACTATACTTCAGTGCATATTCATCAGCTGCCCCAGGGATGCGTCTCCATGCGCACAACCCATCTAACGGCTCAACTTGGATAGCCTCGAATGATGTCACATTGACTTGTACGCCATACGGCTTTGAATATTGTAAGAGTGTAGTTCTCAATGACATAATATATTTCCAAGGAAGGGAGGCTTCTGGAACCACAAGCGGTAAAGAACTCTGGGCATATAACACACTAAACAATTCTGCTTGGTTAGCAGCAGAGATAAATCCGTGGAACAGCGGAGTAGGTAATGGAGATCCAGGTTATCATTTCATGATTAGTATAGGCAATGAAATTTATTTTGACGCAACAGGAGAAAACAATGACCGTTCGCATGATGTGTGGGGTTACAATACGGTAAACCAAACAGCATGGTTAGCATACGATATGATACCATTCGGAACCAGTGGAGGCAGTGCTGAACCTGGGAGAGAATTGGCTCACGCCATCGGCGATAAGTTATATTTTGATTCGTCATTGACATCATCTCTTCCTGTTCAACAGTTGTATGTTTATGACACATCCACACATCAAGGATGGCAAAATGAAGACATCAGAAAAGTACATGCAGGCGTTGGCAACGATGGCACAATAGTTATTGGCGACAATCTGATTTTCGAAGCAAGTACCCCATATAGCCAGAACAATCCCTGTGGTGGTTCGGGAACTAGTGGACTATTCATCCACACGCAATCAAATAATACAACTTGGCAACCTCACGATTGTGCCTTATTTGGATACAGCAACTTTGGAACCTATATAATGACCTTAATTGGAGATAAACTATATCTCAATGTAGGCACGAATAATGCTGAAATTTACACTTATTATCCTCAAGAATTGACAACGAATACTCCGCCACCAACCACTTGGGAAACTGAACCACCACTACCTGCGGGTATGAGTGTCTCAGGCGGGACGATTAGCGGTACGCCAAGCGTTTATGCCAGCAACCAAACCTACACGATTTATGCTAACCAAAGTGGCTATTCAACTACCCACGACTTGTACTTCAGCGTTGACAATGCTTACCCACACACTGTAGTGGAAGACCAACCGATTGATGCAATCGGCTTCCATCCTGCATTCTGGGATGGTACAACCACATGGACTGCTTCACCAAGTTTGCCTAACAGCCTATCACAGGATAGTGCAACTGGTGAGATTACTGGAACAGTTGACGATGTCATGACCGGTACATACACAGTTACAGCGACTCATAGTAGTGGAGCAACTGAAACATTTACTTTCAGCATCGACAGTCTACTAGATACCGATGGAGATGGCTTACCAGATGACCTGCCATCAACTTACAACCCAGCCAATCCACCAACTTCCGGCTTGATTGCTGACGATGATGATGATGGTGATGGACTACTCGACAGCGTTGAAACAGATACCGGATTCTACATCAACGGACAAGATACTGGAACAGACCCACTTGACCCTGACACCGATGGTGACGGAATATGTGATGGTCCAAATGCAGTGCCACCAGTTTGTATTGCTGGCCCTGACCCATCACCAAATGGTAACACACCACCACCAACCTTGGTTGCATTGAACAATACCGACATTGGCACATTAGCGCCATATATGCTGGTGCCAGGCGGAACTTTCGAGATTTCACCTGACCTACCGGCCAGTTTGTCAATCGATCCAAACACCGGTGAGATTACCGGTATGCCAACGCAGACTTTGGACAATACTACGTTCACCGTTTGGTCGAACCATACTGACGGAACTTCACTAACTTATGATTTCACCATTGAGATTCTTGAGGACAGTGACGGCGATGGTATGCCAGACGAGCTGCCTGATGATTACGACCCAACCAACCCAGACTCACCTGGTTTGATTGAGGATTTGGATGATGATAATGACGGTAATTCAGATATTGATGAAGCAACAGATGGCACTAGCCCAACCAATCCGGACACCGATGGTGACGGTATGTGTGATGGTCCAACAGCCGTTGACCCAGACTGTGTTGCAGGTCCAGACGCCTTCCCACTTGACCCATCGGCTGATACTGATACTGACGGCGATGGCCAACCAGATACTATGTTCCCAGGAGTCGATTCCAACAGCGACCCAGCATTGGTTGAGGATATGGACGACGACGGCGATGGTCTTGAGGACGTTTACGAAACCGATACAGGAATCTACAACGATGCAACTGATACCGGAACCGACCCACTTGACCCAGATACCGACAATGACGGTATTTGTGACGGTCCTAACGACGTTCTGCCAATTTGTGTGGCAGGTCCAGATACTGAACTTGGTACGGCAATCGATGGTACTGCATTCTTGCTCAACAATACCCCAATGACCTACTTGATGCCTAAGTATGATGTTGCAGATGCAGTTTACGAAGTTCATCCAGCACTACCTGCAGGAATAGTTCTCGACCCAGTAACTGGTGTCATATCAGGAACTCCAACTGAAGCAACTGACAACATTACCTACACCTTGTTTGCTAATGTAA
>CALDPP010000076.1 GCA_937911345.1 uncultured euryarchaeote | reverse complement strand
AAATGGATTTTTAGGCTCCTCTTGACTCCAGAAGTTGTCTCCTTGTGGCTGTTGCATAGTGGTTTGTGGCTGGACCGGGACATCAGCATAATTTTTCTGATACACCGGTTGTGTCATGGTGGTTTGATTAGCCTGCATCATCACATTATTCATTGGCATGCCAGTATTTTGGACAATCACCTTTTGCTCATTGTTCGCCAACAGACCCAAAATTAGTCCGAATGCGAAAACTACAACACCACAACAAATGCCCATGAATCCAGCTGCACCTTGGAAAAATCCACCAATTGCTTCACCTACCTCTTCTCCGAAAACTTCCCAAAAGGGAACAATTTCGTAGTCTGCATTTGCGTCAATGGTATATTCACCTGCAGCGATATTCCAGCTCGATATACTGGCCATATGGTACCAACCAGGCGGGTCGTCTCCTTCACCCATAGGTGCGCTCCCATCTTCATTACACGAATCTTTCAGGTCTATACTATCAGTAGAATTTGACATCGTGATGGTAAATTCGTCGCATCTAACATTGTCACGTACCATAATTATCATATCTTCGCCATTATGATCGTAAGTCGAGATGCCACTAGAGCCACTAAATACACTTTTTTGTTCGGGGTTCCAATTTCCTGAATCATCGATATTTCCGCCACCGATTACCATGAGTAATACTCCGCCGAGGATTACAAAAACGCCGATTCCCATGAAGACTTTACCAACTGGATGCATGCTATAGGGTAACTATAATTCCGATATAACGGTATTGTAATGTTAATTTTTGTGCAATCACACTTTGTCCCAGAAGTTTTCTTTAGCCTCTTCAGGAATGATTTCCTGTTGAGTGCCAGCATCTCCACCGATTGAATCATAGTTTGGTTCGGTCATCATCGTTGAATTTATTTTCGAGTTAAAATCACTTTGATGGATTGTTACCTCTGGATGCTGTTGAGTGGGCTTTCTTATGGTAACGTTGTGCTCGGGATTTTGCACTCCAACAGTAATGCCGCCCGCTAAACCAAATATGCCGAAGCAAATACCGCAACATCCCATCGCAAAGCCTCCAATTATTCCAGCATACGCATATTGGGCAATTCCATTAGTCTTTATCCACATCGATACATTGTCTTGTGCTACTATGGTAGTATTGCCTTTCATACATCCGACACATGCTTCGCCAATTCGAACTAATTCTTTGCCATCATAGGTTATTGATTCAGCAGTCAAATATGAATCACATCGATAATTACCGTAGCTTACCGAATAACTGAAAACCTCTCTTTGTGGGTCAGGATCTTGCACCTCAGAATAGTTAGATCCATAGTCAGAAATCCACTTCCCACTGTGAGTAGCAGTGATTGTGATATCCTCACAGTGATCATAGACATAGTTACTATTCAAGTCAACAAGAGGATACTCAACATAAACGGTAAACCCGTCATTAAACTCATCAACTACCAATGTGCCGTTATTGATTTCCACATATTGGAACTCATCAATCTCCGATAATTCTGAGAAACCAGATATTGCTGTCACAGCACCAATGATTAT
This sequence comes from uncultured euryarchaeote, assembly GCA_937911345.1. GTDB lineage: Archaea > Thermoplasmatota > Poseidoniia > Poseidoniales > Poseidoniaceae > MGIIa-L1. Next base: position 257 of record CALDPP010000076.1, on the reverse strand, counting down.
GATAAATATTCCAATGGGGCCAATGATTTTACCTTTTATGTGCATATTTTACCATTCCTTGTTACCTATTCAGGTATTGGTTGTTGGTCCCACCATGGTGGTGCAAGGAACCATGAATCATGAGAATTAGGTCTGTCGATTATTGGCAAACCTATCATTCCTCCATCTACATCTAATCCACCTAGTGGGTTTGTAGCGCAAGGGCTAGGTAAGTAGTCTTCTCCAGATTCGGTTAATTCGATTCGCAGTGTGTGGCC
>CALDPP010000075.1 GCA_937911345.1 uncultured euryarchaeote | reverse complement strand
ACAAGATCCATCTTGGATATACCACTGCATTTGGTGAAGGTAATACATGTAGCACACTGACTGCTGCCGCAAACCACAATGCTTACTCTTACATTACCGTCAGGTACGGAATAGAGTTCGTTACAGTTCATGGTTTAGACCCTGAAGGCGAGCCAACTGTTGCGGATATTACAAAAGTTATTGATAAGATTAACGAGGACGAGGTGAATGTATTGTTCATTGAAGAATATACTGACGCAAGTTCGGTAAACAGCATTGTTCAAGACACTGGCGTACAAGTGTTGTACTTGTATACAATGGAGATGTCTCCAACAGACGCCAACGACAATTATTTGTCTATGATGAATAAAAACCTCGACAATCTGAAAACTGGCCTTGGATGCACAGTTTGAGGATTTTTTCGTCATAACTGCTTTATGCAGACCATATTAGGTTAATCTGTAGTGGTTGACATGGGTCGAGATTTTTTCCCAGTATGTGGTGAAGAAATACTCAATGTTAGAGACCTCTCAGTTAACCGGTCAGGAAGCCAAATTCTTCGAGATATATCTATGTCAATTACATGTGGAGAATTTGTCGGAATTGTTGGGCCTAATGGTGGCGGTAAAAGCACACTGGTTCTAACAATTTTAGGAATTCTAAAACCAAAAAACGGCTCTGTGACAATATACGATCAAATTCCATTGACAAAGGATATCATTGGCAAGGTTGGTTGGGTTCCTCAAACTGCTTCAGATTTACCAACGAATGTTCAAATCACGGTTAGAGAATTTATTCAACTCGGTACAATATCTAGCCGGTCAATTTTTGGTATTAGTCGTAAAGAACGAGAAGCAGTTGACAAGATAATTGGCGTGGTTGGATTGGAAGATTGTGCAAATAAAAGAATTACCAAACTTTCCGGAGGACAAAGACAGCGTGCTGCAATTGGCAAAGCACTAGCTTCGGAGGCTGATCTAATTCTGATGGATGAACCAATGGTAGGTGTTGACCGAGAATCTCGTAATTCAATAATGAGATTACTAGACGATCTTTGCCATGACCAAAATAAGACAATCGTAATGATTTCACACGATTTAGCCAGTATCAAACAAACAGTTCATCGAATGATATACCTCGAGGAAACGATACGTTATGATGGTCCAACATCAGAATTCCCGGAACTCTCCAGTCTTGCTAAATTGAGAGGTATAGAAGCCACACACGACTCGCTAGAACAAAGCTTGTGGGATGAAATTGAACAAGAATCTGGCATAATTATCATGGTTCCGGGAAAGGAAGGTGAGGATTGATGGGTTTTCTAGGACCGATAATCTTTGATATTTTTGTTCCTATTTTGGAATTCATTGCTGAGCCGGTATCTGGGTTTAAACCGATACCTGGCCAATATTTCCCGTACTACTTTACAACTGAATATTTCCAACGTCCGCTAATTGCGTCGATTGTTGTGGCTATTGTTGCAGGCCTACTTGGCACGTTTTTGTTGATTAGAAATCTAGCTTTAATCGGTGATGGTTTGGCTCACGTATCTTTTGGTGGTATCGCCGTTGGTTTGGTACTCGGCGGCGTCAGCCCACTGTGGTATGCCTTGATATTCAGCATAGTCTCAGCGATAGCAATCGATCAAATGCAAACTAGAAAATTAATCACGGGTGACGCTTCAATCGCCATTTTCTTGACTGGTATGCTTGGTCTTGGATTGGTAGTTTTGAGGATATGGGGTGGTGGCGTCACTGCTACAGTTGAGGGCTATTTGTGGGGCAGTCTACAGATGATTGACACAGATAGTTTCGATATCATTGTTACATCTTGTGTGGTTGCTTATGTAGTGATAATTGCATTGTATAGGATACTCTTAGCGATTGCAATCGACCCAATTGCTGCAAGAGTACAGGGTTTACCAGTCAGATATGTTGGGTTGTTATTTAGCATAATCACAGCTACTGTTGTTGTTAGTATGGTGCAAATAGTTGGAGTATTGTTAGTTACTGCATTGTTAGTAACTCCGGCAGCGACCGCCCAATTAATCGGTAAGAGTTTCCGTTCTTGTGTCGTTTTATCACAAATTATTGGAGTAGTTATGGTACTCCTGGGATTATACTTTTCAGCAGAATATGATACAGGTAGCGGCTCAATGATTGCATTTATTGCCGCGTTAGGGTTTATGCTTGTTGCTTTGACAAAATATGCTATTGGATTTATTGTAAAACCCAAAGAGAATTTAGAATAGATATTCTTTGGAAATTTGGAAACTCACTAGAAATTAAGTTTTTTTCTGAATGAATTGTGTAAAGACTATACTGTATTAATTTCTAATTTTAGATATGGGTGCGAATTGGAATAAAATTTGGCGATATGTGCATTTGACATTTGGGCTTATCTTAGTAGTATATCATGCAAGAATTGCATGGTATCACAATGGTTTTGTCGACTCTGTTTGGTCTGCGAGTACGGATAAATTTGTCTCAACAACCCTGATATTTTTGGTAATGTGGACGGGATTGGCTAAATGGCCAGTGTATCCATGGTATAAGAAGCGACAAAACAAGAAGCGCCGTGAAGCCAAAGCGGCAGCTACAACTGAATAATCAATCATTCTCGTACAATATCGAAATTGATTGTTCGATGTTTACTGCATCTTGAGAGTCGTCTAATTCGATTCTAAACTCGTGCTCCATGAATGTATTGAAGTAAATCGTCTGCCAAGTAATACTATCACCATCACTGGCTTGACCATCTCGGCTTTGACATATGTCTCCCAGTTCATCCATCAAGTACCAAGTTAGTTGTATTGTTTGACCACTATCACCGAGGCTTCCGGTAAGGCTTGGGTTTTCTACTACGGAATTTATCTCAATCATAGTTGCATGAGTTCCGTTATTTTTTGGCTGTGGGTCAAATGGTACCGCAGTTGGATTGTTAGTGTCGAGTTCTACCCAATCGATGCGCAAATCAATACGAATTGAGATAGTTTTGCTTATTTGATAGCCATTTGAATCTACAGCAGTTGCTACAACATCATAGATTCCGTGATCAGCAAAATCAACGTCAATTTGTGAGCCTGATTCTGCTTCAATAGAAAAGACGTCTCTTCCATCCATTGGGTCAACTAGATATGTTGCTAAATCAATTGCTGAAATAGTTTTTGAAAAATCAAAGGAAATAATCACTTCGATGGTAGAAATCAAATCACCTTGAGAATAACTTTCAACTATTGTTCCATTATCAGAATTATAATCAACTACAAGGTCAATAGAAGAGTCATCCTTTGACGAAAATATACAACCAGAAAGAGTTGCGCATGAGAAAATAAGAACCACAAATAACGGCTTCATTTGTCCCATGATATCACCAATCAGTATGCTGATAATAAGCCAACGGGTCATGCTTTTTGTTATT
>CALDPP010000074.1 GCA_937911345.1 uncultured euryarchaeote | reverse complement strand
TTTGGTCTTCTTCCGGTAGCACGCTCCCTTCTGACAAACATAACATGTCCATCAGCAGGTGATACCAATACGCCCTCGTCTTGGGGAATCTTTCGGTCTGGATCACGCCAAAAATTAGCAAAGAAAGCTGATAACATCCAACAAAATACACCAAAAAGGTGCATCAAACCGTTAATTGAATCAATTGTGACTCCGATTATGATGGCGCTAGTGCCCATCATGAAGGTAATCAAGACTGGAGCGTGCCCGCCCCTTGCAAGGCCGCCCATGATACCACCTAGTTGTCAGCCCAAGGGTCTTCGTCATCGCCCCAAGTTGGCGCCGGTGCCGGTGCGGCCTCTTCTGCTGGGGCTTCTTCGACCGGAGTCTCCTCCGCAGGCTCAGCAGTTTCTTCTGCTGGGGCTTCTTCTGCCGCTTCTTCAGCTGCAGTTTCGATTGCTTCCTCGACTTCTTCATCGTTGTAATCCTTCTCGGCTGAATCATCTGGCTTGGAATTAATTTCTTGCGCCTCTTCAACAGTCATTTCAGCTGCTCTAGCCTCAACCATTTCATCGACTCTTTCTTCGAATGCTCTAGCCATGTGTTGTGATTTACGCTCAGATTCTACTGCGCGCTCAATCATCTCATATCTTTCCTTAATGGCCTTGTTCAAATCTTCAAACAGAGTCATGTGAGAGACGTACCAATCGTCTCTAGCTTTCATCTCAGCAACTGCGAGTTTCAAATCGTCATCTAGTTCGGTTGCAATATTGAAAATCTTACCTAGACGGTCTTTTTCTCTGGAATATTTTTCTTCCATCTTTTCAAGTTCTGGCTCTAGGTGTTCAACACGCTTGTCAGCCTTAGTAGCCTTCATCTCCAAATCACGAATTCTGAAATCTTTCTCAGCAATTAGTGACTCTTGAGCCTCTTTTTCGATTTCTCTCTCAATGATCTCTTTCTCCAGAACTTCAATCTCTGCTCTAGCATCTAAGAGGTCTTTTTCTTGACCCTCATACGCTGCGAATAGTTTCTGAAGCCTCTCGGTTTCAGTAGCAAGTGCTTCTTCGAGTTCACTAATTCGAATCTCTGGAGTTATTGTTCCCTCATCCGCCATACAATCACCTAGAGTCTATCCTCTTCAATAAGCCCACTCATACACCCCATATCAAAGGAACGCTTCATTAGGTCAAGATTGTTAAATTAATTCTTGATTAAATTGCATCAGTAGCACTTACCAATTCCCTTGCGATGCTTACTTCACCCATTGAGTGTCCGGCATCCGGTACGATTATGAGATTGCTTTTTGGTAACTGCTTATGCAATTCCCAGGCGCTAACGGTTGGGCAAACCATGTCATAGCGACCTTGTACTATGGTTGTAGGAATGTGTTGAATCTTATCGCAGTTATGTAAAATATGCCCATCTTCAACAAAAATTCCATTGATGAAGTAGTGGCATTCAATTCTAGCAAATGCTACTGCAAAATCCAAATCTTCTGCCTTGTCAAGATATTCTGGGTCCGGAAACAAACGACTTGTCGCCATTTCCCAGCGCGTCCATTCTTTTGCCGCAGCCCTTCTAATCTCAACATCTTCGCTAGTTAATCTCGAATAATATGCTGCAATGAGGTCATGTTGCTCTGCTGCTGGAATGTGATTTTGATATGGCTCAAACGCATCTGGGAAGACGTGGCTCGCGCCCTGTTGATAGAACCAGTGCAGTTCGCTTTTTCGACACATAAAGATGCCTCTAAGTGTCAGACTGAGTGCTCTATCTGGATGGTTTTGCGCATAAATTAACGATAAGGTTGAGCCCCAAGAACCACCGAATACGTGCCACTTATCGATGCCAAAATGCTCTCTCAGGGCTTCAATATCGGA
>CALDPP010000073.1 GCA_937911345.1 uncultured euryarchaeote | reverse complement strand
TTGTGGTGCCTCTAGGGCTACACGGGTCACATCATGACGCAAGGCGAAGACCATGTTTCTCGAATGTCAGGTATGGATGTATACTTGCCAACGGGTCAGAAACTTGGAGTAGTCTATGATGTAGTGATCGATACTGATGGGATTAGGTGTACACATTTGTTTGTTCGCGAGACCGACCATGAGTTGGTAGAAGGTGGCATCAATGTTGCAGTACCTTGGCGTTGGGTTCGTGGAGTTCACGATATCGTATTGCTGAGATGGTTTCCACCAACACCAATCCCGATGAATAAGTGAGGTCAGGGGATGACTATGGAAGTTCACATACTGGGCACCTCTTCGGCTCGTCCAACCAGTATTCGTCAAGTAAGCGGTAGCTTGATTTCATGTCGGGACGGCATTGCTGTAATTGATGCTGGCGAGGGCTTTCAATCGAGGTTTGCAACTCAGAGGAAGCGCATGAAATCATTCGAAACCTATCACTTAAAATCAAGTAAGGTAGGTGTTCTTTGCCTGACACACGGTCATCTTGATCATACTTGGGGGGTCCTGCCGTGGCTACAATCAATGGCTTTGGATAATCGTAATCAACCCTTGTTGATTATTGGTCCGACAACGGACGGGGTAGTTGATGCAATGCTTTCAGGACAACCTCTACCTGAAGATACGCCACAATCAGATTTATCGGTGCAATACCGCTTTTGGCATCAACTCGGCGGCACATCCAGTAATCTTGGCTATGAGGTTAGGTGGGTTCTCGGTGCTGTAAAGAGTAACAGATGGATTGAATTTTCAAGCCAAGGCAAAGTTGTTCAATTATCTGAAATGCCGCAACCGGAAGGTTGGCGACACAATCGTATCGAACCCATACCGACGGTTCATACTATACCTTCTTGTGCATGGCAACTAACTTCGAAAGCAAGAAAAGGAAAATTCAATCGTTATAGAGCAATAGAACTGGGATTAAATGAGGATGAAAAGGCAGAATTGGCTGCTGGTACAGATATCAACAAAAATGGGGAATTATTGTTGAGTAGGGACTTTCGAGGTGAAGATGTTAGTCCTTTATCGGTAATTATTTCTGGAGATACGGCTGAGATGGCGCCTAGTTTGACTTCCATAGGCGGCTGCAATCTACTAATCCATGAGGCAACTTTCCTGGATGATTTGGCTCAACATGCACAAGATTACCTTCACAGCACAGCTTCAGGAGCCGCCCGTACAGCAATCGCATGCGGAGCTAACCATCTTGTGCTGACTCATTACGGTGCAAGAATAAAGCAAACAGGACCATCTCTGGATGAGGCAATGTCCGAACTTGCTAATTCCGAGATTGGTCTTAGTGCCGCTTGGGATGGAGACAGAGTACTCGTGGAAGATTCCGGCAAAGTGTCACATCTGTATTGGCGAGATGATGGTTGGACGCGTTGATTCATTAAAGCGTTCATTTGAAGTGTATGGTGCACTACAGCGTAATATGCGTTGCACAGCAATAGCCACCGTATTGGTTCTGCTGTTATTGATGCCCGCAGGTGCTGCTCAAACTTCTGGTAGGGATGGCCCAAACTGCTTGGAGCGAGACATTGGCCAGTTACTAAATTCGGTAACAGTTGATAGTAGTGTGTGTGTGAAAGTAAACCTTGGTAATCTTGAACCAGGTGACGTTTACGATGTTAGTATCTCGATAATCAATGACGCAATCGATGTGTTATTTTTTGACCAAAATCAGATACTAACATATGATGCAGGGCAATCCTATCGCACTCAGTTTAATCAGGTAATTTCAACAGAAAATGCCCTCGGCGGATATGATTTTCACTGGAAAGTACCTGCATCAATCAACCCAAAAACTTGGTACATGGTCTTGGATAATTTAGATCACGATGGCGATAATGATCAAGGTGATTTAGGTGGATCAACAAGCCAAGTGGGCGTGAGTTTTACTGAGATAGTAGAGTCATATTGGACCCCTTATCATGATGTTCTAAAGGTAGATTCAGATAATTATGCAACCTTACTTTCTGGCGATGACCTAAAGTTAGATGCTGGAACAACAGTAGTTGTCACTGCATGGGCTCTTGATGGAGAGGCGGATGTTTACTTACAAACTCGGGCTATGCATGATTTGTATACTTCTGGGGGAGTGGGCCAATTATTTATCGCTGATTTGGATTTGAAATCAGTTACTGATTCTGACTCAGATACTTGGACCGTGCCACAAGAATTAGATGGACAGGAATTGTTAGTAATCGTTGATAATACAAACTCTCCAGTAGGGGGTGGAACTGGTGATTCCGACATAAGAATCACAGTAAGAGTTGAACTAGCACCTGTAATTAATCCAATAATTAACGCACCAAATAATGGGGTAACAAGTATTGGTCAAACATTGTCACTAGACGCGACTGCCTCTCCAAATAAAGTAGGACAAATAGCCGCATTATCTTGGGATTTTGATGATTCCATAGACGTTAATCAGGATGGTATTTTTACCAATGATAACGATGCTGAAGGCTTCCAAGTAGATGCATCATGGGCAACACTTGGAAGTAAAACTGTGACTCTGACAGTTACCTCTCCTGACGCTCAAACAGCATCGGTGAATTTCAACATTGATGTAACGGATATAGTGCCACCTACTCCAGTTATCACCAGCAGTGCGGAATTGTTTACTGGCGGTTGGAAAACCGGTATTAATGAAGATACAGCATTTAGTTGTAGTTCTAGTAGTGATGATGACGGAATAGCCAATTGTCTATGGGAGTGGGGCTCAGTTTTCTCCGACTTGAACAACTCTATTGCAATTAGTTGGCCAAATATTGGTACTTATGAAGTAAATCTTACTGTAACGGATAATTCAGGTAATTCAGCAACGACTACCGCAACAGTTGTTGTTGATGATGCTTCAATACCCAATTTTGTTCAACAGTCAATTCAAGAATTACCATCATCTAGTGTAGAGGATGAATCGATAACATTGAGCATAAACGCAATCGATGCTTATGACCAATCATATCAACTAACTTATCATTGGGATTTGAATCCAACTTCGGATAGTGATAGTAATGGCGATCCAACAGATGATCCAGATTATGTGGGTTCTTCAGTAGATGTAGAATTCAAAGATGATGGTAGAAAAGATATCGTCGTAACAGTATTTGATCAATCTGGTAATTCTGATTCACATGCTTTCTCAATTAATGTTGCTGCAGCGTCAGAGCCATCTAGTATGGTTGGTATCATTATGGTTGTTTTATTTGTTGGTTTAGTGACTATTTCAGTAGCCATGATTGGGTTTAGGAAGTGGCAGACTGGTATCGCAATACAACTGCTTGAAGGCCGAGGGCTGTCTGAAGTAGAAGCTAAACAACATATTGCTATGGTCAAACAAAGAAACAAAATTCCAATTTTTGCTGATGCTCCAGTCATCGCGGGTATCGAATCCGGTCAGCAAATTGTAACCAGTGAGCAGCGTAATCAACAAAATCAAGATGCAGAATATCAATCAATCTATGGTTCACCGACTGCATCATCTCCATCGACAGCAGCGTTTGCCCCACCGCCATCGAATATTGCTCCTACTGGTTTTGCCCCTCAAACAGCGCAATATGGCGCTGGATTACAGACGGCAGCAGCAGATGCAATGGCAATGTTTGCCGAAGAAGAAAATGAAGAGATAATTGAAACAAATACCGATTCAGGAGTCACCGAAAAGGTGACTCAGGTGGTCAGTGGTGGAATCGAACTACCACATCAGATAAAGTCAAAGCTCGAAATGAGTGATGTTCCGGAACAAACTTCAACCCCATCAATACCAAGCGATGATAAGTCTGTAGATTCAGAGATTCAGAAGGTTTCTTGCCCTCATTGTTCTGCTAGTTTCAACATTGTGATTCCAGAACACGATGAGGTAGTAGTTGCGTGCCCGTCGTGCACTAAAGATTTCAAATTGAGATTTGCCTAACTGTTTGACTGTTTCGATAAACTTCAAGGCGATAGTTTATCGTAGGGTGAAGATAACCAGCAATCATGAATGAGGACTCTCTAAGGCTAATCAGGCCGGGGCTGCCTCAATCTGGAGACCCAAGGAAACCAGCATTTTTCTTGGTAATATTGATGTTATTATCAATTTCAAATCCTGTAGCTGCTGATTCGTCGATTTCACGTGATGATTTCGATGTTATTGATGCGTTAATGGAGACTCTCGCTGATAGAATTCAAGGCGGCGAACCTGACGTTGCCCTAAGTTCCGCCGAAGGAGCCTTAGCACAGGTTGATGCCAATGCAAGAGGAATTACAGCAACAGATCCGCTTGCGGTATCAAGCTCTTTCTTAGATGGAACCTCTATGCGTGATTCATCATCATTTGAGCAGGACCATCCTAGGCCGTATGAATTCCTAATGGATGCGTCGACACAGCCAGAAGGTTTCCCCAACAATCTTTTCCAAACATTGTTTTCTGTTAGTAATCTTGACCTAAACAACATCTTAGCAATTGGAATCAATACCTATGCAGTATATGTTAATTTCACGTCAAGAGATAACGGACCTTCCTATGAAGCTTGGGAACAGGGCACCTTCACTGGAGAACTTTTTGTTGACGGACAGATTGTTCTGTTCGCCAATTATATCGACATTGATGGCGATGGAGAAGATGACTTATCGGTTGCATTGACCATTGAAGGAATATTAACCCAAGGCGATGGCTGGGGCGTTGAAACCAGCGGTGGACTGATTCCCATAATCGAAAAATTGTGGATTAATCCAACATTCCAATGGGAGGTAACAGCATTAGACCAAACAGACCCATTATGGGACTCATTACAGCATTTGGAAATTAGTTTGATGAAAGGTTTGGCTTTTGATATCACTTTAGATGATTCAGAATCCTATGCAATTGTCATAGATACAAGATTTACTCAACCTCCACATCAATTTACCCTTGGAGTCGGAATTGAAAGAATTGAATTTAATGTCGCACC
>CALDPP010000072.1 GCA_937911345.1 uncultured euryarchaeote | reverse complement strand
CAGGCGCCTCGCCAGTTTCTATAGAAGAAGAGATAAACAGGGTTATTCCTGTAATAAAACAACTAAGAGAAATTAATGACAAGGTTATGATTTCAATAGATACTAGAAATCACCAAGTCGCAAGATTAGCCTTAGAAAATGGTGCGAATATGGTCAATGATGTCTCGGGATTGCGCGATAAACAAATGATTGATTTGGTCATTGAAGCAAGATGTGCTGTATGCATTATGCACATGAACGGAGAACCCGGAAATATGCAGAAAAACCCCACATACCGTGATGTAGTTGAGGAGGTTGCGACTTACTTGGATCAACAGGCTTGCGAACTAATTGATAGAGGACTTCCACAAGAACTGATTTTAATTGACCCAGGAATAGGGTTTGGAAAAACTCAACAACATAACATACTCCTAATGAAATCTGCAAAGCGTTTTCAAAAATTAGGGTACGGTTTGCTATGGGGAGTTTCAAGGAAATCTGTTATCGGCCACATAACTGGGAAAGAGGACGCTTCTAAACGCCTATCAGGAACTTTAGCCTCATCACTTTTTGCTGCAGAAATGGGAGTAGATGTATTGAGAGTTCATGATATTGACGAACATAATGACTTATTCAAAGTATATCAGGCACTAAATAACTAGATTCCACCAATTAAGCCAGCTGCTGCGACCCAAGCCCCCAGCATACTTCCTAGGTTAGTAAGTGCTGTAACTAACAATACCCTGCCTGCTTTATTCGACCAAAAACTACCAAATGATTCTAATTTTAGAAATTGTTGCAAATCCTCAGCGGTTGGTTCCGCTACCTTGAGTTGTACATATCCGGCAAACCATCCAGCGGCTAGAGTTGGATTAAGTGATGTTATTGGAGATGCAAGTGCTGCAGTTAGTACCGCTAGAATATGACCTCGGGCGATAATACAGCCGAGAGCGGCTAAAACTGCGTTAGCAAGTGTCCAGACCGTGAATAATTCGACGATGTCAACATTACTGCCTTGGTAAAGAAAGAAGCCAAACAAGCCAAAAACGAATAGCGGAATCAGCCATGGAATGGTTTTTGACAACACTGAGCGCTTTGGTACAATTGACAACTCTTCCATTCTATCCTTTGGCTGTTCGGAACTCAAATATCTTTCAATACCATTCAGGTGGCCTGCACCAACAACTGCTAAAATTCTCTTGCTAGAATCAATATTACGGATATTCTGTGCCAAATATTCATCCCTCTCATCAATCAAAACTTCACCTGCGCCTGGTGAAAATTCCTTCAATTCATTCATCAAGTCTGTAAGAATATCACGGCTCTCTAGGATTTCATCTAAATTAACGTCGACTTCCTCTTCTTCATCTCCAAGCATTGAAAATATAATCTTAAATTTTTCACGGAATTTCATTTTCCGCCATGCTCTACGCAGAGTAACTTGTATATCTCTGTCAATCAACTCAACTTGTAAGCCCAAATCTTCTGACAAGTTTACTGCCTCAAGTAATTCTGCTCCGGGCTGTTGACCTTCATCAAGTCCAAGCTTTCTCTGCTCTGCTGCCAATAATGATTGAAGAAGAACCAGAGGTGCCTTGCCTTCTTTGATAACTTTCAGTAGCCCTTCTTTGTCCAATCTACGTCCGCTTACCAGTGAGTCATATCTTGATTTGCATAACTCTACTGCTACAATATCAGGTTTGAATTCCTCTATTTGTTGCTTAACAGCCTCAACACTTTTGGTAGAAATATGAGCTGTACCCAACAATCGTAAGTTTGGATTAATTTCAACTAATGATGAGTTTGAGATAATATCACCTCTTCAGCAAAATATACCTTGTAATAGTTTCAATGTTTCATCCATTATTAAATCCTGATCTTGCCCTTCAGATTCATCGTTTTGCTCAATTATGATGTTAAATGGAATTTGGCCACCTCCCAGAGATTTGTGACCACCTGCTAATCCTTCTGGAAAATTAGTAGATAACAACTTACCTACATGGATATTTGAATTATTTGAACGGGCTGAAAGAATTACTTTATTGCGCCTAATTCCAAAGGCGACAACCGTATCGACACCCTCGGTTGGAAGCAGGAAATCTGCTATTTGGGCCAGTGAATCCCTATTGACCAAATTGTGCACAGGAGCCAGTATAATGCGGTCTAGATGTACTTTGTTATTCAATGCAGTAGCGAATGATTCTAGTGCTTCAATCGATCTCGGTGGCATTTCTATTGCTCTGAGTTTTTCTTTGTCGACCCAAGCATTGATCCATAGTAGAGCACGAACATCGACTGCATTGAAATTCCTAGTAAATCCGAGTGTGTCGGTTTTTATCCCAAAAGCTAGTGCTGTAGCGACTCGGGAACTCATTCCAAAATCGCTGCTCATCAACAGTGACGCAACCATTGAAGATGTTGAAGAATACTCTGAACTTACCATCGCTAAATCGGCAGTGACTCCTTCACTAACTGAGTGGTGGTCAATTATTATGTGTGGAATACAATCTTTTGGCATAATATTGTTAGCCCCGGGCCGATGAAAATCAACTGCAACGATTATGTCTGAATCTTTTATCAAATCAGTTATCTCCCAGTCAAGAATTAACCTCCTAACAGGTATTTCTAACTCTCTGACCATCGCCTGATTTTGATGATGTTCAATCATACCTCCATGAACAATCTGTGAATCATGACCATGGGATGCAAATAATTCACTCATAGCAAGTGCTGATGCTAAAGCATCGGGATCCGGATTGTCGTGACAGAATATAGTGACCTTGCTATTACTTGATATCGATTTTAGGTAATTGTCCAGGGTAAGTGCACCCTCTTTTCTTTCCCAACCCTGAATTCTTTCCTGCATAGCGGAAAATGAGATGTCATCTATACTGATCAAATCATAGCCATCTCCTTGAATAGGAATAGTCGTCAATATTGGGGTTTTTGGCCACTTGCGTTTGATTACCTCAAGTGGTTCATCATCACTTATCGACTTATCATCTAAATACAGAATTGCAGTTGGGGAGTTGTTAGTAATTGGCAACTCATTAAGTTGCATTGAGGAAGGTAATGCGATTATTTCGCAATTATCGAGTGACTCGCCAATAGGCAAATCTTCAGCCAAACCAATCAATGTACAATTTTTCCGGGTTGAACACCATTTAGCAAGCCTCAGACCGAGCCCACTTGAGCCAAATATCAGAAACATACCAAACACTTTGATACTGTTTATTTCAAGCAAATAGTTTTGGTGCCTCTCTTGCGAAGCCTTGTACTTCAAACAAATCTCTTCGCTGGCAGCCCTTTACTGAAGCAACAAAGGTTGTAGGAATCATCTGTATTGCTTTGTTGAAGTTTGTTGCTGTTGCATTGTACATTTCCCTTCTATCTGCAACTTGGTTTTCTATCGATACCAATTCATTTTGAATGTTCAAGAAACTAGTATCTGATTTAAGTTCAGGATAAGCTTCTGCAACTGCTGTGATTCTAGGCATCATATTTGCCATCATTGATTCAGCTGCACTAACGCCTTTGACATCTTTGTTTTGCAAAGCGCCAGCAGCCATTTGACGAGCCTTGGCAAATTCCATGAACAGATCTTTTTCATGAGATGCGTAACCTTTGACTATGTTTTCTAGGTTCGGCAACATGTCGTATCTTTGCCTGAGTAATACATCAATGTTCGACCAAGACTGTATTGCGTTTTCTTCTAATGCGACAAGACGGTTCCAGGTAGAGAAAAACCAAAAGATGAAGAATAAAAATAAAACTCCAACCAGTAAAAGTCCAATTATCAATAGTTCCATGTCTTCACCACTGGTTGTTGACTTAAGAGCCTTTTCTATAACAAATCAACTGTAATAGAATAAATAGTATAGCAAATTAGGTTTAATCAATTGGTGCTTAAAATTGCTACTTGAGTCGATTTTAATCGTGGTTGGAGTTTTAGCAATCGGGTTTTTATTTGCACCATTAGGACTTGGAGGAGGTATTCTTTACGTTCCTCTGTTTCATTATGTTGGAGGGTGGGAAATTGACCAGAAGTTGATAATTGTCTCATTATTGCTGAGTGCCATAACAAGTTACGGCAGTGGTCTTGAGCACAGAAAAAAGTCGTTCATTGATGATGAATTAACTGGTATTGCACTTTGGGGGGCAATACCCGGAGCAATGATTGGAGTATTTTTTGTCATGGTCACTGGCACAGAGTTCAAATCTATTTTCAAAATCCTAAGCGTGGTTGTAGTTGGATTTGTCATCTACAAGATGGTTGGAAAAATGAATAATACTGCATCGGATGTTGCAGAAATTAGAGATGTCCAAATTGGTAAAATGACATCACTTTCCGCATTTGGTGGTTTTCTTTCTAGCGTAATGGCGATCGGAGCAGGAATGATTTATGTCCCAGCCATGAAGTTCTTTGGCAATCTAGAAACTAGAAAGTCTATTGGTTCAAGTCTAAACATTATGATGGTAGTTGTACCATTTGCCATCGTAGCACATTTTATGTTACTAAATGATTATCAAATTTCACAACTACTCGATGAAGCAATTTTGTTGATTATATTGATAGTTGCTAATTTTTCAGGCTCAAAAATGGGGGCCATACTTGGATTCAAACTGTTTGATGAACATGTTTTGATGAAAGTATTCATCGCAGTGTTGTCAATTACTTGGGTGAATTATGTCATTGATTTGATTATTTAGAGTGATTCAATCACCATAGCAATTCCTTGGCCGCCACCAATACAAGCAGTAGCAACGCCATATTTTCCACCTGAACGTTTCAATTCATGTGCCAGTGTTAGAACTAACCTTGTACCTGTTGCCGCTAGTGGGTGACCAATTCCAACAGCACCACCATTTACATTTACCTTGTTGATGTCTAATCCCAAATCCTTGACGCAAGCAACTGCTTGGCCAGCGAATGCTTCATTTATTTCCCAGCGGTCTATGTCGGCAATTGTTAATCCGGCTTTCTCTAGCGCCTTTCTTGATGACGGTACTGGACCATATGCCATAATTGCGGGCTCAAGTCCTACAATACCCCAACTAATTATTCTAGCAAGTGGAGTATCGCCATCTGATGCAGCTCTACTTGAGGATTTTATCACTACTGCAGCAGCGCCATCCACCACACCGGATGCATTTCCTGCAGTAACCAAACTATCTGGGCCGAATGCAGTCCTCAATTCTGCTAATGATTCAGGTGTACTACCCCTCACGACGTGATCTTCATCTTCATGACCAATTTCTCCTACCTTGACGATTTCTTGCTCCCATACACCTTGGTCTATAGAATTAGCAGTCCTAGTATGTGATAGTGCTGCAAACTCGTCGGTCTCTTCTCTTGTAACGCCTTTCCGCTTACAAATTTCATCTGAAGTCTGAGCCATAAATGAGCCACACATTCCGTCAAGAAGATTGGTAAATAGATAATCTTCCATGTTCTTTTCTAAAACCGTGCCCTCTTTTGGTGGTCGTCCTAATTTGTATACATCGCGCATCCCTCGTAAAACATGAGGTGCTTGAGACATATTTTCCATACCTCCTGCAACCACTGTCTCAGCCTCGCCAAGCATAATCATTTGCGCCCCAGTGACAATAGATTGTACGCCACTGCCACAAATTCTTGAAAGTGTCAGCATTGGTACTTCTTGGGGAATACCAGCACCTAATCCTGCATGCCTAGCTCCAAAAATTGCTTGATCACAGGTTTGTAACGCATAACCCATCACTACATGGTCCACATCAGTGGGTGAAGTGCTGGTTTTTTCTAAGGCTCCTTTGATGGCTATTTCTCCAAGTTTAAGGGCGCTGTAATCTTTCAACAAACCGCCTGGTTGGCCGTCACCGCGCTTTCCACCTTGCCATTCACAGAAGGGAGTCCGAGCCCCGCCTACTATCACTACTTCTTCCATGGTGGGCCGAATTCGAACAAGGACTTGAACTTCATGCAAAGGCAAACATGCAAATTGCACCCAAGAATAACAACATGGGCAGAGATATCATCTCAACTGTTGAACGAGAACGACCAATATTTGACAATTCAGTTCCTCGATTGAGTGTGACCTTTTGACCTATTCCATCTTTGTCACCCCAAACTTCAATCAAGGTATTCTGCATGGTCTTATCCAGACCTTCTGCTTCGATTTCCTGGTCTGGTCTTGAGCGAATCTCACCCATAAGATACACTGGGTTGCCCAACTTTATGCCGTACAATGTCCAACGGTGGTCGATAACTCGCCATCCACCAAGTGCGCCGGCAATCAATGAAGACATAAATTGCTGACCCAGTGATTCGGCAAATGCACCATCCCAACGTTTGATGTAATTACCGTAATCGGTACGTTTGAAACTGTTACCGTTTACTCTTATGCCGCCAGTTCCATCATGAAGAATGAACGGACAACCACCGGAATCGGAACGTATTGTCACCCATCTTCTCTCTGTTCTTGTCCCGTCCTTGGTTTTCACAGTCCGTTCTTGTTGTTGTTCATAGGTCCAATTAAACGCCACCATATTCTCCATGAACATTCTTGGGTTACCATCAACAACAACTCTTAGAACACCCTCTATCGAAGGTCTGACTTGACCGACTAATTCACAATGGCCTAAAGCAGCAGACCTAACTAATGATGTTGGAGTATCGATCATTTGATTGAGCATTTTTGCCTTTAACCAGCCCATTACTAGCCAAATAATCGAAATTGACAACATAATTCCAATTGCAAGATATTTCTCATCTATTTTATCCAGTGATGATATTCCTGCACCTGCGCCAAGAATAAATGAAAATGTTGCGATTAATCCAAATATTCCGTACAAACTCATGCTGGCGGGAATCGGTGTACCAACCTTTACTGGATGTTCTGGTAAAGGAGTTCCATCGCCATCTGGTGCATATCTATCTTCACTATTCCAAGATGCTGGACCGGGAGC
Source organism: uncultured euryarchaeote (assembly GCA_937911345.1). Classification (GTDB taxonomy): domain Archaea; phylum Thermoplasmatota; class Poseidoniia; order Poseidoniales; family Poseidoniaceae; genus MGIIa-L1. Next base: position 218 of record CALDPP010000072.1, on the reverse strand, counting down.
AGGAAGTATCCAATCGTTAGGGTCGTTGGTTGGAACATAACTGGTTTGACGCAAAAACCAATTGTCGATTGTGAGTCCGCTTTCTTTGGCTCTTCGTTCGAGTTCTGCAGGGTCTATCGCCTGCTTCCTTATTTCGTGTAATTCTTTTTCGTGAGAGCCAGGGGTAACCATCGCCATACCAAGAAATCCCACACCCATCACAAATAGTCCTCCAACTA
>CALDPP010000071.1 GCA_937911345.1 uncultured euryarchaeote | reverse complement strand
CCACCCGATAATTCACTGGGTCGATGTTCACTTCGATCTCCCAAACCAACTGCACTTAGTGCGTCGAGAGCTGTACTTCTGGCTTCTCCTGCAGATTTACCAAGTAGCAGGAGAGGTAGTTCGACATTTTCAACCGCTGAAAGAACTGGTAGTAGATTGAAGTCCTGGAAAATGAACCCTAAATACTCTGCACGCATCTTTGATCTTTCGTTATCGCTGGCCGTAAAGAGCGACTTATCGTCGATTGTAACTGTTCCTGAGGTTGGCTCATCGATACCAGATAAAACGTTGAGCAGGGTGGTCTTACCGCAGCCTGAAGGACCCATTATAGCAATCATTTCGCCTTCACCAATACTGACATTAACGCCTTTTACCGCTTGAACCGTCGATTCTCCAGAAGCATACAACTTCCATAATTCACTAGCCTGCATCACTGCTCGCATAAATATACTACAGAGGAACTGCGTTGATAAACTACCGCTTCAAAGCATCAACATGGGCGACAAAACAGATGGCGAGTACATCACTGTGTTGAGTTTTGGCCCATTGGCTGAAAGTCTGGGCAGAACTCGAAGTATAAGTGTAAGCGGAGAGATGATTTGTCGACAAATAATTATTGAATTAGGCATCGAAGATTGGCTACAAAATGGACTAAAGGTCGCAATTAATGGTGAAATGGCTGACTTTGAGGCGACAGTATCCCCGGGTGATGAGTTGGCACTTTTGCCGCCTGTGTCGGGTGGTTAAATCACATTTTTTAGCAACTTTTCAACCGAAGACTTCAACAGCGACCACAGATAGCAGAAGATGAGGAAGCGAGATGTTTGGCGGACTTGGACCACTTGAAATCATTGTACTGCTGGTGATTTTCTTTGTACTATTTGGTGCAGAGAGGCTACCTAAAATGGCAAATGCACTAGGTCGCTCAAAAGGCGAATTCCAAAAAGGACTGGATGAATCAACTAAAGCCATGAAATTAGAACAGACTATACAAGACATGGATGCTGGCGGTAGAACACCTTCACAAGCACTCGCTGCCCGTGCCAAGGAAGTTGGGATTGACCCTGAAGGAATGAACCCAGAAGAGTTGGAAAAGAAAGTTGCGGCTTTGGAAAAACTCGCTGCTGAAGAATAATTACTTCGCACGCTTCAGTAGCATTGGCGAGCCACAAATCTCGCAATCTTTGACTGACCCCTTTCTACTAGATTCTACATCACTTGGTACAGATTCTTTCTTGCCACATCCAGTACACCTTAACTCCCATCGCCAAACCTGCTTAGCACCACTTGTTCCAACTGATTGTGTCTCAAGACCTGCTTTTTGCATTGTGTTCTGAAGGCGGTAATCATCCGTGTATAGTGGCATCTCTAACCCAACAGCCAATGCAAGAACATCCAAGTCTACCGCTGATAACCGTGGCAGATCACCACTATCTGCGGCTAAAGTACGAGCTTTGTCTAGCCAGTTTGGCTCGACATCACGCCAATCCACGTCAAGGCTAGTTACCAACATGTAACGTTGTGGACTGACCTTTTCCAGTTCTGTTTGCTGACTAATTGAACATATACCACCGGCAATCTCGGTTGCCGGCCAGTACAACAATGCAGCCGTATCCAGTACTCGCATTAGTGTAGATACCCCACAATCAACCACATCAACCCACCGATTAGCCACACATTCAATAATGCAAGACTCAACCACAAGTTTGTGTCGTGGTATAGTGGAGTTCTGGATTTCATCCTAGAACGTACTAATTCCGCAGTACTAGGTTTCGTCTCATTCACTGAAGCAATAATTCAGCCATTACCGCCTGATTTAGTTTATCTCCCAATGTTGTATGATGCGATGGATAACAAACCATTGGTCTTTTGGTATTTCCTAGTTGTGACATTGACTTCAGTCGCTGGATCATATGTTGGTTATTTGATTGGCCAACGCTGGGGTCGACAACTTTTGGACAAATTCGCCAAACAAAAGCACGTTGACAAATTGGAAGCGTTAACTGTAAAATACGGCACAGCAGGCATTTTTATTGCTGCATTTTCACCAATCCCGTACAAAGTATTTGGCTGGGTAGCCGGCATGGGAGAGATGGATAAACGTTCATTCCTTATTGCCGGATTATTTGGCAGAGGCTTACGATTTGGATTAGAAGCATTGCTAATTGGCATCTATGGTAAAGCCGCATTAGATACTATTAACACATTCTTGGACAATGAAATACTAATTGCAATTGTGATGATTGTAATAATCACGATTGCCTACTTTGCTTGGCAATGGTGGTCCAATCTAGGCAAAGATAAACAAGTCATTTCTGAATAAACAATGCGCAATCACAAGGCGAATTGTTATGAACAGGTTGTTGGTGGGCAGGCTGTCGCTCGTGTGGTGTAGCCAGGTCCATCATTGCGGGTTTTCATCCCGTCGACCCGGGTTCGAATCCCGGCACGAGCACCAATCGTAACACTGAGAGACTCTTGTGCCAAAAAATGCACATTTTTTGGGGAATTCTTAGGCTGACAACTCCATCATTTGTTAGGTTAAATATTAATCCATAATTACAAAATTAATAGTTTTTATTAAAAAGTTAATAATTTTGGCAAGACCATGGCCGAGAGCAATTTAACCGCCGAGGAATCAATTTCGGTTGGCGATGATTCTGATAATCTTCCCTATGATGCTGTTGTCATAGGAGCTGGAGCAGCAGGCATAGGAGTTGGGATTACCCTCCAACATGTTGGAATTGAGCGTTTTTTGATTGTTGATAGAGACTCTGTCGGTTCTTCTTTCGCTGCCTGGCCTGCTGAAACACGATTCATAACTCCATCTTTCCCAAGTAATTCAGTCGGCATGTTAGATCTCAATTCAATTGCCATCGGTGTATCACCCGCTTACAACATGCGAGTAGAACACCCAACTGGTGCTGAATATGCAACCCATCTTCAAAATTTATCCAAGTATTTCGAATTACCAATTCAAGAAAATACCAATGTTACCAGTATTGAAAAGCATGATGATTTGTTCATAATTGAAACCGAAAACGGGGTCATTCATGCAAAGAATGTAGTCTGGTCAGCAGGTGAATACCAATATCCATCACTGAGTGGATTTAGTGGAGCAGAATTATGCCGGCACACTGCAACGGTTGATTCATACAGTAAGTTAGAAGGAGATAATTTCCTAATTATTGGTGGCTACGAAAGCGGCATAGATGCTGCTTATCACTTGGCCAAAAATGACAAAAAAGTCAGAGTTTTTGACATGGAAGGGCCTTGGGAAAGTGATAGTTCCGACCCTAGTGTGGCGCTTTCAACCTATTCTTTTGAGCGCATGCGTCACGCTAAATTCGAAGAAAATGTTAGCCTCAATGCACATTCGATAGTTACTCTAGTCAATCAAGTAAACGATACCTACCAAGTGATAACTGGGGATGGTCAAACCTTCACTTCAGAAGTACAGCCATTATTTGCCGGTGGATTTGACGGCAGCCATAAATTCGTCTCTCACCTATTCAATACTAGAGATGATGGTTTTCCTGAGATCAATGAGAATGATGAATCAACAATAGTACCGGGAATGTATCTTGCCGGCCCATCAGTTAGACACGATGGGCATATTTTCTGCTTTATTTTCAAGTATAGGCAGCGATTTGCTATTGTTGCTAAAGACATTGCAGAATCACTGGGTCTAGAAACTGAGGAATTCATTGCTGCATACAAATCATGGGGTATGTATCTCGATGACTTATCGTGCTGTGGCCAGGAGTGTTTAACATGCTAAACGAAAGTAATAACATCAAAAGAACCGAAACTACGACGCAATCAAATAACACCAGAATCAGTAAAATGATGAGTTTGGAATGGCTTGGCCAAACAGTAGCTAGCGGTGCTTGGATTGTTAGTGTGTTTGTCTACGGTCTCGCATCTACAGGAGATTATTTGCAGTTAGTTGCTGCATCATCATGGATGCTATCGAATGTTGCTGC
>CALDPP010000070.1 GCA_937911345.1 uncultured euryarchaeote | reverse complement strand
CGAAGATCGAGAGTTCAATTCTCTCCGAGCCCACCAATGATTTACTGAAAACAGTTTTTCAGTAAGGGTTTGCGTTTTTTACCTTCTGAGCGACGATTAAATAATATTCATAATTCCTCTGATTCAGGAATACTTGTTTTATTGATATTCTCTTTTATTGGTGATTCGTCTTCGAAAGAGAAGTCGGTAGAACCACCTTCCCATGATACAACATCATCACTTTGCTCAAACTCTTCTTCGACAATTTTTTGGTTTGGCCCCATGGAATACGCCAAAGGATTCACCTCTATGTCATCCAGAACTCTAGTTTCTATGGGCGGTGCATCTCGTTCGACTAGGTGAGCTGTTGAATGAAATGCTCCGCAACCTAAACAACGGAATGAGCCCTTTCGCTCGATACAGCCACACACTGGGCATTCTGCCTTTTCTTTGAACAAATCTAATGGATCTTTAGCCATGTCAATCTTCTAAGAACATATCATCCTGATAACCGGTAACTAAATCTCCGGTTCCATCTTCCTCGATTGTAACTAACCCTTCGTCATCATCAAACTCAATAATAGTGCCAAATACTTCTTCATCCTCTAAAACAAGGCCAATATAGGAGCCAATGTCAATTTCGTCTTCCTCATCGTAATCTGAGTCATCAGCATCGCCATCATCTTCAGAAGCATTAGTTCCCACATCCTCTTCATCATCAACAATCTCTTCGGTATCATCGTTGCCATCAACCTCGTCGTCACTAGAATTTTCAACTTGATCTTCAGCCGCAACGGCTTCTTTTACCGCTTCTTTCTCGCTTTCATTATCACGCATTGCTTTAACCCTTGCGCGCCATGTAGGGACAAGAGATAATTGTGTGAATAAACCGCCCAATAATCCAACAGTTCCAAGGATTATGAACATCACACCGTCCCAATAAAATTTAGCGGGCATTGACAAAGAGCCCCCTTCGCCAGCAAATGGTGTCAATGAATTTTTACACCCTCCGATTTGTATGGTATCATCACAAGGATATGCATCGCCGTTTAGATATAACGTACCATCATCACCTATAGTTTGGCCAAATTCTGTATCTAGTGGCACAGTTCCACCATTCCCATCAACGAACGGCGCTAATGTTCCGTTGACAACCCACATTATTATGAAAAATACAAATCCAGTATGAATCAATGGCCATACAACATCCTTCCATCGCTTAGACATCATCTTCTTTTGCCACTTAGAAGGGAATTCTATTGGCTTTGATAGTGCAGTTGCTTCATCATGTTCAACTTCTTCGTGCGTCTCTATTGTTTCAATAAACTCTAGTAAGTCAATAGATTCATTACCATCATCATCAAACATGTCTATTAATTCCTCGATAGATTCATCGGTAACATCCTCGTTAGAATAATTAGCAAATGCTTCTATTAGTTCAGAACGGTTGATCATGCCATCTCCATTCTTGTCTAATTTCTTGAAGAATGACCCAGGGTCAATATCCAATACATCCATGTATTCAATGAGTAGAGTCATTGGGGATTTTGTTCTGTCACTATCTAGTTCAATATCCATTGTCTCAATTATCTCTACTAACTCTAATGCGTTGACCCTGCCGTCTGAATCCTTATCGACTAGTGAAATTATTGCCATAATCTCTCCGGGAGAGAGATATTCTCCAGCTATTTCGTTAATACCAGATTGTAATTCTGGGCCGTCAATTACTCCATCATCATCGATATCCATGGACTCAAAAATAGTTCGAATAGTCAAGTCTTGTTCCTTTGCAGCTTGGAAAAATATTGCTAAGTATTCTTCAGGAGAAGATTCCATTTCATCATCTTGATCATCAACAATGACTTCGTCATCCTCCGCCACCTCGACAGTAGTTTCTTCTGTAACTTCCTCTGATACATCTTCATCCTCTGATTCTGTGACATCATCTTCTGTTACATCTTCAACTGATTCCTCTGAGGGGGCATCTTCCACAACTGTCGCTGAGTCATTAGACTCAACCAACACTTCCTCATCAGTGACTTCTTCATCTTCAATAGTCGTAAAACTCTCTGCTGCCTTTTTGAGCTCTGCTTCAGTTAAGTAATTGTTATCATTTTCGTCAAATTCCTTGGCATATGATAAGAATGCATCTTTATCGGTAATTTCGAACTTTTTCATTACTCTTTCAACAACATTATCTGAGTACTCCTTTGGAGGATCAGCGGGGGATGATTCATCTGGCAATTCATCTCCATTGATTGCAGCGACCAGTTCTTCAAGACTAATGACTCCATCATTGTCATCATCAACTTCACTGATTAGTCGGTCGATTTGGGATGGTGGCAAATCTGCCAAATTCAACTTAAGCAATCCTTCTCTCAACTCTTCTGAATCAATCGAACCATCGCTATCCGAGTCAAACTTTGCGAACAATACCTTCGCATCAATTCCAGTATTACTGAACCACTCGCGCAAGACATCCAAAACCTCATCAGCGACGAAGTACACTCCACATTCTGGGCAACTTTTTGAATCTAAAGGTACAAGTGAGTTACATGCACCACACTCACCTAGTGCCTCTTCCGATACACCTGAAAAACTAATTCCACATTCAGGACATTCTTTGGAATCTAGTGCAATAATAGCTCTACAGGAACCACATTCTGCCATTGGGATATCTTTTTCTTCAGCGTCGGACATACTCACACCCAATTCTCGGAATACTACCCATGATATAATGATTGACGGGTATTTTTCCCTCAAATGTATATATGACTGGTCATATTCGTTAACTGGTGACCCAATGGAGGTAAGACGCGGTAGTGTTTATCTCTACGAGTTCGAAAATTATGATAAATTATCAATGGACTTAGAAATTCTCATGGAAGTCAACAATGAATATTATTTCACATTATACACTAGATTACCTACAAGGAGATTAATAGAAAAGTTAGATTTGTCAAAACTAGATAACTATTGGATCTCAAATAATGGTGACAATAAATCAATAAAACCATCAATTGATAATATCATTAAATCAATAAAAAATTACAACTTAACCGATGAAAGAATATATTTTTTGGATGGTTTGGAACATATCTACAACAATACTGACAAACAGGAATTACTTACAAAACTCGTTAGTTTATCAGACGACGCTAAAGCGAATAATTACGTCATAATTTATTGTATTAACAGTTTAGCATTTGACAGTGAATGGATAATTAAACTACGCCATTTGGCAGAAAAAATGGATGTAAAATCTCCAAACTCCACTGCTGTTGAAGTCGAGGTAACCGAATCTGAACAAAGCTCCTCTCAAGAAAACGAGGAAACGGCCTTCGAATTAGCGATTGACGGTGGCCCAAGGTTGACATACCTTGCTAGATTGCCAAGAACAGGTTTTACAAATCAAATATTGGTTAAAAGAATTCTACAATGGCGCAGGATGGGTTTAGATGTATCTAGGATAGAACCTGCCTTGTCTTATTCTATTGACGAGGCATATGAATTATACAAATCAGTCGAAGAAGATGTAAGAAGAGCAACTGAATTAGAGCGCTTTATACATGCAAATCAAGAATCAATCGATACAGCAAAATTAGCAACTGATATGTTTAGAATTAGACAGTTGACTGGCCTAGATGAAATTGAGCGGAATTATTACAATTTATCTTGATAATTTGAAATTCTCTGCTTCTATCCTAGACAACCAAGAACCGTTTCTTAAATGCTCAGCAATTTGCATTAACTCAGCGCTTGTTGATCTATCGGAATCTAGTAGAGGGGATATGTTTCTAGTCAGCGAAATTAGAGAATTTACAGTTTGGGATGGCGAATTATCGTGATGAGATAATGCCTCTGAAGCAATTAATAACTCACATGCAAGAACTTCTGAAAGTCTCAGACATGCTTGGTGTAAATTCCAACAAGCAGTAGCACCCATACTAACGTGATCTTCTTGACCAGCTGAGGTACTAGTAGAAAATGCGGTTCGAGGAGTGGCATGACCGTGTAATTCTGATAGTGCCGATCCAGCACTGTATTGTACAATCATGTAACCCGATTCTAATCCGCTATTTTTAGCAAGGAACGGTGGCAAATTACTCTTACTAGGGTCTAATAATTGGTCCATTCTACGTTCAGAAATTGATGCTAACTCAAAAATTGATAGTGACATTCTATCCGCAGATAGGGCTAAGATTTCACCGTGAAAATTACCTTGAGAAATTATTTTGGGTGATTGTCCGTTTTCGCCAGGGAAAACCAATGGGTTATCTGTGGTGCTATTCACCTCTATTTCTACAGTCTTTTGCATAGATAATAGAGCCTCATAAACTGCACCATGAACTTGTGGCGCACATCTGAATGAGTAGGGGTCTTGGACTTTATCGCACTCTAAGTGAGATTGGAGAATTTCAGAACCATCCATTATTTCTCGGATTCTTTTAGCCACAATTTGTTGGCCAGGATGAGGTCTTACTCTGTGTACGCGCTCATCGAAAGGAGTTAAACTGCCTTTGAATGCATCTAGAGACGCGCAATAAATAACATCAGCAATTGGTAACAAATTGTTTAACATTGATAATGAAATAATCGAATAACTTAGCATTTGGCTGGTTCCATTAATCAATGAGAGCCCATCCTTTGCGTTAAGTTCCACGGGAATCAATCCCTTTTCAGTCAATACATCCATGGTATCCAGTAACTCTCCCTTGTCACTAACAACTGAACCCTCGCCAATTAGAGTAATCGCCATGTGAGAAAGGGGTGCTAAGTCACCACTCGCACCAAGACTGCCGATACGAGGAATAAACGGCGTTATATCGAGATTAATGTAATCCACTAATTGTTGAACGACATTGGGGTGGACTCCACTGTAGCCTTTCGCAAATGAATTGACTCTGGCCACCATCATTGTCCTAACTGAAATCTTGTCCATCTGTTCACCTAGACCTGTGGCATGTGACCTAATCAGGTTAATCTGTAATTCCTGTAATTTTTCTGAATCTATAGTTGTATTAACAAGGGAGCCAAATCCAGTATTTATGCCATAGACAACTTTACCCGACTTTACAATGTCATCAACAACTTTTCTAGAATTGATAATACGATCCCAAGAGTCTTGGGTAATCTCTAATTTCGCTGAGCCTTTGGCGACAGCCATTACTTCAGCAGGCGAGAGTGTATTGCCATCTATGAATACAGAATTACTCATTGTATCACCTCAGTAGGTTGTCAAAGATAGCATCATCGGTGATATTTGGGATTGTTACATTGAGTAAAGGATTCTCGTCCATTGCATCTTTTATTGCTTCTATAGCACCAGGATTCCTAGCCCAAGCACGTCTTGCAACTCCATTATTTACATCCCAGTGTAGCATTGATTCTATCTTCTTAGCAGATTCTTGTGTGCCATCAATTAACATACCAAAACCTCCGTTGATTACCTCGCCCCAACCAACTCCACCTCCATTATGTAGACTAATCCAGGTGGCACCTCTGAAGGAATCTCCGACAAAGTTCTGTACAGCCATATCTGCTGTAAACATAGACCCGTCTTTGATATTAGCAGTTTCTCTGTAAGGGCTATCTGTACCAGAAACATCATGATGATCTCGTCCGAGTACGATTGGTGATGAAATTTCACCAGATGCGATTGCATCATTCATAGCTAATGCGATTTTTCTTCTTCCGACATCGTTTGCATAGAGGATTCTTGCTTGACTACCAACAACTAATTGATTTTGTCCAGCTTGCTCAATCCATCTAATATTATCAGTTAATTGCTGTCTAATCGTTGGCTTAGATTCATTGGCTAATTCAAGTAACACAGAACGTGCAATTTCATCAGTCTTTGCTAAGTCGTCTGGATTACCAGAGGTACAAACCCATCGGTAAGGTCCAAACCCGTAATCAAAACATATTGGACCCATAATATCTTCAACATAACTTGGATACCTGAAACTGCCATCTTCGGCTAATACATCAGCGCCCACTCTTGATGCCTCTAGCAAAAATGCATTACCATAATCCCAGAAAAACATACCCCTAGAAGATAATGTATTTATTGCGTTAGCGTGCCGAATTAGGGTTTTTTGGATCTCATGTTCAAACTTATTTGGATCGTTGGACATCATCTTAGTGCTTTCTTCGTATGTATAGTCGGCAGGAAAATAACCGCCCTGGTATGGATTATGCAGTGATGTTTGGTCGCTACCTAAGTCAACGTTTACGCCTCTCTCAACTATTCTCTCCCATAGTTCAACGATATTTCCAATGTGACCAATTGAAATTGCTTCTCCCTTCGAGGCAGCTGAAACCATCAAATCAATTGATTCATCCACATTATTTGATATGTGAGTTAACCATCCTTGTTGATGTCTTTTGACTGCAGCGTGTTCATTCATCTCCGCAACAATACACGCTGCTCCGCTTATTACTGCGGCTTTAGCCTGTGCACCAGACATACCACCCAATCCTGAGGTGACAAATGTGACGCCTGCGAGATTCTTTTCCGGGGGGAGTTTTAGGTGCATTCTTGCGGCATTAAGCAAAGTTATAGTGGTCCCGTGAACGATACCCTGTGGACCTATGTACATGTATGAGCCAGCTGTCATTTGGCCATATTGTGACACACCCAAAGAATTCATTTTTTCATAATCTTCCCTAGAACTATAATTAGGAATTACCATTCCATTAGTCACAACTACGCGTGGAGAAGATTTGCTTGAGGGAAATAATCCTAATGGATGCCCAGAGTACATAACAAGTGTTTGTTCGTCACTCATTTCACACAAATATTGCATAACTAATCTATATTGAGCCCAATTTTGGAATACAGAACCATTGCCACCATAGGTTATCAGTTCATGAGGAAATTGTGCTACAGCCGGATCTAAATTATTCATAATCATCAGCATAATTGATGCTGCTTGTTGGGATTTGGCTGGATAAGCATCGATTGGATAAGCTTTCATCGAGTACTCAGTTGGTCTAAACCGCTGCATTGTAATGCGCCCGAAAGTATCTAATTCATCCAAGAATTCACTGGCCAGCACAGTGTGAAATTTACTATCAAAGTATCTTAAAGCATTTTTAAGTGCCAATATCTTTTCATTATCATTCAAAACTTTGCGCCTATTAGGTGCATGGTCGACCGAGGTATCTAATCCAGGATGTACAGGTAAATCGCTAGGGATGCCCTCCTGTAAGCACCTTCTCAGTACTAACCAATCTTCCTCCATATTATCACCCAATAAGTGGAATTCTTTGAGGCTATTGCTCCAAACTTTGTTCAACATCTGGCCTCCAATATGTGAAGACTAGACCACAAGCCATCATTAAGCATGAGAATAAAATAAATCCACTTTTTAGTGAGAGATCATGATATTCAACCAAAAACCCGGCAACTGTTGTAGATAGAGCCGCGGTAGCGCCTAGAATTAACATATCGATAGAGAAAACTCGTCCACGTATTTCGTCCTCAACCCATGTTTGTGTAAGAACAGTTGACAAGACCCAATTTCCACCACTAGCAGAGTGTGCCAATATAATCAATGCCACAGTCAATGGTAGATAAATATCCAATGTTAGACCAACAAGTAAGTAGAAGAAACCTGATATTGAAACTAAGATGCCAATCACTGACGGCCATTTAGACTTATCTTTGAAAATCGCACGAGCAGCGAGAGGTCCTATTCCAGTACCTATTCCTCTGGCGAAGAAAAATAATCCAAATCCAAATGCCGCACCATAACCTGTCAAGTCTGCACCGGCTAATACCAAGAAAACTCCCGCTAGTCCTGCTCCTGCCAAATTCCATGATGATTTAGCAAATACTATTCTCAAGAGTTTTTTATCTTGATATATTCTTGTCCAACCTACCTTGATATTGGATAGCGCAGTACTAATCAACGGTCCCTTGGATGCAGAATCATATTTTTGTTCGAAAGTTAAGGGAATCAATAATAATGATGATAATAAAAATGTGTATGAATCAATAATAAATGCTACGTTTGTGCCCCATACACTAACGGTGACTCCACCTAACATGGCCCCGATACATAGAGCAGTAGACCATGATGCACTATCAATTGCATTGGCCGTGATTAAATCCTCTTCATCAACTATGTTTGGTAGCGCAGCTCTTTCTGCTGTAACATAGACTCCATGCAGCAGCATCATTAAACCTGAAACAGATATTAGCCACCACATATCCTCCTTTCCATCTACAAGTAAGAATGTCAATGCTAAAAATACTTGAAAAATATTAGCCCATAGCATTAATTTTTTACGACTAATTCTATCTGCTAATAGTCCATTAATTGGTTGAGTAATTGCAAACAGAGCCATTCTAACTGAGAACAATATGCCCAGTAAAAATTCTGAACCAGAGTATTCCAGTATCAAAAAGAATAGTGCGATGGTGTTGAACCATTCACCCAGCAATGAAACCACTGAAGCAGCCCACAACCTACGAAATTTGGCGTTTGAGAGGAAGAATTCTAGGTAGCCTTTGGTCAATATCACTCCTCCTCACTAATGGAATTTTGACCACTGATGGTACAAATAATCCACTTTGAGGTAGGAGTATTTGAAATATCTGCAGTTGAATCCAGAGGCACTAACTCGTTGGCCTCCGGGAAATACGCTGCAATGTTCCTTTTTGGAATCTTGTATGGAATTACAATCCAATGCTTGGAATTTCTAACTGTTCCATTAAAATGACTAGAAATATCGACTCTATCTCTAGTTTTAAGTTGCAAATTTAACATATCGTCGGGGTTCATGAGAACAACTCTTCTGTTTCCCTTCAGACCCCTATATCTATCATCAAGACCGTATATTGTGGTGTTGTATTGGTCATGAGAGCGTATTGTCATCATAACAAATTGGTCATCTTCTAACTCAACATTTGGTAATGCATTAATCGAAAAATTAGCCAAGCCGTTATGAGTCTCGAAGCGACATTCATCTTTTGGTGGATTTGGTAAGTAAAAGCCATTTTCAGCCCTCACTCTTGAGTTATAATCCTCAAAGCCGGCTATACAATCTGAAATTAACATCCTTATTTCGTCATAATTCTCAACCAATTTACGAAAATCAATTGTTGAATCCGATAATGTATTTGCAGCCAATTCAGCGATTATCCACGGTTCACTTCTAAGATATTTTGAAGCCGGTTGCAATCTTCCTTGTGATTTGTGAACAATTCCCATGGAATTTTCAACAGTAACGAATTGATCGCCGGATTCCTGTGTGTCAATTTCAGTTCTTCCTAAACAGGGTAAGATTATCATCTCACCTGATTGAACAAGGTGGCTGCGGTTCAATTTTGTTGACACATGGACTCCCATTGACATGTTAGAAACTGCTGCAGATGTACGCTTTGTATCTGGAGTCGCAGAAATAAAATTACCACCCAAACAGAAAAGGAAATCTGCTTGACCGGTTTCCATGGCTCTAATTGCATTTACAACGTCTAAGCCGTGTTTTCTAGGCATTGCGTGCTTTAGACCAATTTCCATTCGTTCAGTAAATGAGTCACTAGGTGCTTCCCATATCCCAACAGTTCTATTTCCCTGGACATTAGAATGGCCTCGAACTGGACACAATCCAGCACCAATTCGTCCGATGTGGCCGCCTAATAGATGCAGGTTAACAACTTCTTGAATTACAGCTACACCGTTTTTGTGCTGAGTTAATCCCATTGCCCAACACGAAATAATTGATTTAGACCTACCCAAAATTTTGGCTAACTGTTCAATTGTCCCAATTTCTAATCCAGTATCCTGACAGATTCTTTGCCAATCTAGATCGGCAATAGAACTTGAATAATCTGCAAATGAGGAGGTTTTAGATTGGATAAATTCATTATTCAAATTTCCATCCCTGATAATTAGACTGTTTATTGCTTGAAACAATGCTGCGTCCCCGCCGATTTTAATGGGAATATGGAAGTCGGCTAACTTAGTTGAATTAAATTGCAACTTCATATAATCCTGCGGGTGTTTGAACCTCACTAGCCCTGTTTCTGGTAAAGGGTTAATGTGAATAATCTGTGCTCCATTCATTTTTGCATCTCTCAACGCAGTAAGCATCCGTGGGTGATTTGTTCCAGGGTTTTGACCAATCACTAGAATTGTGTCTGCATGATTAAAATCTTCGAGGGTAACTGTACCCTTACCAATCCCAATTGTGGAAACCAACGCTTTACCACTAGATTCATGGCACATGTTAGAACAATCTGGTAAGTTATTTGTCCCATACATTCTTACAAACGCTTGGTATAGGAAAGCGGCCTCATTACTTGTTCTTCCTGAGGTGTAAAAAACTGCGTTGTTTGGTGATTTCAAACTATTTAGTTTGGACGAAATAATTGAAAACGCATTCTCCCACGAAATAGGTTGATAGTTAGTGCCACCTTTCTTCAAGTACATCGGCTCAGCAATACGCCCTTGACTGTTTAACCAAAAATCACTTTTCTCTGCTAATTCCTTGACTGTGTATTTGGCGAAAAAGGCTTTGTTAACATTAGATTTCATTGCTTCATCGGCAACTGCTTTAGCACCGTTTTCACAAAACTCGAAAGAAGAACGATGTTCTGGATCCGGCCACGCACATCCAGGACAGTCAAATCCTGCTTTTTGATTGACCATTTTAAGAGTCTTAATTGTCTTAAGCGGCCCCATTTTTTTCAAAGAGTGAATTGTACTGGAGATTACTGCAGGTATTCCTGCAGCAGTTGATTTTGGTTTGCTGATTACTAGTTTAGTTTGGTCGACAGGAGTTAGGCCGTCGTTGTTAATGACCATCGTAATCAAACTACTGAATTGAAATTTGCTTTTCAATACTTGGTACAAAATAAGTGATTAACCTATGATTGTATGACTCGATTCCTTAACGAATGCGAAAATTTTGATGCCAAGTGAACGCGCACAATCTGCAGCCAGTGAAGATGATGCACCTATACAGGCGATAACTGGAATGTTTGCCCTGGATGCCTTTGCAACTATGTCCCAACCACATCTGCCACTGAGCAATAAAATATTGCGATTTGCCCCCTCATACTCTAATGACTTGCCAATGACTTTGTCAACTGCATTGTGTCTACCTATGTCTTCAGCAAAGCAGATTATCGTACCTTCAGTTGACATTAGGCTAGCACTGTGCATGCCACCGGTTTTAGCAAAACCCTTCTGAAGCGACTTCATAGATTCCATGCCAAGATGTAAAATAGAATCATCAAAGGTAATCTTTGAACTAACAATTGGTAGGTTTTTCAATAATTCATCAAGGCCTTCAGAGTTACACGCACCGCATGAAGTAGTTGTAATTCCACTAACTTTGGGTTCATTTTCCAATGTTAGTTCAGATTCAACTGATACATCGATTCCATTGTTACTAGATTTAGTATCAATTGATTGAAAATTGAAATCTACCAGCTGACCATACTGCAAGTAACCTTCTGAAATTAAATGTCCCAATAGTAAATATTTGGAATCGTTTGGAGACCCAAGTAAAGTAGCAACTTTTTGATTATTGAAAAGCAATCTAATGACTGATTCTATGGCCAAAGAATCCGAACCAATCATTACGTTGCCATCTACCATTTTTGACACTGGTATTTTTCTGTAATTAATTCCCATCACCACTTCGCAAATGCTCCAAATCAAAGAACTCAAATTGTAACTCCACTAATTCACTGCTTGACTTTGCCGAAGAATATTCTTCCAACGGCTCATGATTTAGTTCCAGAAATCTTTCTCCCCATCTAAATCCCGATAACAATTTTGAGGCTTGTTCTTTATTTCCAACCAAATAGGTTGCAGCAGCAAGAGCTTCGATAGTTGTTAACTTTCCGGGTTTGCCCCAATTAACAGGATTTGCCGCTAAGAATAAAGGCAGCATCCTAGGTTTTAGTCTGGTGCGACGCATCACTTGCTCTACACTAGGTTCAATTTGCTTCCACGAACAGTCTAGACCAACCAATGAACCATTCTGTTCATTGAGTAAGTAATGATCTTCAGGGCCAAAAATTTTACCACACAGTGGTTCAA
The DNA here is from genome assembly GCA_937911345.1 of uncultured euryarchaeote. Classification (GTDB taxonomy): domain Archaea; phylum Thermoplasmatota; class Poseidoniia; order Poseidoniales; family Poseidoniaceae; genus MGIIa-L1. The sequence continues at coordinate 26,480 of CALDPP010000070.1, read as the reverse complement.
GAATTATTCCTTTCTTTGGTAGTGTGTTGATTTTTTTATGCAAGATGATGTCTCCTCGGCGTGACGAGATAACTGCAGTATTTTTTTTCGGGTCATCCTGTGCTAACCACAGTGAATGAACCTTAATGTCCATTCAATCACCGTTTTGGTTGAAGTAGTCGCCAAGTGTCATGCCTCTATTATTACCTTTTACAACTCGAGATGTCTCAGTAGGGGCGCTAATTTCCATCAAAACAATGCCTAAAACTCTCTCAAATTTTTTGATTACAGAGTCAGTCGGTGGTTTTCCTGATTCTGAAGATTTAATCACGTTAACAGTTTCAGCCATACGCTTACCTAATTCAGCCTGATTCCAACCCTTTGACATTCTAGCATTTGAAATTCTAGAGGCAAAATCGTCAACTAATTCTTTCTCAGCTTTAGTCATAATGTTATTCCGTCGTTTTGGTTTGTACGAGTTTCCAGTACGGCTGTTCGACATCCTGATTCCTGGGGCTACTGATTTTGGCGCAAGACCTAGTTTTTCTACACATCTTAAGCAGGCGTTAACTTGGGCTTTACCCATCAGTACAGACCTAGTGCTAACTTTCATTGCCCCACAAACTTCACACTCGCCCATAGTCTTGCCAACAACTCAATCAAAATGAAATTTGCTAGAGAAATATGGCAGAGTTCATAGATGATAGACATTAGGAGGTAATGATTGGCATGGTTGGTGAAGTAGGAACGCCATCGAAAGATATCAAATCTTCCAGTGATGAAGATCTGAAAATACTCGAGGAAGAATTTAGAGCATTACAAGACCAAACCCAAGATTTGATTAACGAAAGGGCACATATGGAGTCCGAAATAAGGTCATTAAAAAAGCGTGCTAACAGGTTGGATGAAGAAGTAAGGAGTTTAAAATCACCACCGTTAATTGTTGGTCATTTGGAAGATATTCTTGATCAAGAAAGAGGTATTGTAAGGTCATCTAATGGAACAGTATTCCAGGTTGCTTTGAACCAAAGACTATCTCCTGAGGTGTTAAAACCAGGGGTAAGAGTTGCACTAAATCAAGATACATTGGCTGTAATTGAGGTTCTACACGATGCCTGGGATCCAATGGTCAGTGGTGCTGAGATGGTTGAGAGGCCAGATATAGGATATGATGCAGTTGCTGGACTAGATGAGCAGAAGCAATCTGTTAGAGAAGCGATAGAGTTGCCATTGAATTCTCCTGAGTTGTTCAAAAAAGTTGGTGTAGAGCCACCAAAAGGAATTCTTTTAGTTGGACCTCCCGGTTGTGGAAAAACCTTACTCGCCAAAGCAGTGGCAAATCATACAGATGCCACATTTATTCGAATGGTTGGTAGTGAGTTAGCACAAAAGTACATTGGAGAGGGTGGAAGAATGGTTAGGGAATTGTTCTCTTTAGCCAAAGAAAAAGCACCATCCATTATCTTCCTGGATGAAATAGATGCAATAGGGGCAAAAAGGTTGGATGGCTCAACCAGTGGCGACCGTGAAGTACAGCGAACTTTGATGCAATTATTAGCTGAACTGGATGGTTTTGACGTTCTAGAGAATGTTAAGATTATTGCAGCGACAAACAGACCCGACATTTTAGATGAGGCCTTATTGAGGCCGGGAAGATTTGACAGAATAATTGAAATTCCAATACCCGATGATGCCGGTAGAAAAGCAATTCTCCAGTTACACATAGGAAAAATGTCAACTAAAAAATTGCAACTCAAGACTATAGTGGACAAAACAACAGGGTTTTCCGGTGCAGAGATTAAGGCTACGTGTGTAGAAGCGGGAATGATCGCTATCCGACAGGGTAGAAGCTTCATCAAACAAGAGGATTTTACAGAATCAATTAAGAGAATTAATTTGAAGAAAATCAAAGGCGGATTAAGGGATTCACCTGATGGCTTATACAACTAACTTCAAAGTCCGTCTTGAAGACCAATTATCATGGTCCAACCAATCATAGAGTGTGTTCCGAATATTTCTGAAGGCAGGAATACAGCCTTGATTAACAAAATTATTGACTCGATAGCGCAATCAGAAAATTGTTCTGTTTTGAGTGTGGAACCGGATGCTGATTACAACAGGACTGTTGTTACTATTGCAGGAGAACCAGAACTGGTTTACCATGCTGCATTTCAATTGATTAAAGCCTCAATTGAATTAATCGATATGAGTAAGCACCAAGGAGAACATCCGAGGCTAGGGGTAGTCGATGTATGCCCATTTGTCCCACTCTCTGGGTACACGATGGAAGAATGTGTTCAACTAGCAGAGAAATTAGCAAAAAAGGTCACTGAAGAATTTAACGTATGTACATTCCTCTACGGCTATGCAGCAAAAAACCCTGAAAGGAAGTTATTATCTACACTTAGGAAGGGAGAATATGAAGGACTTGAAGCAAGACTAACCAATAAAGACGAAATTCATTCTGACGCCACTAGATTACCAGATTTTGGTCCGAAAACATGGACAGAGGAAGCCAAGAAATCCGGTGGCATAACGATCGGCGCTAGAGACATACTAATAGCATACAATGTCAATGTGGAAGAAATTGATGCTGTTGTAGCGAAAAAGATTGGTTCAATAATTCGGGGCTCTGGGAGGCTAATTAAACAATCAAATGGGAAGAAAATGAGAATAAAAGGTATGATTCCAGAAATTCAAGGTATGGGAGTAACACTAGAATCTCATTCAATTAGTCAAGTATCGATGAACATATTAGATGTTAACACTTGTCCAATACACAAAGCATTTGAAATTTGTAAATCAATTGCTAATGATCATAATACTAAACTAAGAGGGAGTGAATTGGTTGGTTTAGTACCACTTAATTCAATGCTAGAGGCTGGTAGGTGGTATGGTAATCGAGATAATCTATCCGAGGATGAATTAGTGGCGGCAGCCATTGATGGACTTGGGCTTTCAGAGTTAGAAGAGTTTAATCCACGAAAGAGAATAATTGAATGGGCATTGAGAGGTGATTAAGTTTGGATTGGAATGAGTTAACAATAAATCAATTTCAAGAAGCATTATCATCAAAAAATCCCACTCCCGGCGGAGGCACTGCAAGTGCACTGGCACTTGGTCAATCTGCATCACTAGTTGCAATGGTTGCCAACCTGACCATAGGAAACGAAAAGTGGTCAGAAGGTTGGGAAATAAGTGATGATGCACTAAAACTAGCCAATAAAGTGAAGAAAGAATCTGCGAGATTAGCAAAAGAAGATAGTGATTCATTTAACAAAGTTATGGCAGCATTTAAACTGCCAAAAAATACTGACGATGAAAAAGAAATTAGGCGTGAAACAATAAGAAACTGTACACTAATTGCTGCTAAAATTCCCTATGAAACTGCTGTTTTAGGACTTGATTTGTTGAAAATAATGGTACCGCTTTCATTACTAGGTAACGGAAATGCCATTTCAGATGTTGGAGTTGCTGCCCTACTAGCAAGCGCGGGTTGTAAAGGTGCATTGTTCAACGTTGAAATAAATTTGAACAGTCTGCCGGAAGATTACGGCTTAGAAATGAGAGAGGGGATGGAATTAATCAATAATGAATGCAGGACTACTTCAAAGGAAATCATGCATAATGTCAAGGATAGGTTATAATCATCTAACAGTTGAACCTGTGCTTATATCTCCGTCGATAGTAACTAATTTCACTTGGCCATTCCCGTCATCAGCAGCTAGCATCATCCCTTCAGAAGTTATACCTCTAAGGGGTCGAGGTTTCAAATTTGCAACAAAAACAACAGTCATTCCGGTCAGTTGGTCGACGGAATAGAATTCTTTTATTCCTGCACATATTGTTCTTCCATTATTTCCATCATCTAATGTTACTACGTATAATTTGTCTGCGTTTGGATGGTCCTCAACGCTAATGATCTTTCCAACTTTTAATTCTACTTTCATAAAGTCATCAAATTCTAGATATTTTATGCCCTCAACTTCCTTACTCATCTTTTTTCCTCCCTTTTTACCGCCCTTTACCGAATGATTATGCTTTTCATCGTCCGATACATCAGATACTAGTGATTCTTCATGTTCAAGAATCTCTGACAAATCCAACCGCTTGAACAATGGCTCAGCCTTATCAGGATTCCATGTCATTGGTGCATCCCAATTGATTGCCTCTGACCAGTCAACATCTGAGACATCACCAACTTGACCAAGATTATTCCATAACCTCTGTGAACTAAACGGCATAAATGGTTGCATAACAATAGACAAAAAGCGACATATGCGCCAACCAAATGAAAGTGTAGCCAGTGATTCTTTTCCTTCATTCGTTATTTGTGCATCCGGTGACAAAAATTTCCATGGAGCAGCAGATTGTATAATTTGGTTGCCGTATTGAGCTGCTTTCATTCCTGAGCGTAATGCTTCCTTAAATCGATGTTTATTTAGTGAAGAAGTTATCTCACTATGTATTTGCTCTAACTTAGCCTTGTGATCAATATTGCCTTCTTCTATTTCTAAGTGCTCGTATGGACCATTGTCGGATTGAGGCAATCTTGAACCCAATGTCAAAATCCTGTGTACGAAGTTTCCGTATGCTGCAATTAACTCTGAGTTAATTTTCTCTACGAAATCAGGCCAATTAAAATCTGTGTCATGATTTTCTGGCATATTTATGCTTAGATAGTATCTTAATGTGTCTGGATCGAAGCGCTCCAAAAATGATGGCAACCATACTGCGTGCTTTCTAGATTTGGAAAACTGGCCACCTGCTAGCATCAAATACTCCATTGCCGGAACGTTGTGTTCTAGAGCAAAATCACCAGGCCCAGGTAAAGTTACCGGGGTGCTGATATCCAATCCAGCATTAGCATGATTAAGACCCATAATCAAAGCAGGCCAGATGACTGTATGGAATGGAATATTATCCTTGCCCAGAAAATACAGGTGTCGTGGTTTGGTTCCATTTTCACCAATCTTCCACCATGCTTCCCATGCGTTTTCACCCATAGAATGGCTGGATGAGATTCCTTCTTGGCTAGACCAAATTTGAGCACATGTAGAATATCCTTGCACTGCCTCAAACCAGACATAAACGCATTTTCCTAGCCATTCGTCTCCATCTAGAGGTAATGGGATGCCCCAGGTTAAATCTCTTGTCACTGCTCTAGACCTTAACCCCATATCCAACCATTGCTTCGTCATTGCTCTTACATTTGATTTCCAAACCTTATCTTGACTCATTGCATGTTGTTCAAGAACTTCTTGAAACAAGTCTAGTCGGTAAAAGAAATGGTCTGTATCTCTTACCTCGATAGTAGAATTTGGATTCATCTTCGAACGTGGGTTTTTTAATTCAATAGCTTCGTATGTAGAACCACATTCATCGCACTGATCGCCTCTTGCATCATCATATCCACAATTTGGACAGGTTCCTTCGACATATCTATCTGGAAGGAATCTCCCCTCACCGGAATTACTGAGCTCAAAGTATTGTTGAGTTGTTTTTCTTTCAAAAAATCCTGCTTCTAGTAATTTCAAAAAATTATCTTGAACTATTTTCTTATGACGCTCATCACTAGTTCTATTAAACAAAGCACCACCATAATCTGCACCTCTTGAATCAACTCTTGGCTCCCATGAGCATCCTAGTTTCAATAGTGCGTCAGTATTAATTTGATGGAATTTGTCTACAATATCCTGAGGTTTAACACCTTCTTGCTCTGCTGTGACTGTAATTGGAGTTCCGTGCTCATCCGAGCCGGATACCATTAGGACCCTATTGCCGATAGCTCTTTCAAATCTAGCCTGAATATCTGGCGGCAGATAACAACCAGCTACATGACCGAGATGAAGAGGTCCATTTGCGTATGGCCATGCAACGCAAATTAGAACATGCTCACCAGCTTGGTTCATGGTATCTCCTCGATTCTTCTGCGGGAGGGGCCTGTTTATTGAGTTTCAGTATTTAATTCGATTTAAGCGTCATTTTGAATAACTAGAAACACCACGGGCAAATTAGCGCATCGTCTAGGGGCCGTCGAAACTTCATGGATTATACACTACTGATATTCTATGTTACACTAGCACTTGGTGTATCGTTTTTATGTTCAATTTTAGAGGCAATAGTACTCTCAATTCCCCATACATATATTGCCGTACTGGAAAAAGATGGTAGTAAAATCGGGAAAATATGGGCAACCCTAAAAGATGATGATGCAGTTAAACCGCTAACTGCAATACTTACTCTGAACACTATTGCTCATACAATGGGAGCTGCTGGTGTTGGTTCAGAAGTACAGAAACTATATGGCGAGGAATCGTTAACCTTAGCCTCTGTTTTACTAACCTTGGCGGTGTTGTTTCTTTCAGAAATAATCCCTAAAACCCTTGGAACAGCCTACTGGAAGAAATTAGCGCCAACTGCAGGATACATTCTAAATTACACAACTATACTACTTACATTGCTCATTGTACCCATTCAGTGGTTGAAGAAAATACTCCCGAAAGGCGAACAATCCCTTGTCACACGTGATGATGTTGCTGCTCTTGCAGATTTAGGTGAGGAAGAAGGTATCCTTGAGGTAGATGAAGAGACAGTAATTCACAATTTACTAAGGTTAAGAGAAATAAAAGTACATGAGGTAATGACTCCAAGAGTGGTCCTCACAGCATTCCAAATGGATTCGACTGTAAGACAAATAATGGATGAGAATCAGGTAATAAGATTCTCTAGAATACCAATATATGATGAATCAATCGATGATGTAAAGGGAATTATAATTCGTTCTCAACTACTAATGGCAGCTAGTAGAGATGAATGGGATTTGAAAATTTCAGAACTCGCTAAAGATGTATTGTCAATATCTTCCAATAGTTCAGTAGACGCAACTCTCGACTTATTCTTAACTAACAAACAACAAATAGCAATAGTCACTGATGAATTTGGCGGAACCTCAGGTATTGTAACGATGGAAGATGTACTAGAAACCCTACTTGGCGAAGAAATTGTCGATGAACTTGACGAAGTTGAAGATATGAGAGAACTGGCAAGAGATCAAGCAGATGTTACTGAGTCTGAATGAGCAGATACTTCATCTATCCATTTTGCTATCAAACCATCACGGTTGAGATTAATTCGTGCACCAGCATGAGATAAATCAGCAACTAGATGGTGTTGGAAAATATATCCTGTTATATCTTGTTGAGACTTTACCAATTGATTGTAATGTCCTAATCCCAATCTATTGTCGTGTTCTGCTTGGATAATCAAACAATTATTCCTAATAATTCCCCATTTCGGCGTATCAACATCCGATAATTCGGTTACATCAGAAATCTTTGGATTAATCTCATTGAAGTGAGCCGATAATCTGGACCAGAAGGGTTTTTCTGCAATCTTTGGTATCTTGAGAGTATCCAGACTCTCTTGGAAAATCATGGAATAGCAAGTCATTGGCGATTCTAGTATGTACCCCTTTATTCTTGAGTCATCATTTGATACCAATTTATCGAACCTTAGAAGAACAAATCCTCCCATGCTATGGCCATGGAAATAAATGTCATTAACGAGTTTCATGTTAAAATCTACCTCCAAATTGTCATAGAAATCGTTGAATGTTGTTGAGGCATGTCCAGCAGTCCATTTGCTCACTGGTTCACTTTTTCCGTGACCTGGTAATTCGAACAATATTACATGGAATCCTAATTTGATGTAATTCTCTGCCCTACCTAACATCGACGATGCTCCACTACGCCAGCCATGGACAATGATCACTAAAGGTCTAATTTTATCATCAATATATGACATCGAGTGTATGGTCGTATCTAACTCATGGAATTGTGAAATCCAACCATCTGAAACAAGTTCTTTTTTCCTATTGCCTGGTGAAATGAATGCCAAGGAAACCCATGTTTCAATGATCAAATTGTAGAATAAGAAGGCAATTAATGGCAGCATAGCAAAATTAGTAATTTTACTAGTAAAAAATACTGAAACAAGTACTAAACATAAAATCATGGAAAGAATAACAAATGGTCTAGCCCATCTGTATCTAACAAAAAACATGGAACTCACTCAGGCTGAGAATGTTCACTTTTCTGTTGCCTTGGGCTTAGCCTTTGCTTTGGGCTTGGCTTTTGCTTTAGCCTTGGCCTTTGGTTTAGAGTCATCATCTGGCGATTCTTCTGTACCATCATCAGTCTTTGATTCCTCATTCTCCTTTTCTTCTTTTGCGACTTTCTTTGCTTCTCTTCTTGCCGCAAATTTATCACCATAATCACCCATGCTCTCGAACTTAGCCCAGAATCCGGAGGCCTTCTCATCCTTTGTTGGAACGTGCTTTACTAGATATGCTCCAAACAAAACGTCATACAACCCTTGATTGTACTGACTTGCACGGGCAAATTGCCAATTGACGATGTATAAAATTATGAAAATGGCACCGATTGAAGTCCAAACAATCGGGCCAGCACCTGCATCTTTATCACCAAGTTTACTGGTCGAAACAGTGACAAATAGTAAGCCAAATAGTGCTAAAATGCCAACAGAATTGGATAACATGCCTTGGAATGGGTTTGCTTTTTCGCCTGATGAATTTACATATTTAATTCGAGCAACGAATTGTCCTAAATTTCTTCCAGTTTTTATTGGCAATACTATTACATTGAGTATTATCATTACCAAAGAAACAATAAGAAGAATTGTCGTTACCACACTGGTGTCTCCTGCCATCATAAATATGGCTGCTAGAAGAACACCGAAATTCCAACCAAAGTTGACGAACCAACTCATAGTACGATCTAATTTATTAGAAATCTCATAACCATCAGGAAGTCCTGTTGGCCGGGGTGCTCTAGGCTTCTTTTCCTTCTTCTGCTTGGCTGGTTTTGCAACAGCCTGCGGTGCAGCTTGTGTTACTGGTTCGGCTTTTGGAACTGCCTTGGCTACAGCCTTTGCCTTAGCAACTGGTTTAGCTTTTGCTTTAGGTTTGACTTCTGTTGTATTTGAGGCTCCACCTGCTTTGTCTAATAATCCCATATAATCACCTTACTGATACATTTCTCCTACTGTACTGTAGATTTTAAAATCACTTGATGCGACGAATTGTTCAATCGATTCCGCACTCATATTACCAAGTTGGTTGTCGACGATTGCGAAGAATAGTGAACGTAAGTCATCATCTGCCGAGAGTGGGTCGCTACCAACAGTTTGGTAGACACCAAAGTCATCCGAAGCAACAAATGATTCAACAACCTCTGGCGGAAGGTTGGAACCTAGTAATTCATCTACTATTGATACAAATGTAACGAAGAGGTCCTCTTCATCTGCTTCTTCAGCAACTATTGGTTGTGCTTTTGCAACAGGTTGTGTTTCTATTTCTGGTTGTGACATAGATGCCATCAACTGTTTCCGCTCTTTCAACAAAGATTCAAGTTGAGGTTTGAGTTCTGCTAACATTGCTTCATCGCCATCAGTCTTCGCTTGCTGGTATGATGGTTTCAAAGTTCTAATTTGATTTTCTAGCGATGTTAATTTTTCAGCGTCAGATAATTCTTCATTATCCTCGTCTAATAGTTCAACTACTGGAGCATCTCTTATTTCTGCAATTTTTTCATCGTGTTGTTGCTTTCTTAACACGATGATGTCTCTATCCAGTGAATGACCAAATCGGTCGGCATATCTGTCGAGAAGGGAACCAGCTTCTCCTGAGGAAATTCTATCTATGTGACCATAAATTTGTGGCAACGGTTTGTTTGATTTCTTGGCCCACAAATCACCATACTCATCTGAGGATTTCTGTTGTTCTGTTGGTTGATTCTCTGCTGCAGAGAGGAGGGATGGAATTGGTGCATCAGACAATGGAGGCAACGATGCAGGTGGCAACTCGGCTGGCACAGGAAGATCAGGGATGACTGGTGCGTTCGGTGCTGGCAATGGCATTCCAGGGAGAGGGGGCAATGGTGCAGGTGGAAGAGCTGGATTCACTGGTTCAGCATTAGATTTTTTCTTGTTCTTCCTGAACCCCATGACCTCACCTAAGCAGGAGGGAGGGATGAATAGTATTGAACCTTACCGAAAAAAACCTCATAATTACAGTCATTATTTATCGAATTTATTTGGCTACCTTAGCCCATCCCTTCAAAATTAAAAATGTAGCTGTTGCTTCTGGAACATCAATAATATCGCCCGAATTAGGCTCCCATTCACGTTCAAAAAATCTGAATCTACAATCCTCTTGAGTTATTTCAACTGATAAAGAATTAGTATTCGGTAATGCGATAGTTTCACTTAGCGGATCGAATGGCCTAGAACCGTCTGGGTCTAGGCGAGACAGAGGAAATTCTGTCACACGCAAACCTGATTTGCCATGTAGTGATGTTGGCCAACGTATCTGCCTCCTAACATCAATAGTTACCACTTCATCGGCTTCTCCAGCATTGGACAAAACTACCGAGGTGTCGGTTTTTAAGATATCTAAGAATAGTGATTCATAGCGGTCTAAGACGCCAAAGTTTCCCTGTAGTAGTCGGCTTGAGCGCTGTTCATTAACTAATAAATCTCCCAGGTTTTGTATTGATGTTTTGCCTTTGGAGGAGGCCCTATTTTCCCTCCGTGCCTGTGATTTTAGACCCTCATGCATATCCTCAAGAATTGTTGTGTAGCCTTTTTCTTTTCTAGATATTGACTGTAATTTCTTGACTACTTCCTCCATTCCACGATTTATCCTGGAAGCCCACCCAGTCCGATCACCAAGATGATATCGTGATAAGCTACTCTTTACGTCGACATCTTCACCTCTTATGTGAGACACAATTTCTCTTCTTGCTTCCGAATCAAGTTGAAATAGTGCTGGGTCTCTATAGTGGAGATGAAATCCCCGATGGCCAGAAAAAGTAACCTGCAAGTATTTTTCATTAAATCCAAATTCTGGTTCTAAATAATCATTCCATAGCGTATGAGCTTGCTCTTGTATAACTTCAATCATTGCCGGAAAATCACGATCAGTAACGCCTGGCAGGTGGTCGCCATCTAAGTCAAAGATTAAGTCGGCACCTATCCAATCTTTTTCTACCATTTTCATTTCATACGGCTTATGCCAATATGCCGTAGAGTAAAAGCAAGAATGCATCGGACGTTGCGTTATGAATTGTCTTACGCCTTCAACATCAGAAAAGGCCTTATGTCTTATTGGAGGACTGTTGCCAAACGGAATAAACATCCATTCTCTAAATCTAGTTCTTGGTGGAGACCATAGTGTTGAGTTACGATAGTAATTCGTGAACTGATGCGCAAAGCGAGCCCAGCCAGAGGAAAACATTTTGACACCATATACAAGGAGTTAGTGACTATTCGTTAGCCATCCAGAATCTTTGTTCTGCTTCAACAATCTTAGTTGCAGATTCTGCACCTGTTTCTGCGACATAACACTCCCAGCAGTAGTAATTATTGTTGATTACCATCGCTGCGCCAAATGTCATACGAATGCCACATACTTTGCATCTTGGACCAATCTCACCATTTGGCGCTTGAGCTAATTGTACATTATCGTGAGGCATTTTTCTCCCTATTCCTTCGTACACCCAGTAGTTATTGAATTTGTCTAACAATCGACTTCTTGATACTCTTTGCTTTTACACCAATCAAGCAGGTCAATTGCTACTTCGCAAGATTCAGCGATTTCAGGCATTGGGTGATTAACAAACCTCTCCAACGTTGGTTTAACTTCATAATTCCCTATTGCACCTAACGCTTCAGCAGCTTCATGCCTAACCATAACGTGCTCCGTTTCGTTGCTTAGCACCTCAATCAATGTTGGGATAGCAACTTCATTCTGCATCTGCCCCAATACATATGCAACTTCATGACGAAGTAATGCGCTGTCCGAGTTAAATCCAGAACATAATGCAATACATGCAGCGTCAGAACCATCATTCCTTAGAGAAAATACGTTCCTCATTCTTTGAAACATTGGAACACCTGGGTTTGTCAAAGTTGATTCCCACTGCGAAATTTTTCCTGACTTTAGGGGGGGTGCTGGATCAACCGAGCCATATTGACTAATTTTCGGTTTATTTGGCATGCCTATTCCCCTATAAATCTCATTTCTTCAACATTGAACTTAGCATCAATCAGCCCGATTGCTTGCCCTTCGGAGATAAACTGCTTTATTGAAGATCTTCCATCTTCCCGGTAATCGATTGTTCTATCATTTACATACATCGTAACAAATTTCCGGTTTGTATCATCATCGATACCACGGCCCCATTTTTTAGCAAATTCAAGTGCTTCATCTGGATTATTTATTGCATACTCTATACTCATCTTTGTGTAGTTTGTGATATCTTCCATCATCTTATCTCCAAGGTCTTTTCTTACTACATTACCGCCAAGAGGCATAGGGAAATTGTCTGTTCTGTTGTTCCACCATTTGCCAATGTCAATCAATACATCTAGATTATAATCAACATAAGTCAATTGCCCTTCATGAATAATTAAACCTGACAAATAAGTATCATCAAGAATACGTGGAATTATTTCATCAAATGGCACAACTTCAACTTCGACATCACCCCATGCTAATCTCAAGCCAAGGTACGCACTAGTTTTCAAGCCAGGTACCGCAATTTTCGAGTTTTTAGCTTGTTCCATTGTGACTCCTTCTTTACACACAATCATCGGCCCATAGCCTTCACCCATAGAAGCACCACAGTTCATCAAACTGTAATGTTCTGCTATATCGGGAAAAGCATGAATTGACACTGCAGAAACTTCCAATTCTTGGTTCATAGCACGATGATTCAATGTCTCAATATCTTGAAGTTCGTGAACGAAATGATATCCAGGTGTTGGGAATTTACCATTGGTCATAGCGTGAAACATAAATGCGTCATCCGGGTCAGGTGAATGGCCGATTCTAACGATGTAGTTGCCTTCTGCGTCTTGTTCAAGTTGATTGGCCATATAAGTCCCAATTTAGTGTCCTTCAAGAACCATCCGTTTGAATTCTCTTGAACAGCGTATAAATGCGGTGATTTTTTGATTGGCCGGCTATATATTCAAGTAGTCAAATGTACAGGACAATGTGAACACAAATGCGGAGCAGAATATGCATCACCACAGTTGTAGTTTTTGTGCTTATTTTCACGATGCCATTCGCAAGTTCGACTTCATCCGGTATTAATTTCCTCGATGCAACTGTTTCTGACAAGGCTGACGCTCATACCAATTCTGTGTCAATAAATGAAAATCAAACAATAATTGCAAGTTCATACAGTACTTTCATTGAATTTCATAACTCTTCTTCTCTCGAACTAATAAAGAGATTTGACTTTGGAAGGGAATTATATCACATAGAATTTTCTCCAGATGGAAAATATCTAGCAGCAAGTATGTCAGCAAACGAGGCTATCCCCGATTCTCTTAGGGTAATTGACGTGGAGAACCTCGATCTACTATCCGCACAAGCTAAAGGAAATAACCGGCCGGGAAACCTAGACTATTCACCAGATGGCGCTAAAATTATCGCTCCAAATATGAACAATGGGGCACAGATATTGAATTCTATTACTATGAATGAAATTGCAACATTGAATGGTGAACATACCTCGGACGTGACGTGTACAGGTTTCTCGAAAACGGGTAACTATGTCATTACAGGTGATGAGAGTGGTAAAGTAAAGGTATGGAACGCAGACGGTGAACTAACAAATATTGACATCGATGTAGAGGAAGAGATAGTTGGTTGTGACTTTAGCACCTTAGATGCGAAATTCGCTATATCAACCACTACTGGAAATATCTTTTCATACACTATAACGGGTTCATCGTTGCAATCATTGAACTTGGGAGACAATCATGGGATAAAATGGTCAGATGATGAAGATATTCTATATGTCTTAGAATCAGACTCAAACCCATCTGTCATTGCTCTAGACGGTTCTACTTTCGAAATTATTCACATTACACATCTTATGCACAAGTCTCTTGATTTCGCTATTGTCGAGACAAACGGAATGCTAAGTCATGTATTTGTGGCTACTGATTCCAACCACATTGCGGTATACGGCAGCCCTGAGTATCCAGATGGGTATGGCATGATGGGTTCTGATTTGGACGGAGATAACATACCAGACAGTATTGACAAAGATGATGATGGAGATTCTTTTGAGGATGATTATGATTTTAACTGTTTGAATTCAACAGTCTGTAGTAGAGATCCTGATTTAGAAACAATCCGTTCCATGGTGATTGAAATTTCAGGAGACACACTGATGGTCGAGGACATCTACACAATGTCACAGTCCGACACTTATCTGTTTAGAAATCTGACGCGTAGAGGAATTATATCTGATCAGAGAATAAGTTATGAAGAAACAAATATGCTAGAAGATGCATTTTGCAATAATATGGACCAAAATGATTACATCCAAAAATTAAGAGACTCTATTGATTTGTCAGTTGGTGAAGTGAAAAACGGGACGTTACAATGCAACATAATTGCAGGTTTATCATTCACAAAAACTTATGACAAAGAACAGATAAAATTCTCAATAAAAACTAGTTTTGATGTTCAACCAAATGTAACATTACCTTTGACTGTTTCATTAAATACACAAATCTCCGTAGTAGAATCATCAATAACTCACAAAGTGGAGAATCATCCAATATTAATTCAACAAATCAATACAGATGAAGAGATATTCTTCAGCCTTTGGTGGAATAGTGGAGCATCTGAAGACCCATTGTTAAATTTCACAAGTAATAATTTAGATGAAACAAATATTAATTCATTTATTGATCTTATGTTTGAAAATTATCTATTGATAGTCTTAGCATTAACAACAATTGCATTGAGTATATGGTTATTAATTCGGAGAAAAAATCTCAACTCACTTATTTTAGACGAATCAGAATTCGAAGATGCAGAGGAAAATGATGAGAATGTTGATTTGATGGAAGATATTTCAAATGAGGATTATGAAGATGAGGTTGAAGAGTACAGTAAGCCACAACCAATAGAGGATGTCAATTATGTTTCAATTGATTACGAGGAGGATTCAATTGTATCTGAATCAATACCAGCTGAAGAAAAGCCTTCAGATAGAAGAGCGTTTACTTTGGATGATGAAAGTACAAACTCCGAGAGCCAAGTGAAAAGGCGTGCTGGAAGAATGAATCGAAATGCTCAAGGCCCAATTATGTCTACGAAACGAAAACGATTAGACGGTAAATTAGATATTCCTGGAGAACAAAAGATATCAAAGAAAAAGACAGTCGGTACAGTAAAGACTAGAAAAGTTGCAAACACTAAGAAAGTTAGAAAGGTTAGAACCGTTAAGAAAGATGATTAGAATTTTAGAAATTCAGCACCTTTGATTAGACCACATGCATCATGGAGAAATCTATTCAATCCGATTATATGTTCTTCATCCAATCGATTGAAGACTTCACTAAAGTACTGGTCTAACCTAGAGGTACTGAGCCCTGAATCTTGTGATGATAGTTGAACAATCAAACCTCTTCTATCAGGATTAGACTCGAATTCAGTTAATTGCTCTAACAGCGAAATATAAGCTAGTTTTACACTCACAATGGGGGTATCTTTCCTAGTTGCGAATACTCCAAAAACCATTGGTTTACCAGTGATTCTCTGCCATTCCATCCCTAAATCTAATCTTACTTTTTCTGGGTGTATTTTAGAAGCATCCAATGCCCTATCACCAATAATTAATGCTCCATCGGATGACTCTAACATTTTATCAATGTCAGGACCCATGACTGTTAGGACAGGATTCAAGTTTTTCTGCTTCAAGATAAATTTCATCAATGCTACAGATGATGAAGAATCTGATGGAAGCGCGATATGCTCCATTTCTTCAATCGGCTTGGAACCAAATAATAACACGCTTCCAACCTCTCCTTTTGAACAAATACCCAGATTTGGTAACAAAATCAAATCATCAGAATTCTTAGCATAATCTGCAGCAGGAATTGGTGCGATAATACAATCTCTCCGTAATAGATGACCCGTTAACCATGATGGTGGAGCAGCCAAAACATTCCACTCCTTACTTAGTTTCAAGAACAATGGATCACAGTTCATGAAAGCGACTCTTCCAATTGTTGATTTCCATGATGAAAACTTTTCATTTTCGTTAACGGGGGATTTTACTATCATCGATTTCACCTACTGAATCATTTTTAACCGCTTAGCCCTTTTCGGTGGCTCTAATTTTACTGAGGAAAATTTAGTGTATACCGTGTTTCGTTTCACTGGAACAAAACCAGCATCAGAGACCAATTTTGCCATTTGATAAGTATCGTAATTTAGACTAGATTTAGCGCCTGCAAGGTGCATTATTGATTCTTGTCTAACGGTTCCATCAATATCATCTGCGCCATAATTTAGAGCAAGTTCTGCAACCTCATCTCCGATATTCATACGATATGCCTTGATGTGAGGTATAGAATCCAACATAAGTCTCGAAACTGCGATTGTTCTGAGAATTTCATTTGATGTTGCTAACTGCGCTTCTGGAAGTCTAGTAGAGTCGGGGAGGAATGGATATGGAACAAAACATTGGAAAAGTCCGTATTCATCAGCAAGCCTCCTTAATTTATCCATGTGAGTTAACCTATCGTGAACATCTTCTATGGTTCCAAATAACATCGTTGAGTTTGAGGGTATATCTAGGGCATGCGCTTCTCTATGTATTTGCAAATACTCTTCCGAGCTTTCTTTCCCGTTGCAGATTATCTCTCTTACCTCATCATTAAGGATCTCCGCTCCACCTCCAGGAAGTGAGTCCAATCCTGCATTTTTTAGTCGACTTAGTGTTTCTGTAAATGAAATATTGCTTTGATTTGAAAGATGCTTTATTTCGACTGCAGTAAGAGCTTTTATGGAAATTTTTGGAAATTTTGCTTTAGCAGATGAAATCAGATTCTCATAAAAATCCACATCCCAATCTGGGTGCAGGCCACCAACAGAATGCACCTCATCTATGACATCAGCGTACTTCTCTATCTCGTCAAGATAACCATCGATTGATAATTCGTATGAATCTGATTGTTTTTTGCTTCTTCTAAAGGCACAAAATTTGCATGCTAAAACGCAAATATTCGTCTGGTTTATATGAACATTTGAATTGAAAAAAACGTTATGTCCAAATCTCGCTAGTTTCACCAAACTTGCTAATTGACCTACTTCATGTAGACTTTTGTGCGAATACAGCACGTGTCCGTCTGCTATTGTCAGCCTCTCACCTAATCTTAGTTTACCAACTATTGGCTGAAGTGTTTCACTCCAATTATGATTAGAAAGTAACCCAGTCAAATTTTCGACCCATTTTTCATCGCAGCCAGCCAAACTAGGCGTCGATGTCCAATCAGTCATGCCATATGCTCTTTGCCATACTTCAAATATATATGTACAAATTCTAAGGGCGGCTGTTTATTGCAAAAATTTTGGAGTTAACAATAAATTTCCTAAATTCTTCAATTACAACAACTAGCACAGCGACTGAGATTATTATGCCCCAATCATTCATTGACAACACCTTTGTTGAAAGCAAACCACCAATTTCGAAACTAGTGAATGGTATGGTGAAGTCTGCTAGTTGGACAAAGAATAACAATAGTGCGAAGGATACCAAAAATGCGATATTTATGGCTTTGTTGGAAAATACACCCAATGAGAATATACTCTCTTCCTGTGAGCGACAATTCATGACATTAAACAGCTGGAACATGATAAATACAGATAATGTCATGGTTTGTGCATGAACAAATCTATCATCAGCGTAAGATTCCCATTTCAAAATCTCGGCCTCATCACCGGCTTCACAAGCGGCCTGATCAAATGGCAGATTCGAACCATCAGACAGAGGAAGACCCTCACAAGTCTCTAGGCCGCCACCTGCTAGGAAAAATACAATCAAGGTACCAGTTACCATTACTGCACCGAGATAAAATATCAACCAAATATCGTTTCTATTTGGCAACCCTTCATCAACCGGTCTTGGCGGCCTATTCATCACGTTCCCATGCTTCTTTTCAACTCCCAAGGCCACTGCGGGAGGACCATCCATCAAGATATTGATAACCAGAATTTGCGTTGCAGTTAATGGCAAATTCCAGCCAAAAATGAGTGTAGATATAACGATTAATGATACCGCAGCAACGTTAGTAGATACTTGATATCTAACGAAATTTCGTATGTTTTGGTATATTTTTCTACCTTCTTCAACAGCATGAACAATGTTGGCGAAATTATCATCTTGCAGCACCATATCTGCTGCATCTTTTGCAACATCAGTACCAGCTATACCCATTGCTATTCCGATATTTGCCCGAGATAATGCGGGTGCATCGTTTACCCCATCACCTGTCATAGCCACAATCTCTCCTTGACTTTGTAGAGAACTTACTATTCGCATTTTTTGGTCTGGAGTAACTCTTGAGAATATTGTAGAGTTCGCAGCCGCTTCATCCATCTCTGGATCAGAGAATTGAGCAATAGAACCGCCATTTACTGCAGGTATTCCACCGTCAGTAATTCCTAGTTCTTTACCGATTGCTGTAGCAGTAAATTGTTGGTCGCCTGTTATCATCTTGACCTTAATGCCGGCTTTTTGACATATTGCAATGGCATCTTTTACCTCTGGCCTAGGAGGATCCATAATTCCGATTAGACCGAGGAAGATTAATCCAGACTCTATTTTTTCCATGTCATACATGTCCTCCTCATCATCAAGACGACGAGCGCATAGTGCCAATACTCTCATGGCTTTTCCAGCCATGTCTCTGTTAGCATCCTCGGCACGTTTGAAATCATTTTCATCGATAGGTACGATTTCATCACCTGAAACTTTCCAATCCACCAAATGGATGTATCCTCCAGCACCTCCTTTTGAGAAAACCCACTTCTCTCCTTCATACTCATGAATTACCGACATTCGCTTTCTTTTGGTATCAAAGAAAAACTCGTGAAGACGGCTGTGTCGTTGAGCGAATTTTTGCACATCTCCGTTAATCTTCCAACCAGCAACAGCACATGCGGAGTCAGTTGGGTCACCTAGTGCTTCCCACAATCCGTCTACTTTGGTGATTTGTGAATTATGGCATAAACTTAGACACGCAGCAGCTAGTCTAAAACCTAAATTATTCTGGTGTCTAGATAGTTCATCATCGCCTAATGGTTTGCCATCAAAAAGTATCTCGCCTTTGGGTTTGAATCCTTCTCCAGTTATTTGAAAATCTCCTTCCGTGGTAGAGATTTGTCGCGCAGTCATTTGATTCTTTGTCAAAGTACCCGTCTTGTCAGAACAAATAACGGTGGTTGAACCAAGTGTTTCAACAGCCTTCATCCGCCGAATAATTGCCTTGTGCTTGGCCATATTTCTCATTCCCAAGGCGAGGGTAATTACCAGTATTATAGGAAGACCCTCTGGAACAATTGCAACAAATATTGCTATTGCGATTATAAATTGATCAACTGCTGCTTCCCAAATGTCGACTTTGGGATTTCCATAGGCAATTATCATTTCAATAGACACCAACAAAACTGCAACAATTAATGCAATAAAACCAAGGAACTTTCCTAACGATTCTAACTTTAATTCTAGTGGGGTCTTTGGGGTATCTGAACTTGCAATATCGCTAGCAATCTTTCCAAGTTGTGTCTTCATACCTGTTGATACAACAATGCCTACTGCCCTACCAGATGCAACATTAGTCCCCATAAATGCCATATTTTTTCTGTCAGCAAGTAATGTATCACTCGGCAGAGATTCTATCGATTTCTCTATCGTCAAGGACTCACCGGTTAATGCTGATTCATCGATCTT
The DNA here is from genome assembly GCA_937911345.1 of uncultured euryarchaeote. Lineage (GTDB taxonomy): Archaea > Thermoplasmatota > Poseidoniia > Poseidoniales > Poseidoniaceae > MGIIa-L1. Next base: position 6,654 of record CALDPP010000070.1, on the reverse strand, counting down.
ACACTGGTATGATTCTAAAATTCTGATGTCCGCAGGAACGTTTAATCCCTCATATAGATTAACAATATCACCAGGTACCAATTCCGAAGTTGCAATTTCTATATCAGTATCATTTCTAACGACAACGCACTGTGAAACGGACATTTTTTTGAGCGACTCCATAGCTTGCTCTGCTTGCCCTTCCTGCCAATATCCAAAATATGCATTAGCAGTTAACACCATGAAGATAAAAATTGCATCTCCCGGCTCATCTGGATGAATGAGTAATGCAACAATAGCCGCCCCAATTAAAAGATAATTTAGTGGATCATTATATTGTGATAAAAATCTCTTCCAACCAGGTACTCGCTCTGGTTCTGCAAGTTTATTTTCACCATATTTTCCCCTTCGAGTAATGACTTCCGTATCAGAAAGTCCAGTCCTTTGCACATCAAATTCAATCATTACATCCAAAGGTTCCAAATTATGCCAATTATCATCCATAAGCAATAACCTTACTTTAAACGATGCAAAATCATCTTATCATATTGATGGTGGTATTCCCATCTTTTGGGCGATGTTTTCAACAATATGAAATTTTTAGCAGGTCCATGGCAGAACATGGGGAACCTTACATCCCAGCGAGTGAATCTCCCCTTGAATTAACTGTTAGAGTTGTTATTGTTGGAATTTTGCTCGGTATTTTGATGACTGCAGCAAATGCATACCTCGGTCTGTACGCAGGTATGACAGTTTCTGCTAGTATCCCTGCCGCAGTAATGTCAATGATTATTTTGAGATCTTTATTCAAAGAAGTGACAATTCTTGAAAATAATGCTGTTCAAACAATGGCTAGTGCTGGTGAATCACTTGCTGCTGGGGTCATTTTTACAGTTCCAGCATTATTGGTTATTCCAAACCTGTGGGATGACATACAATTACTTGAAACCACAATAATCGCCTTACTCGGGGGATTAATGGGAACAATGTTTACTATCGCATTAAGACGATTATTTATCGTTGAGGAAGCCCTTCCATATCCAGAAGGTGTTGCATGTCGTGAAGTTCTTGTTGCTGGCGAAGAGGGTGGCGAAGGATCACAAGCAATTCTGTATGCACTCGGCATTGGTGCTATATACGGTCTTATGGTCAAAGGATTTCAAGCAACTCACCATACAGTAGAGGGTGTAGTAGATTTTATGGGGACAAAAATCTATGGCGGAATTGACCTATCAGTCGCTTTATTGTCTGTAGGATTTATTGTTGGAATAAGAATTGCATCATTTATCTTCCTTGGTGGGATGTTCGGATTCATGATTTTAGTCCCGATGTATGGATTAATCAACGGATGGGGGCAAGGAGATTCCAGTATTGAACAATTCAAATGGATATGGGCTACGCAGATAAGATACGCAGGTGTAGGGGCAATGGTTGTTGGTGGCCTTTACACACTCTGGTCGATGAGAAAGAGCATAATTACTGGTATTTCTAAGGCCCTAAAATCAAGTACTGGAGATGATGAGAATCTATTACGAACAGAAATAGACTTGCCAATGAAATTTGTCTTTGCATTTTGTACAGTAATTGTGGGTTTAACACTGCTGTTTTACTGGTGGAAGACAGGTTCATTCATCCTGTCTTTAGCTGGTGCCGCTTTTCTAGCCGTTACTGCCTTCTTTTTTGCTGCTGTTGCTGGATATATTGCTGGAGTTGTAGGGTCTTCTAATTCTCCTGTATCTGGCATGACAATCGCTACCTTGCTATTCACCGTTGCTCTTGTCTGGATTATTGGAGATCTAATGTTAGGTTTGTCCACTCCAACTTTGATGCTTGCTACGATGTTGATCGCTTCAATAGTCGCTTCTTCAGCCGCAATTGCCGGAGATGTAATGCAGGATTTGAAGACAGGCCATATGGTAGGTGCGACACCCAAGATACAGCAAACCGCTGAAATAATCGGAGTTATCACTGGTGCCCTTGTTATCGGCCCAACTCTAAAGTTACTACACAATGCATTTGGTATAACAAAAACTGCGTGTTTAAGAGAAGCTGCTGAAACTGGTAGAAGTTGTGACAATGCACTCACTGCACCGCAAGCAGAATTAATTGGAGACATTGTTAGAGGTTCATTTGTTGGTGATGTAAACATGCAGATGATTATTCTTGGTGTAGTCATTGCTATTGTATTAATTTGGCTTAAGATGCCTGTAATGAGTGTCGCAATAGGAATATATCTTCCTCTTGGGCTCTCAGTTCCAATCATGTTAGGAGGAGTACTATCCTACTTTGCTTTTAGAAGCGCACACCTCAGGGTGGATGGTGAATTAAGGGAAAAGCCCTCAAAGAAGGCAGTTGATGCGGCCAAAGAAGTAGAAAATCGGGGTGTGTTGATCGGGGCAGGGTTCATTGCTGGAGAATCTATTCTAGGCGTACTTGTCGCATTATTGATTGTTCTAGAGATAGATTTGACTGAAATTTTCAACACCGGTGTGTTAAACAATTTCTTGTCATTGATGTTTTTCGGATGGTTTGTTCTAGTCTTTTTGTGGCTGGCAACAAGGTCATTACCGACAAATGGTAACTTGGTTAAGGATTTTTCAGTAATTGTAAGAGACATATTTAGCAAAATTGTTTCAATGTTTAAAGTGACAAAATAATGTCATATCAATGAACAAAAGCATCAAAGGTTGTCTTTGTTGACCTGCATTTGGTCGTAACATGTCCTTATCGATAATTGAACTGGAAGAACTCGCTAGAAAATGCCGTGTTGAAATAGTTAAGATGGTGTACAGAGCACAAGCAGGACATCCGGGTGGCTCGCTTTCAGAAATTGACCTAATTAGTGCATTATATGCTAATTACATGAGAGTTAAACCAGATGACCCTGATTGGGGTGATCGTGACAGATTCATCCTCTCAAAAGGACATGCGTCACCAGGAATGTATGCTATTCTTGCGGAAATGGGATTCATAACCAAAGAAGATTTACACTCATACAGGGTTTTGGGTGGCGTTTGTCAAGGTCATGTCGATATGAAATGGTGCCCTGGTGTGGACTTTTCTGCAGGTTCCCTCGGGATGGGACTTTCGTTTGGAATGGGATGTTCAATAGCCGCTAGATTAGATGGTAGTAACCGAAATGTCTTCGTGATGGTTGGTGATGGAGAAATTCAAGAAGGTAGCATATGGGAAGCAGCAATGGCAGCCAAGCATCACGAGTTGGGTAACTTGAAAGTAATTCTTGACCGAAACCGTATACAAAATGATGATTTCTGTGAATCCCAAATGCGAATGTTTGACATTCCAGGAAAATGGAAATCATTCGGTTGGGAGGTTATGGAAATTGATGGCCACAATACTGAGGAAGTTGTCAAAGGATTAGACTTCTTAGTAAATACTAATGACAATCCAGCCATTTTGATTGCTCATACGGTTAAAGGAAAAGGAGTGTCATATATGGAAGATAATCCTGCTTTCCATGGTGCAGCTCCAAATGACGAACAATTCCGTGTGGCAATGGAAGAGTTAGGCGAGGTGATTGCATGAGTAGAATGGCTGCCACCAGAGATGGATATGGTCAAGCACTACTAGATTTAGCTAGTAATGAAAAAGTTGTAGTTTTAGAAGCCGATTTAGGTAAATCCACGAAATCTCTTCACTTTAGGAAAGCACATCCAGAACGGACTGTTTCATGTGGCATAGGGGAGCAAAATATGCTGCTCACTGCTGCTGGACTAGCATCGTCAGGATACATCCCGTTCGCTAGTACATTTGCTATTTTTACCGAAAGAGCATTTGAACAAATGAGAAACGGAGTTGCAAGGCCAAATCTAGCCGTTCACTTATGTGGCAGCCATGGTGGAACTCACACAGGTACCGACGGTTCATCTGCACAGTCAATCGAAGATCTGGCAATCTTTAGGACTCTACCAAATGTAATTGTAATGCACCCCTGCGATGACGTGAGCACAAGAGTGTTGACCACCAAATTGGCGAGTGTCAATCAGCCTAGTTATACTAGAACGGCGAGGAACAAAACTCCTGTTTTGTATGATGGCCGTGAAGATGAAATTGAGATTGGAAAAGGTATTGTTCTTCGAGAGGGCGGTGATGTAGCCATAATTGCCTGTGGAGTAATGGTTTCAGAGGCCTTAAAGTCAGCAGATGAATTAGCAGGCATGGGCATTGAAGCAACAATTGTTGACATGCATACAATAAAGCCACTTGATACCGAATTAGTAAATTCTCTAGCCAAGAAATGCGGTGCAATTGTTACTGCTGAAGATCACAGCGTGATAGGTGGATTAGGTGGTGCAGTTGCGGAATATCTATCATCTAACATCCCTATTCCATTAGAAAGAGTCGGTGTAAATGACAGATTTGGTGAATCAGGACAAGCAGACGAGATGCTTGAATTAATGGAGATTTCAGCGCCATACATCACCAAGTCAGCAACTAGAGCAATCAATCGTAAGTGATGAATAAGAGAATTATCTCAGATTAAACATGAAGATTAGATCCTTCACTCTGGTGATACTATTCTTCATTGCATCAATGCCTGTAGAATTCCAACAATTGGCAACAGACAATGTATCACTATCGATGAACGAATCTATATGTTCTGCCAACAGGAATGAAACGTGGACTATTGGACTTATTTACTGCACAGATAATATTGAAGAAGGTTATACATTATTTTCACCAATGGCGTCTAACACATCATACTTGATTGACCACTATGGTAGGGAAGTTCATCAGTGGATTTCGCCGGGAAATCATAGACCAGGTATGTCTGCATATTTGTTAGATGATGGTGACCTACTCAGAACTGCAAACCTCGGCAATAACCAACCGGGCGAATTTACCGGAGGAGGAAGTGCAGGAAAGGTTGAAAGAATTTCTTGGGAAGGTGAGTTGGAATGGTCTTGGACATATTCCAGTGAATTATACCGTAGTCATCATGATATCGAACCTTTGCCGAATGGAAATTTCTTAATGATTGCATGGGAATATCGGAATGAATCAGAAGCTGCTGAGGCTGGAAAGTATCCACAAGACGATTCAAGTCGGGCATTGGGGACAACTTCAGTGTGGCCAGATAGAATAATTGAAGTGAAACCTGTTGGGACTGACAATGCTGAAATTGTATGGCAGTGGACTTTCTGGGACCATCTAATCCAAGATTATGATTCGACTAAGGCTAATTATGGAGTTGTTTCAGAACACCCAGAATTATTAGACGTGAATTTTATTGATGCTGCTGGCAGTGCTTCTGGTGGCAGAGATTGGCTGCATTGCAATGGAATTGACTATAATCCAATCCTAGACCAAATTGCGATATCCTGTAAAAATACCAATGAAATATACATAATTGACCATAGCACTACTACTGAAGAAGCCGCAGGACACACTGGTGGTAACAGTGGCATGGGCGGCGATATTCTGTATCGGTATGGGAATCCCGAAAGTTATCAAAGAGGAGGTCCTGAAGACCAAGTTTCCTTTGCTCAACATGACATTCAATGGATACAGCCTGGTTTCCCTGATGAAGGAAAATTGATGTTGTTTAACAATGGCAATGGTAGAGAGACTCTATATTCATCAGTTGATGTAATCGAGACACCTATCAACGGCTATGTGTATGACATCGACTCAGTAGAACCGTTCGGACCAAATAACCTATCATGGACTTGGGATGTTGGAGTTGAAATGTATTCGTCAGCAATTTCAGGCAGTACACGATTATCAAATGGTAATACCCTAATTACATTCGGAATGCAGGGTACTTTGATCGAAGTTGATTACTCCGGAGAGATAGTCTGGAAATATATTAGCCCTGTTAATAATCTTGGAATAATGACTCAAGGTGATTCTATATTCGAAGGTAATGGTAACAAGGTATTCAAAGTTACAAGACATTATTCCTCTGAACCTGCATTGAAAGGTAGAGTTTTGGAACCAATAGATTATATCGAAAACTGGCAGGATAACTGTCCAAATGAAGAATCACTGCCATATGATGTAGATGGTGATGGATGTATAGACGATACAGATAGCGACGGAATTGATGATTCATTGGACGTATGTGCTAATTTTGATGATAGTATTGACGTCGATAATGATACAATTCCCGACGGATGTGATTCCTTGATAGATAGTGATTATGATTCTGTTTCAGATAGGGATGATGTCTGTCCTGGTTACGATGACTATTTCGACATGGATAATGACGGAATACCAGATGATTGTGATGATTTAATCGATTCGGATGGAGATAATGTGGCTGATATTAATGATTTATGTCCAGGTTATGATGATAATATTGACCTAGACAGTGATAGTGTACCAGATTATTGTGATGATATAATTGACTCAGACCGTGATGGAGTACCTAACGATCTGGATCTTTGCGCCAATAGTTCGTTGACTAATGGATTGGAATCTAATGCAAATGGGTGTGATTTATCACAACTAGATACAGACAATGATGGAATTAGTGATCTTGAAGATAAATGTACAGGTTATGATGATAATATTGACGATGATTTTAATCAGATTCCAGACGGATGTGAATCAAATTCTGGCATAACGGAAAAAGAATCAATTGATGACAGAATAGAAATTTTTTCACCGCTTAGCATCTCGATTATTGTATTCATTTTACTTTTATTTGGC
>CALDPP010000069.1 GCA_937911345.1 uncultured euryarchaeote | reverse complement strand
ACCTTGATCGATGGTATGGCTGGAAGTACCACGTTCGACTATACGATAAGCGATTCTAGGACTTTTAGCCTGTGTTATTGTGTCATCTGGATGAATTAGGTCAACAACATTAAACTCAGTGGCCTTGAACTCGCTTGTATCAAAGCCCCATGATTTTAGTTGGTCAAAGAAGTCATCATCCATACTCCAGTTCTCCAAGGCTTGGAAATCACCATCAAACCTAGCGCCTGATTCTTCTCGGATGTCATGTACATGGACTTCGATTCCGGATTTTGCCAGAACCGTTGCGGCGGCTAGACCTGACAATCCAGCGCCCATGATGTTGACTGGTTTGGTGTCCGCCATGTATGCTGCAATGAGGCGTGAGGTTTGAATTATGCGTTTCCTTCGCGTGGGCATGGACGGAGAGATTGTCATCAGAGAATCTCCGGAAAGTTTGGATCATCAAGCATTACTAAATTCACTAAATCTAGACGGTTGTGGAGCAGTTGTTTCATTCTTAGGCATCACTAGAGGGCATGACAATGGCAAGGAAATTTATCGGTTGGAATTTGATGCATGGCAAGATAAGTTGGGACAAGTATTAGGCGATTTAGCTAATGAGGCAATTACCCGTTTTGGAGTAAAAAAAATCGCCATGTCTCACCGAATTGGCAGTGTTGCCGCTGGTGAAAATATAGTATCCATACATGTAGCAAGCCCTCACAGAAAGGAAGCATTCCAAGCTTGCGAGTGGCTGATTGATGAATTGAAATTGCAAGCTCCCATTTGGAAAAAGGAAGTCTCTGAAACTGGTGAGTCATGGAAAGCAGGGTTGGGTTGATATTATGAAGAAAGAAATTGAAGGAATAATTGACATAAGTGAAAAGAAATTGGTCAAAAGAGTAGCAACTGCCACTGGCCAACTCAAGTTGTCCAAGCCGTCAATTGATGCAATCAACGCAAATAAGGTAAAAAAGGGAAATGTCATTGAGGCATCGACCATAGCGGCTATACAAGCTGTCAAAGAAACACCACGGATAATACCGCATTGTCACCCCATTCCGTTAGAAGGATGCAATGTTGACTGGGAAATTTCTGACACCGTACTACATTGTACTGTTACTGTAACTGCAAATTACAAGACAGGAATCGAAATGGAGGCCATTACTGGTGTATGTGCAGGCCTTCTGTGCGCTCTCGACATGGTCAAATCGTATGAAAAAGACAACGATGGACAATATCCCGACAGTGAGATTAGCCAAGTAAAAATAATCTCAAAGTACAAATCTGAGTAATCATATCAAACCGCATTATTCATTGATTAGAGTCTGTCAACCTGTCTCATGGGCAAGGTCTCACAACTAGCAAATCACTTCCTTGATGCCGTCGATATGGCGGCTATCGCCAGTGCAAAATGGCGTGGCAAAGGAGACAAAATGGCTGCCGATGCAGCTGCTGTAGAAGCCATGAGAATGACCTTTGATAGTGTCCCATTCGATGGCAGAGTTGCTATTGGCGAAGGTGAAAGAGACGAAGCACCAATGCTATACATTGGAGAACAACTGGGATGTGAAATTGGCAATCCAGACGTAGCAGCGATAGATATCGCTGTAGATCCGCTAGAATGTACCAATAACTGTGCCGATAATCTGCCCAATTCAATCGCAGTTCTTGCTGCAGCGCCGAGAGGGACATTGCTGCACGCTCCAGATTGTTACATGGATAAAATCGCAGCAGGACCAGAGATGGAAGGACATATTAGCCTAGATGCAGGCGTAGCGTACAACATTGAACAAGTTGCTTCAGTGTTAGACAAGCCTGTTGATGAGGTCAGAATAATTGCACTCGACAGACCAAGACATCAAAGTCTATTCAAAGAAATCAAACAAATTGGATCTCAACTTCATCTAATGAGTGATGGAGACATTGCTGCTGCTTTGTGGGCGGCTAGACCAGAAGGAGAACATGACATGCTGCTAGGTATTGGAGCAGCTCCTGAAGGGGTGATTACCGCAACTGCAATACGTGGCATTGGAGGCGTTTTCGAAGGAAGGTTGGTATTCCGTTCTAAGGAGGAAGAAGCCCGTGCTGCAAACATGATTGATGATGATTTAACGCGTTTATGGGATGCAAAGGATTTGTGCCAATCAGAAGATGCAATTTTTGTTGCATCCGGTGTCTGTGACGGGTATTTACCAGGAGTAATGCACAACGCTGATGGTACGTTAACAACATATGCTGAAATGATCGATGTAGAAAAACAAACACTAACTAGGCACGATCGAATTCATAGATTGTGATTTTATGTCTCAAATTGTTAGGATAGAAGTCTGCTTACCAGAAGGTCACTGGGCTGGTGAGGCGACCAGAAATCATCCAAATGCGGTTCTACAAATCATTGAAACTATGCCGCTTGGTAAAGGTCGAGGAACTGCCCAGATAGCCACAGAACCTGATTTACTAAATGATCTGGAAAATTTAGGTGGAGTTGAACGAGTTGATTCTCTTGGCAGTGGGAAAGCCAGTGTCACAATCGCCAGCGGAGGCGGTGGGTTCATCAAACCGCTGAGAACTGTTGGAGTAGTACCAAGAACACCGTTTGACGTCATCGACGGATGGGCTGATTGGACAATTCAATGCTCGTCTGAGCAGGCTAAGAATTTGATAAAGCAGATACAGGAAGATGGCATCCAAATGCGACTAAAATCTACTCGGTCTAGCGAAGAAAAACTACTCACTAAGAGACAAACAGAGGTATTCGAGTTGGCACTGCGTAGAGGTTATTGGAAATCTCCTAGAGAAATTACACTGACTGAATTATCATTGGAATTAGGGGTCGCAAAATCGACCTTATCGGTAATGTTACATTCTATTGAGTGCAAAGTTATTGAGAAATTTTCCCTAGAAATTTTTTCTTAATACGAACATGTTCGCAAAGACAATAAGGAAGACCCTTTCTTCGGTCTAACATGGACAATTTACCGAATACTTGGGAAGAGTGGATTTCAAACTTTGGAGAATGGCAAAAGAGGGTCGGCTTTGACCCGTCTTGGCTGGGTGACTTCGAATTATCAGTGTTATTCGACTGGGAAAGAGCAGGCGATGTCATTGAATTTGGCGACTATGAAGGTAGAGCAAAATGGGAGAGAGCGCTTCAGGTACCACACCAAAGCATGCGTGATGCACTAATCACCATGATTACCGTACAGGGTGATACTGAATTCGCATCCGTCGAACAACAAAGACATCTTCTTGCGTCTGCACCCACTGATTACGATCGCTACGCTGCTGCTAGAATAATGGCCGAAGAACAGCGACATGGATGGCAAATGGCTTACCTTTTGATGACTTATTTCGGACAACAGGGAAGAAGAGAGGCACAAAAGCTGCTCGAAAGAAACGCTCAAGATGGTGACAGATTGCTAGGCGCATTCAATCGCCCAATGCCTCACTGGTTGGACTTCTTCTGCTACACAATGTTTGTTGATAGAGATGGTAAGTTTCAGTTAGGAATGCTATCAACCTCTGCATTCAAACCTCTTGCAGCATCGATGGGACCTATGCTCAAAGAAGAGTCATTCCATCTTGGTACTGGTTCAAACGGACTACGAAGAATAATCAAAGCGGGAGTAATTCCTCTTGACATGCTTCAAAGATACATCAACAAGTGGGTTTCAACTGCTCACGATTTGTTTGGTGTTGACGCATCATCATCTGCTCACTGGGCGTATGTTTGGGGAATCAAGGGTCGCTGGGATGAGAGAAAGAAACTTGACGCAGGCATCGAGGTCAACAAGGAAATTCTCAACGAAGAAGGAAGAGGACACTATCACGAAGAAATCGTCGGTGAAGTCAAGAAACTCTGCGGCTACCTACCTGACGGTGCAACACAATTGTATGTGCCTCACGAAAACTTCAATCGAGACATCGGTGCAACCAAAGGACAAAATTTCAATGTTGATGGTACGCCTTTCGAAGGATCTGACGAGGATTATGCAGCTTACCTAACAACGGTATTACCAACTGCACAAGACGAAGTTGATTTGAAAGACCTATTCGAACAGGAATGGATTGCTAACAAACCAATGTCTACCAGACAAATTGAGTCAGGTATTGGCGCTACAGCATAAGGAAGGAATCATAATGATCCCAGTTTCTCTCTACGGTGTAGATGTCGATAGATGTGAAACATTCTATTCGAAATTACCGGGTTTAGTAGCGGATAGTATCGATGACGAAGAATACTCAAAAGCACTCTTTGCAATCCAAGACAAAGCATCCATGGAACATGTTAGAGTTGCAGAAAATTGGTCGAAACGACAACCATTTGCTTTTCCAGAAGAAGTCGCCAATGAAATAGAAATGATTATTCGAACAGTTTCATATCCAGACGTGGCCTTACTTGAACATCTTTTAACCATTGACGGCATCGATACTCAAAGAATCTCTGAATGGATGCATTTCTCAACTAACCTGTATCCCATCTACAGTCAACAAGCGTGTAATGCGCTAAACGAAATGGGACTTGAGACTCCGTTCAAACTCGATGATATGGCAAGTTACGGGTTGTATGTTGCCCGAATTGAAGGACTCAAAATGTACGCACCTGCCAAAGGGCTTCCTGAGATTGGACTTCCTCGATCAAGAATGCTCCAACTTGGTTTGGAGCGATTTGAATGAAAAATTTTCTAGTTCACCTCAAATTGTTTCTGGTTGCTGTAATATGGGGTCTTGGCTGGCCAGCTGGCAGAGTTGTTGCTACTGACATCCTACCGTTTATGGCTTCATGGCTAAGATATGTAATTGCCACCGGGAGTTTTCTTTTGTTCCTTAAATTGTCTAAACAATGGATGATTCCAAATAAATCTGAATGGAAAAGAATATTTCTCATTGGATTCTTTTCAACATGTGTATACCAAGCGTTCTTCATGTTTGGAATGCAATATACCGCAGCCGGTGATGCTTCATTGATGATTACCTTTAACCCATTATTTACCGCAATTTTAGCAGTCATCTTTCTCAGTGAAAAGATGCATCTAAACCTGATTATAGGCTTACTAATGGGTATGACAGGTGTTGGAATACTATTCTATTATTCACCAAATGTCGATATACCCTTAGCAGATAGAATACTTGGAAATATCTTGATTGCTGGTGCGGCACTTGCTTGGGCATGCAATACAATTTTCATGAAACGAGCAATGACGACTTCAGCAAACGATGCTGAAAAGCCTCTAAATCCACTTGAATTGACCGTATGGTCATCTGCCGCAGGCCTAATTATATTGACTCCAATAACGGCATTTGAAGTTGCTACTCAAGGAGTTGTATTGCCGACTAGTGATGGTTGGATTGGAATAATCTTCCTAGCACTGTTTTCCACAGTAATTGCATACGTTTGGTTTGCCGATGGTATCATAAAAATTGGCGCGTCAATGAGTGCTTTGTATGTCTATTTAGTGCCCCCATTCGGAATTATTGGCGGTTACCTACTGCTCCAAGAAAAACTAGGAATGTCCCTTATTTTGGCGTTCTTACTGATCACGGGAGGAGTGATTATCGCTCAAAGGAAGAATTCTTTGACAAGCAACCATCATGAAGCATCATTGACTGGGGTGTAATATGGGCATTGAGAAAGTAGCAGTAATCGGCGCAGGAACTATGGGGGCTGGTATCGCCCAAGTTTGTGCACAATCAGGATGGAACACAGTCCTGTATGATGCATTTCCGGTGGGGCTTGAGAAAGGCATGCAGAGAATTGATGCTTTTTGGGACAAAGGTATTGCAAGAGGCAAAACAACTGAAGAGCAAAAACAGGAATGGTCAGAAAACCTCCGCGCTGAATCCAACCTAGAACATGCTGTAAGAGACTGTGATTTGATTATTGAAGCTGTACCTGAAATCCTCGAACTCAAACAGAAAATATTCCAAGAAGTTGAACAGTATGCTAGTGAAAATGCCGTATTTGCAACCAACACATCTAGTCTATCGATTGGTAAAATTGCTAGTGTGATAAATCATCCAGAACGATTGATTGGGATGCATTTTTTTAACCCTGTGCCAATAATGAAATTGCTTGAATTAGTCAAGCATGAAAGAACTAGCGAAGAGACGGTCCATTTTGCTAAAGAGGCTGGCTCAGCCATGCAAAAAACCACTATATTGGTCAATGATATTCCAGGCTTTGCAACCTCAAGACTTGGTGTTGTTCTAGGTAATGAAGCGATTAGAATGTTGGCTGATGGGGTTGCAAGTGCGAAAGATATAGACACAGCGATGGTTCTTGGATACAAACATCCAATGGGCCCTTTAGCCCTTACCGACTTGGTTGGTTTAGATGTTAGAAGAGACATTTTGAAAAATCTACAAGAATCCTTTGATGATGATTCTTACGCACCACATCCGTTACTAGACAAATTAGTTGCAGAGAACCGTCTAGGTAAAAAGACTGGAATGGGCATCTATGATTGGTCTAGTGGCCAAGCAGAAGAAACTGAAATGCCAGAATTCTAATCGAACTTCGGCCTTCGCTTTTCTAAAAAAGCAGCGACGCCCTCTTTGAAGGCCTCGGTGGTACCGGCAGCCTCGATCAAGGTTCTTTCATGTTTCAGGTGAGTTTCAAAATCCTGAGTGGTTTGCACATCGAGCAGGTGTTTTGTTGCCTCTTTAGTGTGTGGTCCCCAGGAACTCCAAAGTTTAGCTACTTCACTCGCTCTTTCAATAAGTCTTGAATCATCAACCAACTCATCGATTACACCATGTTCCAAAGACTCATTAGCATCCCATATACTGTTTTCAAAGAAGAATTTTCTACTAACCTGGTTGCCTACAAGTCTTGGGAGTAGCCAAGTAGTTCCTCCATCAGGCGATAGCCCCATGCCGGAATATGAGGCTGCTACCTTAGCCCCCGAAGATGCAATCCTAACATCACAAGCGAGTGCCAATCCTAAGCCACCACCTGCACATGCTCCGTTTATTGCTGCCACACAAATAGTCGGTGATTGTCGCATCTTAACTATCAGCGGATGTAAAATTCCAGTTAAATCTCTAATTAGTTTAGGAGCGTCGCCATCTTTGATAGACTCAGCAAAGGCGTTAATGTCTGCACCCGCAGAGAAGAATTTACCTTCTCCAGTTATTACAACAGCCTTCACAGATGCATCTGAAAGTGTCGATTGTATGGCTTCGGCTATCTTAGGCAAAAATTCCATTGAGAATGATTGGGTAGCAGACTTACCTGCCATTGTCACCAAACTTATTCCTTCGCCCAAATCCTTGACTGTAACTGCCATGTTAAGACCTCAAAGTTTGACATTGACATTCTTGACTTTAGTGTAGAATCTCAGTGCGTCTTTGCTTTGCTCAATACCTATTCCCGACTGCTTCCAACCAGTGAATGCGGTTTGTGGGAAGGTTATCGGATATTCATTTATTGAAACCATACCTGATTCAAGGTCGCGTGCTAAGTTGTGTGCTCTACTCAGATTATTTGTCCAAATACCATTCAGCAATCCGAAATCTGAGTGGTTTGCTAATGCTAATGCTTCTTCATCTGTTGCGAATTTTGTGACTGAAAGAACTGGACCAAACAATTCATCATAGAAGAGTGGGTTTTCTTGATCTACACCTGTCACAACAGTTGCTTCCATAAATGCCCCCTCTCCAGATACAGCATTTCCCCCGCAAACGATTTGACCGCCATGATTTAGACCATTTGCAAGCTTTTCCAATACTTCACTTCGGTGATTTTCATGTACCAAACTACCGATTCTTACACCCTCAGACATACCAGGGCCTACTTTCCACTTACCAACTTCTGCGACAACTGCATCCACCAATTCATCGTGAATATCCTCATGAACAATCAGTCGAGAACCAGCCCAGCACATCTGACCTGCATTCATGAAAATACCAAAGCAGATTGCTTTAGCAGCGTACTTAAGGTTCGCATCTGGGAACACGATATTGGCTCCTTTTCCACCAAGTTCCAAAGTCACTGGTGTAAGGTTATCACTAGCCTTAGCCATTACTGTTTTACCAGTAGGGACTCCTCCAGTTAGGACAATCCCATCTACTCCTTTGTGTCCAGCAAGTGCATCGCCAATCAATCCGCCTGATCCGGTAATTACCTGCAAAACACCGGATGGAAGGCCTACTTCTGCTTCGTCGATTTTCTTCATCCATGCGATTAGTGATAATGGCGTCCATGATGCAGGTTTAGCAATTACCGTACATCCTGCAGCAAGAGCCGGGGCAATTGACCTAAGCGCAAGTTGAAGCGGAAAATTCCATGGGACTATGTGAGCTGTTACGCCAATCGGTTGACGTAAGGTATAGTTCAAACGGTTACCGGGAACAGGGATAGTACTACCTTCTATTTTGTCGGTCAAACCAGCAAAATACTCCAACGTCCAAGCACCATAGCGAATCTCAGACAGTGCTTCTCTGAAGGTTTTACCATTATTCTCGGATTCTATTTTCGCTAATTCTTTTGCTGCACCATAAGTTACTGCAGCCATTTTGTTTAGTATTCGTCCTCTTTGAGCAGGATCCATATTCTTCCAATCAGAGTTTTGTAAAGCCGCTCTAGATGCTTCGACACTTCGATTAACATCGTTAACCGTTGCTTTTGGCACTGTAGCAATAGAATCACCTGTTGCTGGGTTAATTGCTTGACTAACATCGCCATTCTCAGAGTCTGACCACTCGCCTGCAATATACATTTTTTCTGCGCTCATAATACCCCGAATAAGTTTCTCTTGAAAGGTGTTCGCTCGTATTTTTTCCTCATCAATCAACAGAATTTACCATTTCAACCATGATAACTATAATTGACAGTGTATCATACATCCGCCATGGCTCGAACTGTTGGTCTTGCTGGAACTACCGCCAGGACTATCGCTAACAGACCTCCGCGGTTACTAATTATAGCCGGAGCAACCGGGACAGGAAAATCTACAGTAGCCATGAAAATCGGAGCAAAGAGTAACTTTGCTAGACTCATATCAACGGATGCGATAAGAGAAATTTTACGTTCAACTGATGAAGAACGGGAAAATTCTGCACTTCACCGTTCCTCTTTTTCGATTGGAGATTCAAATGATGCGGTAATTGACTGGGTTGACACATGTAAAGCCGTTGAAGGAGGTATTGAGGCGACAATTAATCGTGCCATGAGAGAGGGTATAGATTTGCTATTGGAAGGAGTACATATTATTCCCAGTGACCGTTTGATACGTAGTTGGATTGAATCTGGTGGAATTGCTGTGGGGGTAATTATGGCGGTAAGTGATGAGGAAAAACACAAATCAATGATTAAATCCCGGGATGCTCACTCGTTTCGTAGACATGACAGATACATTGCTAATTTCGATAGAATTCGCAAAATCCAGGACGGTTTAATTGAACGTTCAAAAATTGCATCATGGCCAGTTGTAGATATTTCAAGAATCACAAGTGATCAAGAAAAAATCGAACATTATCTTGACATTGCTTGGAATCAACGTCAAAATTAGGCAGTTATTATGAAGTTAATTTGACTCTGCAAGGTTGAAGAATCATCAGTTACTCCTAATTCGAGCGATATCTCAATCGATGAGGCGTCTAATTCAACAATTGTGATATTCAGCATCTTGACTTCAACCCCTCTAATCTCACCGTGATGTAACAAATCATCGTGCACACTAGACATCGCTAATTCTGCCGCATCAATTCTCTCCATTCCATTATCGATCCATATCTCAGTACGATTCTCAGCTAACGAAGGAAGAACATCTACTACTTCTTTTGTAGTCTCTATAACCGAATCAGCATTTGGTTCATGGGCAGAAGTTAAACCTGCTACCTTTACACTGAAAACAGCCATTGACAACAGTGATAGAAGTAAAACAACTCCAGTTGCTAACAACATTTGTGCCTTTTCATCATTGACTCTATGCCTCTGATTCATCAAGCACCACCCCCTATGTTCCATAATGTCAAGCTGATTGTCCACAAATCATCTCCATCAGTTACTAATTGATGTACAGTGACGGTGTTTCCTGAGGGTGTGCCAACCAAGCCATGGGGACTTGATGTCCCACTGTTTTTTGCCAGCCAACAATTTGCTTCCTTTCCAGCCATCAAAGAATCTTGGAGTAGCGTGCATGCCCCATCATAATCGGAATTCGACAACAACTCAGTTAACCGATTTTCACCTGAAATCTCTGCATCTAGACCGAGGCCGTACTGAAAAACAGATTCTCCGGCTGCCTCTAAACTAGCATCGTGAGCAACCGACCTTGAATCTGGTACATCTATTCGAATCAAGAATGTCGCAGACATAAAGAATAACCAGAATAAAGTCAACATCTCAAGAATGTGAATTTGGGCATCCTCTTCGTTGCGCAGGAAATCAGCCCCTCAGATTATTGGTGATGGAACATAACCACCACCAGATGGATTTAACCCAACGGTATATGTCGAATCCGAGGTGATTATCATTTGAGAAATAGCGTGGCTTGATTCACCGATCAAATCAGGGCTGAATACGAGTAGATTAAATGCCAACAAGGCCGCTACTATCATCATTCCAGAATGCTTGAAACCCGCTGAAAACCGACCATTTTGCATCAAACCTGCCATCGAACCATTGCCAAGTGCTTGCATAGTAACTCCATAGTAAAACACCGTAACGAAAAACAACGGATCTATCGACCTAATCGTCATGTTTCCGATATTAGCACCGCCTGAATCGCCACCACCCTCATCACCAGAATTAGATTTCGCAATAGCAGGAATAAAGATCTTGCCCAGCAGGGTAATTACACCCAAGAAAACGAAATATGAAGTCCAAATAACGGCAATGTAAGAGCCAATTGCTCGATTTCTTTCACCTTCCAAGAACTTGATTTCACGAGAGTCGTTTGCAGCGGTTACCAATATATCAGAAATCTTTCCGCCTGCTCTATCTGCTTCAGCAATCAATGTAATAGCACGTTTCACCAGTGGAGTACCAACGCGCTCAGAAAACTGTTTGATTACATCACTGAACTTGATACCCCAACTTAACTGATCTGACATTTTCTTGACTTCGTCATTAAGGGCACCATACTCTGACTTTACTAACGTCTGTACTGCTACTGTCATGGAGAGACCGCCTTTCCAATATTCTGCCATATCTCTTAGGAAATCGGGGAACTTCTCCTCAATCTCATTCTTCCTTTGTTCTACCTTTTCCCAATAGAAGGATGCGGGATAAAGTAGGAAAAAGAAAGTCAAGCCAAAGAAATTGAGGAATATCATCGGTCTAAGATCGAATGGGCCAAATTCAACTTTAGGTCCAAGCCAGTATGATTTATTGTTCATATTTGTTGGAATGCCATCATAAAAATCTAGGGTCAAATCAAACTCTGCGGAATTTAGACGCTTACCATCCTCATTAGAAAATATGGCAACTTCATAACCACGGTCAGGTTCTAAATTGTCAATCTCAATCTCACATACATCACTAGATTTGCCAGTAGTTCCTGTAAAGGAACCTAGCACGTTGAGATCTGGATCTCTTATCGCCACTGTATATTCAGTAGGGGTGGCTGCCTCCACATCACAGTCTAAAGACAGGGGCTGTTCAATAACAACACTGCCTTTAATCTGCTCTGGCATTCCTGGTACATCGAAAGACTTAGCTTTCGAAATGAAATTTGTCCATGGACGCTCTGACCATTCTAGTTGGTCTGGTTGGTCCTGCAGGATTGCACAGGATTCATTCGCCTGATAAGATGGTTTTACAGTACCACTAAACTCTGCAGAATAATCTGTCCCTAAGTCATCTTGCGCTGTTGCCCCACAGTAAACATTAGTGAACATTGGTTCCCCGTTTGCTGTCGGAATAAATCCAGAGTTTGTCACCCACATTATCCCTGAAGATAGACCGAGTATTACAGAGAAAAATATGATTATGTACAGATTTTTCAAAGTTCTGTCGTCTTTAGGAAGATCTAGTTCAACGACTAGTTTTTTCTTTTTCTTCCTAGCCATAATCTCAACTCACATTTCCTGTTCTTTACTGCTTGTGTATACCAATACGGCATAAGCAATGTGAATCATTGGAATAAATCCGAGAACAATTCCATACAGCATCCCTTCTGACATTTGAGCACCAGAACCTGAAACCCAGAACATAATTACCAGCATCACAATCAAAAACAACGGCATTGCTACAGCTACCACGATATAAGACTCCGCTAGTAGGGCAATAGATTCTAAGAATTGTTGCAATCTAGTTCGATTTTCCCTCATGTAGTGTTCTGCACGATTCAAGAAATACAACTTCAGGTGACCACCGGAGGTCAAAGTCCCTACCATACCTTGGAAGAACTCGGTTAGCCAAACAGATGCCGCTCGATCTACACTGAGTTTAATCGCAGTGATTAGGTCATAACCTAGCAATGTTACATCCCGATAAATCAAACCTGCATCTTCAGATACATCACCGTAGATATCTTTGTTCATTGCTAATGATCGGAAAATCTTCGCTGGAGTTGCGTTAGCTGCACTCATAGCTGCAGTGTATGATGCTGCATATGGAAGATACTTCTCGATTTGTGCACCCCTTTTATCGGCTTCTCGCTTTGCTCCACCTCGAACTAGTAGGAAGCCAGAATAAGGAACAATAGCACCCAGAATTACCAAAATAAATATTTTAAACGGTGCAGGGAATACTCTAGTTGCGTAATCCGGGCAACCATTTCCAGGTTTTGATTTATCGACAAGTTCCGGCTCCCAGTATTCCCAGTCAAGACACGGGTTGATTGTTGCAGGGTCTTGCAGGCTTTCCCAAAATGCAATTACACCCAGTTCAGGCATGAAAAATATGCCAATTATTCCCCAACAAACTAGGGCTATGGCAATTGATGTGAAAATGACAGTTGACAAATAGACTTCCGGCATGATTCCCATAGAACCTTTGACCAGATTTTCTGAAAGTGCTACGTCTCTGCGGGCTCTTTTCTTCAAGATTCTACCAAGAATCCTATTACAGAATCTCTGCCACGCAGTCAGTTCCATTTAACTCAATCCTCTCAACGCAATCCGTCAACTCTAGCAAGAATTTCATTAGGACGTACATAATATTCTGTAACGATTTGTGAAACTTGGTCGGCCTTCCTGATGTCATTAAGTACCATCCATTCGAGAATTCTCTTACGTGTTCTCAACTCTCTTCTCATATCATCTTGAGAATAATTTAGTTTTACCATAATCTTCTCTAGAACGTAAGATTTACCGCTGAAAATAAAGTCGTCAGAAGTTACATCCCAACGGAATACTTCATTTGTAATAACTTCCAAAGAGTTAGGGTCAATACCGACAATTTCAACCAACTGCTTGGTCCTTCTCACACGCTTTCCGTTGATTCTGGTTTGAATCTGAATAGAACACGCTTCCAAAGCTGGCAGAAGTACACGAGGGATGTCGATAGGTTTGTTTTCTAACCTGTGAACTAATGATGGCACAGAATCTGCGTGTACTGTTGAATAAGCACAGTGACCCGTTGCCATCGCTTGGAAAAGAACGTATGCTTCGGCACCACGAATCTCACCCACGATGATATATTCTGGCCGTTCTCTCAGAGCTGCTTTCAATAATTCGAATTCTCCTATTACACCCTCAGTTGATTCGCCACCAAAACCTTGTCTTGTCAAACCAGGCACCCAGTTCGGCTGAGGAATGTTTACTTCTCTGGTAGATTCAATTGATACAATTTTCATCTGCCAAGGGATAAAAATACACATTGCATTCAATGTTGTCGTTTTTCCGGATGCGGTACCTCCGACAAACAGCATAGGTACTTCATTTTGGAATGCAATCCACAGATAAGAAACCATCAGTGACGACATTGTTCTAAAGGCAATGATATCTGCTGGAGAAAATGGATCGTCTTTGAATCTACGAATACAAAACGACGAACCTCTGGTGGATACTTCGTGTCCCAATTTCATAACAATTCTCGAACCATCCATTAGCGTAGCATCGAGAAGAGGGTCAGCAACTGAAATGTGCTTGCCGCATCGTTGTGCGAGTTTGATAACATAAGATTCTAACTCGTCATCCGTTTTCCAAATACAGGTGGTTTCAACAGATTCGAACTTTCTGTGGTAGGCAAAAATTGGAACATTTGTACCATCCAGAGAGATGTCTTCTACGTTTGCATCGTTCATCAGAACATCCATCTCACCATAGCCAATCAGGTCTCTTTTTAGATAATAGAAAATTTTAGACTTTGATTTTTTATTGATCTTCATACCATATGATTTGATTACTTTATCCATTGCGGTTCTGAGATATGCTTCGGGGTTAGCATCTATCTCATCGATGTTGGCAGTTAGAGAGCGAATGAAAATATCCATTATTTCTTCTCTGTATTGCTCTTCTTTCTTAGTCATAGGTGGTTCGATAATCTGGTAAATGATGTTGAGGGTTGCTCTGTCACGCACAACTCTAGCAAATGCATGAGGTGGCATAACTGGATATTTGTCAAGTTCATCATATTGCGCTCTTTGCTGTGCGCGCTGTCGTTTTTTGGAATCTCCGCGCTTCCCACGTTTTCTCGCCAAACCATTACCCCCTGCCGATGCATTTGATGACATACATTGGATAACTATAACACTTCGGTGAAACGAAGGGTAAAAATGGCTACACTAACCACTAATTTTACCGTTCAAGTGATATTTTGTTTAAACTCCTCTAGCCAACGATTAGCAACTCTAACTAAATCTTCCAATGACGACTCGTTATTCAGGGAAAAGTCTGCATTTTCGATGAGTGTGTACAACCCCCATCCTGCTTCTCTTGCCTCTCTAATCTCAAACTGTTTCCTGTCACCATCTTCGGAGCGCCCACGTTCTTGGGTTCTCTTGAACCTAACTTCTTGATTTGCAGTTATTGCAATACTACTGAAATTGGGGTTCCATCTTGAGCTGAAAATGTCATATTCAGCAGTACCACGCATACCCTCAATAAGCACAATTGGATGTGATTTGAGCAACTCAGTCACCTCATCAGCAAGTCTGACAGCAAGAACATCTTCACCATATTTCGCTCTTAAATCAGCGGCAACTTCACCATAAATTGTTGGTCCGCCTTCTATTCCTCGAGATTTTACTTCGGCACGAATCATGTCACCCATGGATCGCACTGGTACACCGTTAGCGGCGATGATGTTGGCGAACTCCCCCTTGCCAGAACCTGGCATTCCACACACTGCCACTGCATGACCCATGGCTGTGTCCTATTGTGGGCAACACATCAAAGTACCTATTATTCAGTATGAATGGATAGTTATTCATTATGAATTAATTACTGAATTCAGCGCTTCCCCAACGCCTGTCCATCAATTTCCAAAGGACTGCAGAGGCGAACAATAGGAAACCAGATATTGCCAGCATGCCGACATAGCCTTGCCTAACCATAGTGTCATCATACATTCCAGCAGTAGCGGCCAGTCCATCTTGTGATGCACGTTCCCACCAGTTACCGTATAGAGAAACATCTCCTTGGGTAAATGATAGTAAGAATAAACCTAGTAATGGCAAAACTGTGCCTACCCAAAACCATATCATTATCGATGCATCAAAAATAGCTTTATTCGGCCTCAAACCCATTAAGAATGCTGTTAATGCAACAATGTAAATTGAGTTAGCAAACATCACTATTATACTGGTTGGTAGAGAAGCCCACTCATCTAACCTCCAAGCCATCATGATGATGAAAATTAACGATATCCACGATGTAATTAAGAAGTATACAATCACTTTTGCTCTAATTAGCTGTGGAACCTTGACTGGCAATCCATTCATGAATTCTGGAGAATCTAGAATGGTTAGCCAGGAGTAAAAATTGAATCCAAAGAAACCCAAAAAAGGAGCGTATGACAGAAGATTGATCGGTATTGGTGCTTCTGCGAAATCGATAAGCCAAGCCATTCCAAGCAATACTGCAAGAGGAATTGAATAGGATACAACCATTTTCTTAATCGAGCCTGACCTAAATAAATCAACGAATTCCTTTGCCACTATGAGTCTTATTTCACCTCGTCCTAAGAATGACAATTTGTCGTAAATCGGTTTGAATAAATCCCCTTTTTCAACGACGCTAACATCAAAATCATCAATTATCAAAAGCGATGATAAATATCCCAACAACAGACATAAGCCAAATCCAATAACTCCAAGCAACAAGTTCTTGCTGGTTTGAATGCTCAAACCAATTAATACTGTCTCGATATCAAATACGCCTACTCCGATAATGATACCAATAAGAATAACCACTAGCGGTCCAAAGATGGTGAATGGTCTGCCTCTCATCCATAGTGCTGATGCTAAAAACGAGATGGCTAAGCCCTGAGCAAGAGTAACAACCATAGCGAACCATGTCCATGGTAGACTAGAATATTCCAGGGGAGTTGTAATACTGAAAAAAGTGTCTAGTCCCTTTCCAAGACCCATTCCAACGATAATGGGCGATAAGATTAGTAAAACATAGAATACTAAATCCTTGACAAAGTATGCGAAGTGAGCCATTGAGTTCGGCAAAGGCTGTAATGCAGGTGATGCTAACAGATGATTCTTAGTGGCCGTTCTTCTAACCAACGCATCTCTGCCCATGAAAGCAAACGTACCCATGCCTAGACTGAACATTAGGAGAGGCAAGTGAAGTGCAAATCGTAACTCTTGCCATGTGAAACTATTGGCATCCGTATCAGTTGTTTGAGCGGCAGAATCTCCTACAAGAAATTGTAAACCAACTGTAGAAACCATAGTCACAAGCGCCAGTAACATTGGAAACAGCACCATCTGCCTAGCCTTAGCAAATTCAACATTCTTGCGGAATTCTTCTTTGAACATAACGGTAAAAGTCGCTTGAAATGATGATATCCCTTTCAGCGGAGTTAAGAGTTGTTGACCGCCTGAATAAGTGCCTAAACCGTTCAGTGATTTGGAATGATCTACATCATCCCAATCTCTGGAGATTATGTGAGCACCTGGCAATATTATTCCTCCTCACTTACCTCTTGTTCGAATAATTTCTCAACGTCCTCAATCGATTTGCCTACCAGGCGAATGAACACATCTTCAAGTGTCTCCTCTGAGTTTTGTTTAAGACCCCGCACAGTGCCAGCAGCAAGTACCTTGCCATCATTGATTATTGCCATTCTATTGCACATTCGCTCTGCCATTTCAAGAACGTGTGAACATAGGAAAATAGTCCCGCCATTTTTGACATGTTCAAGCAACCATTCGCGACATTTTCTTTGATAAATTGGGTCTAAATTGGCAAATGGTTCATCCAAAAATAATAACTTAGGCTTGTGTATGAAGGCTGATGCTAGCATTACCTTTTGACGCTGCCCCTTGGAGAGGTCCTTGCACATTGTATTCCGCTTTTCTTCAAGACCAAACCAATCTAACCAGTATTCTACCTCGTTGTCACTGTCGTCAAGATCTCTTAGTTTTGCAACAAATTGTAGAAATTCTACCGGAGTCAAGTAAGATGGCGGCGACTCAGATTCAGGAACAATTCCAATATTGGCTTTGACTTTTTGAGGTGATTTCGTGGCATTTATTCCCAAAACTTCGATTTGTCCTTTACTTGGTTTCAACTGCCCAGTTAGTAGTTTGATAAATGTTGATTTTCCTGCACCGTTAGGACCGAATACTCCAAAAAATTCCCCTGAGTGTACCTCCACATTTAGTGGATGGAGAGCAATAAAGTCACCATACTTCTTTGCCATATCAACTGCTTTGACTAGTGGCGCATCGTCACCCATGATTATTCGTATCTGTTCTATTCTATGTATTATTGGATTCAACCACAATCGGATAAATCATGAAGTTGATTGCAATAGCAGGTTCATGGACGACCCAAGTACATCAGTTCTGACGGTAGAAAAAATTCCATTGAATGATGATTCAATAGATGGATACATTGCAAAAGCGACAATAAATCGACCAAATAAATTGAACGCTTTGAACGCAGAAGTCATGGATTCATTGAAGAAATTCTGTGCTTGGGTTGAGAATGACAAATCGATAAGGTGCGTCATAATTGCCGGGGCTAAACCATTACCTGCAGAGGAAGGAAAGCGGCCAAAACCAAATGCATTTGTTGCCGGTGCTGACATTTCGGAATTTGTCGGAATGGATAGTGTTGCTACGAAAATTAAGTTCACTGATAATGCTGTAGAAGCACTTTGGGGATTAACTAAACCAACCATAGCAATGGTTGACGGATTTGCTTTGGGTGGAGGATGCGAGGTAGCATGCTCTTGTGACATTAGAATTGCATCCGATCGAGCTAAATTTGGAACTCCTGAAATTAATCTGGGATTAATCCCGGGTTATGGAGCAACTCAACGGTTAGCCAAATTGATTGGCTATGGCAAGACGCTAGAAATGGTAATGACTGGCGAAATGATTGATGCGGTTGAGGCTAAATCAATTGGTTTGGTAAACCATGTCTGTTCATCAGAGGAACTGGAAAATTTTACCTTGGATATGGCAAATAAAATTGGTAGCAAATCCGTTTTTACTTTGACCGCTGCGAAGCGGACCATCAAAGCAGCATTAAACAACACCTTAGACCAAGGCATAGCAATAGAAGCACAAGAGTTTGCCAATCTATTTGACAGTAAAGACAAGGAAGAAGGAGTTAAAGCATTCATGGAAAGAAGTAAGCCGAAGTGGCAAGACTGTTGAGAATAAGAGGCTCAATCTTCATCCATTTGTAACTTCATTGCAGCGAGCGCATCGCTTGCGTTAGGCAATGGAGGCAATGGCAAATTTCCATCCGGCAGTGGGGGTAATGGCATACCGTCTAAACCCGGCAGTTCTGGCAATTTTGCCTTCTTCTCAACTTCTTCAAATCCAGAGTCTAGTGGCGTTCTTAGTTTGAGAATTGTACCTTCATCAAGACGTATGAAGGTAGCCCCGTATACATGGCCAGCCTCTGGCTTTAGTGGCTCATCGATAACATTCATTCCATGTTGTGGATTTTGTAAAACCGCAACTAGATCTTCACCCTCGTTGTGTTCTTCCCACATTCTGACTGTTGAGGCTCTTATTTCTGCGAGTTGATTGCGTCTTCGCTTTTCGATTCTTTGTCTAATTTCTTGATGTTTGACTCTGCGATTGGAAACTGTCATTTCAATATCTGCATCTTCTACTGATTCAGGGCTGACGTCGACTACATATTCATCAGCGGTGTGTACATTTTCGAGAGTTACCTCAACAGTGACAAGTTCTTCAACCTCTTCATCAGAGTCGTTTTCTTGTTGGTTAGCAGACTTTATTTTGGCCATCTTCCTTTCTCGTAAAGAAACTCCGTCTAGGTTTTCATCAGCAGTGACTGGAGGCGGAATATCTGCCGCTTCCTCTTCTGTTTCAACCATCGCCGGTTCAGTAACAGTATCAATTGTCTGTGCAGAAGCAATTCGAGCTCCCTGCTTGACACCTCTACCGCCAAGTAAAACCCAAGCAAAGGTAGCACCAAAAGTAATTCCAATTAGAGTCCATGAGCCGTTGTCGGAAAGACTAGATGCTGACGTGAGATAGAAAATACCCGCACTTGCAGCAACAAGTCCACAAAGCGTCCTCAAAAATCCCATGTCCCTCACTCTCGCCCAATTGGTTCTAATTTATCATGCTGATGGCAATTGGCTAAACAAGTTTTTTAGTGCCCTGCTTCGATGAGAAAACTTGCCTTTTACTTCCACATCTACTGCGCCAAAGGTTTTGCCGTGAGTGCTATGCTCTCCGTAAGTCCCAGCTTCAAGTGGTTGGAATTCTGCATCTAGGTCATAAGGAATGAATATCGGGTCAAACCCAAATCCATTGCCCTCCATTGGCTCAGTGGCTATGTGACCCGGACAAATCCCTTCCCCTACGATGATTTCACCATCACGCCACATGACTGCAACTGCTCTAAATTGAGCCGCTCTTAGATTAGCGCTTGAAACTGGGTCTTCGGTTTCTAAATGGCTAAGCAGCCTAATAATCCCTAAATTCCCAATAGTTGAATACACATATGATGAATATACTCCAGGGAATCCATCTAGCGCAGAGACAAATAATCCTGCATCCTCAACTAAAATCATATCACCATCAACGAATTCGTTAGGCAGGTGTTCTATCGCTTGATTTATTTTAGATTCTGCAACAATTTCTAATGTTGCCGCTTGAGGCTCATACAATTGATCATTTTCAACAATTAATTGTCTAACATTGTACCCAAGTTTAGTCAAGTGATTATTTGCTTCAGCAAGTTTTCCTGTGTTGCCAGTCAAGAACCAAACTGTCGGACTCATAGTGGTGCTAGAGCATCCGAGTTATCATGTCTATCGATAAAATATCACTGTAGGGGTTTTTTCACGAGATGATTTAACACACATAACCACTACGATTATGCATGCTTCAGCAAGTAGCCTTAGTTGCCTTTGGCGGTGCAATTGGTGCAGTAATGCGATATGCTGCAGGGAATATGATAGAAACCGATGGTTTTCCTACATCTACCTTTTTTGTTAATGTCGTCGGTTCTTTTGCGCTTGGGCTGTTAGCCATTTTGGCAATCAAACAAGGTTATTCGGAAGATGTGCTGCTTTTCTTCGGAGTTGGTTTGCTTGGATCATTTACCACAATGTCAACTTTTTCAGTCGAGACGATTACAATGCTAAAGAATGATGATTTTATGCTTGCACTAGGCTATGCAACACTATCATTTTTCACATGCATTTCATTCGCATTTTTTGGTTATGAGTTGGGCGATAGGTTAGAAATCAGTTAACAATTCCATTACTTTATTAACACCAAGTGTCAACGGTCTCATGTAAGACAAGCGTGGGGAAAAGTTTAGTGAGCCCTAAGAGTTGATAGTATGAGTGAGTTAATAGAAAAAATGAATGCGGCACTAGGCTGGGAACTAAGAGCAATAAACATGTATGCACACTATTCTGCTAATGTCAAAGGAATCCACCGTTTGCAACTATCGCCGATGTTTAATACCGAAATGACTGAATCTATTGAACATGCAGATATTGTACGCAAAGGAATTGTTCAGTTAGGCGGAATTCCGGTCACTGAAAGAAGTGCTCATCCGATAACCCATACAACTGACTATATCGAGATGCTAAACTTTGCACTAGAAACTGAAATTAAAGCGTCTGAAGTTTATGCTGAATTACTCCCTCTAATCGACCAAACGGATGACTTGTATGATTCGATTGAACAAATCTATCTCTCAGAGTTGAAAAGCGTAGAAGAGATGAGATTGTTAGTAGGTTGAAACTATCCGTGATATCTTACTCTTGACCTCACATCGTCAAGGCGCTTGATTACTTCTTTAGCAGCCGGTGGTTTACCACCAGACAGTTCCAATGTTGGACCTTCCCTAGCATCACACTGTCGATATCCATCCAAAAACACATCAATTGCATTCTCAATGTTTGGATGAGAAGCTCCTAAAATTTCATCCATCACGTGCAGGTCTATTCCGAAACGTTCAACTTCATACTCAACTGCAGACAACCCAAAATCAATCAGGGCTGCGTTGAAATCTTCGTCAATCAAAATATTATTTGTTGACAAATCACCATGAGTAACCGCCAATCGATGCAGCAACCTCACTGAAGCCCCAGTATTGAACAATGCTTTATCGATTTGTTGCTTAGTCAGCGATTGATCTCGCAAAACTTCGATTAATGGCCTCCCGGCTATTTTCTCCATCACTATGCGACCATTTTCTAAGTCGACATCCCAAATTGCGGGCACTGGCAATCCAGAGTTCTTTATCCGAATTAAAATCCTAGCCTCACTAAGCATCCGACGGTAGCCGAGGCGTTTCTCCAAATCAGGATGGCGCCAGGCACGGTTACGCCGTAACTTCCTTACCGCTGGCTTACCCATCCATAGACCTGACCAAACTTCTGCCTCGGCGCCTAGGTAAAGTCTAGAGTCCGGCAAGAAGACCATGATGTCGGCTAAATGCTCTCATTTATTTACATCACGGAATCACAATTCTTGAAAAGGAGCATCTCCTCGGTTGTGATGAAGCATATGACTATCACATTGCCGATGTGCTCAATTGATTTCATGGACACATCGATGTCTCCTGAAGAACAAGCAATCGCTGAAAGGATTACTGAACTCAGACAAGAACTGGGCGATAAGCTAATGATTCTGGGGCACCACTACCAAAGAGATAGCATTGTCATGCACGCAGATTTCATTGGTGACTCGTTTATGCTAAGTCAAAAAGCGGCAGATTCCAATGCTGAGTTTATTGTCTTCTGTGGCGTTCATTTCATGGCTGAATCGGCAGACATTCTAACCGATGATGACCAGTCAGTCATCCTGCCAAATTTGCGAGCTGGTTGTTCGATGGCCGATATGGCTACTCTTCCTGATGTCGAAAGTGCATGGAGTGAAATTCTTTCTGAAACTGGTCTGAGCGACCCAATAAACCGCCAGTCTCCAGGCGAAATTCCAAATGATGGAAAATCATACCTAATTCCTGTAACTTACATGAACAGTAGTGCCGATTTGAAAGATTTTGTTGGCCGACATGGCGGTATTGTCTGCACCTCATCAAATGCAACTGGAATCCTTAATTGGGCTTTTGAAAGAGCAGGCCCCGATGGCGCAGTGCTGTTTTTCCCCGATCAGCACCTTGGAAGGAACACTGGGCTTTCGATGGGAATTAGCGAGGATAAGATGCCGACTTGGGTGCCAAAGATAGGTTCCGATAAAGATTTGAATGGCGCTAAAATTATTCTATGGCACGGGTTCTGTTCGGTACATAAGAGGTTTACAGTAGAACAAGTTGACCTATTCAAACAAAAATACCCCGACGGATTAGTTGTTGTCCATCCTGAATGCCCGAAAGAAACCGTCGAGGTTAGCGATGCGAACGGGTCAACTCAGTTTATCAAAAATTATGTTGAGAATTTACCAAGTGGAAGTAAAGTTGCTATTGGTACGGAAATAAATATGGTCGCAAGATTGGCTGATTCTCATCCAGATAAGCACATTGAATGCCTTGATGACAAAATCTGCCCTTGTTCAACAATGTACATGATTCACCCCGCATATCTAATGGATGTTCTAGAAAAATTGGTAGAAGGAGAAATTCCTAATCAAATTATAGTTTCAAAAGAAGTACAAGAAGGTTCACTTCTTGCTCTAGAACGAATGTTGAGCATCAAAAAATGAATTACTCTTCTTCGGTGTAAATTAACGATGATTTTGCTTCGTTTTGTTTCTGATTGATATATACAAACACCAAAACTATTCCAATTATTGATGCTATTTGCAATACCGTGTTTGAGTAGGACTTCAATTCAGGCTCCCAAGAATGTACTTGAATTAGTACGCCATCTTCCGATTGTTCGAGATAAATGAGATGGTCTTCAAGGACAATTGGGCCCCATTGATCAACTTCATCGGCAGTTAATACATGAGTGAAATTATCTGTCAAAGACATGTACAAAATCTCTCCATCATAATATTCCTCAATCGGACTGGATGGGTTAAGGTGGTCCTTCATTACCCAAGCTACAACACCATCTCTAATCGATGGATCATAAGATGAATACTTACTATCACCTAACAATCTTTGCTCGCCAGAAATTCGGTCAACCAGAACTAAGCGATCTACGGTTGAAACGTTAACATTTACCAAAATATGAGTACGGTCAAATACTAAATTAATGATTGTCGCATTTTCAATGTCTACTGGAGTACCCCAATCTGCTAAGACTTGTTCGTCTTCTTCACTAGCAGATGCATTGATCGTATATGTTAGTGAACCATCTAACTCCAAATTACTTAGGTACACTTTCGATGGTTCATCTTCGACCATAAAAGCAAAATCGTTACCTTGACACTTAACGTATGATATGTCATCATCTTCAATACCTAAATCAATTATCTCCCCGCTGATGTATTCAGCTGACAATTCACCTTGGGATAATGTCATCAAAACATAATTTTCTCCTACATTACATAACTCCACTTGGTTGATATTTTGGATTGATTTTTCAAAGATTATGACATTTGGTTGTGCGGTATCTACTACATATAACACGGTATCATTAGCCATAACTAGTTTATCTCCG
Source organism: uncultured euryarchaeote (assembly GCA_937911345.1). Lineage (GTDB taxonomy): Archaea > Thermoplasmatota > Poseidoniia > Poseidoniales > Poseidoniaceae > MGIIa-L1. Next base: position 14,648 of record CALDPP010000069.1, on the reverse strand, counting down.
GTTAATTCATATTTTGAATCTATACCAAGACTTGGTTGAATCACTTCAATACCCTCATCATCTAAATCTGACAAATCATACAATTTTAGTAATCTACCATCTTCGGAAGTATTGTCAATCGTCGCAAGCCAACCATCTGCACCAGCAGCACCTTCCGGTGCTTCAACACCTTTAGCCGATAAGGACTGATGAGTAAGGTCCCAGGTAATTACTGAAGCAACAACTAACAGTACTACCACCGAAAGAATACCTGTTTCACGTGAAGTAGGCCTAGCGAATTTTCTTACTGTGTTACTGAATTTTTTTGCAACAAAATTGTAAGCCTTTCTTGGGTTTGTCAATACAGTAACAAGTCTAGCATTAATGGTCCTCTCGTCTAATATATTCCAAACAGGTTTTGAGGTTTTATCTGCTAAATTCACCGCAATTGAGGCGACAATCATGCCTCCAGCGATATCTAAAATCCAATGAATTCCAAGATAAATAATTGTAAAAGCTGTAAGTATGACATAGGCAAATACAATTTTCCGGTACAATGCCCACCTTTCGTCATGGTCAAATCGCTTGATACATAGCCATACTGCGTAGGGTATACCAATGTGTAATGATGGCATACAGTTAGTAAATGGGTCGATTCTACGGAACCAGTCAGATATTTCTGGATTTAGAGAGTAAGCCAACGTTTCCATCTCGGGGATATAAGCACCCGTTACTCTAACATTGAAGAATAAGTAAAATGGTACGGCCATGATATAGACCCAAGCAATTGTTAGAGTGACTCTATCAGCCATCCAACGATCATCGAAATAAGCAAAGTAGAACACAGAAACATAACATATGAACATGAAACCTGCAACATAGAAATGAGTTAGCACCACGGTTAACCATTCTGCCTCAAAGAATTGTTGGACATGTAGTACTAGATTACCTTCAATCGCATAAATCCATGGAGTCATATCAAGCCCTGTACTGGCCATCAAAATCCTATCAACTTCATCCAAGCCGTCCTTGGCATTGTAAATCATAAATAGAATTAGGACGTGAATCCAATACCTGCGGAAAAAATCGACGAATGTAGTTAACCTTAATTCCATCCACTTAGGTTTGAAAACGGGTAAAAGAATGACACCAAGGGCAAGTGCGCTAATCATCCAAGTGAGATATACACCTTGCATAATCGGGTCACTCCAAAAAGGCGTCAAGACAATTATACATCAAACCCTCGCCTTCTAATGCAAAAAAATCAGCATTACAAAGTTACCAAGCGCCATGGACATAGGAACGCCCATCATCCGGGTCCTGATTATTTGCTAAAGCCCAAATTCTTTCAAAGCGGTAGATTCCACTAGAACATCCTTGATTCCATTCAAAGGCGAGTGCATACTTTCCTACGGTGCGAACTTTTGGTTTTTCAGCAGGCATTGCCTCAACTTGTCTTCGGAGAGACTTGCTTGATTCGTCCTCATTTCTTAGTGGCGCGCATTTTGCGCAAGGACATGCATGTCTGAGATCATCATAACTAACGGTAAATTCACCGCCGTCTGAGTAAGTCAAGTTCATCTCTGTGTCTTGACGTTCTAACCTGGTTAAATCGGGCATTTCTGACATGATTATTGCCTCAGATAATTTCTAGACCTTGGCTTTCCGAAGTGCCGATTTGAGATTTAATTGCTTCAACTACCTTGGCAAAAGCAATTGCTGAGGCACCGTCCGGCTCACTAACAATTCTGTGAACACCATCGTCTCCACCACGAACAAAGCCAGGATCAAAGGGCAACTCTCCAAGGAAAGGGACACCAAATTCATCTGCTGTTGATTTTCCTCCTCCTTGTTTGAAAATATCCAAGGTTACGTTGAATTTACCATCTTTGTCGGACGTGACCTTGTGCTTTTTACCACCCGGGCCTGCTATTTCAAGGGATATTTCTGGGGTTGTTGTACCCGATATTGTGTAACCACTCATATTTTCAACCACTCCTAAGACAGGAACTTTCAGTGATTCGGAGAAGGTAATAGATTTCCTACTATCCAACAAAGCAACATCTTGTGGCGTAGTTACAATGACCATTCCATCAATGTCTGGCAATGATTGGGCAACTGTCAAAGGTTCGTCTGAGGTCCCTGGTGGGAAATCAATTACCAGATAATCTAGTTCTCCCCATTCGACATCACCAATGAATTGTTGAATTGCTCCAAGTTTGATAGGACCGCGCCAAACGACTGGAGTGTCTTCATCTTCAAGTAAAAAGGCCATCGAAATTACCTTCACGCCAAGATGGCCTTGAGCCGGATGAATTCTTCCTTGCTCAACATGCAATCGCTTACCGTCTAAACCCATCATCTTTGGAACATTGGGGCCTGTTATATCGATATCAAGAATACCCACTGTGTGACCTTGCTGCGCAAGTGATAGCGCCAAACCTGTAGAAACTGTGGATTTGCCAACTCCTCCTTTTCCTGAAAGAACCATTATCTTATGTTTGATTTTCTTGCCAATTTCCTGCATGGCCATTTTACGCTTCATGTTTGCATAAGCGCTCTCCATCTGTTTTTGCTGTTGAGCGCTTGGGCCTTCTGCTGATTCTGCCCCTTTTGGGTCATGGGTTGTTACCGGTGAATCGGACATGAATTTTCCAAATGATAATCCTACTTCAACCCATAGGTATCTCCGATAGGACTCAACCTTATGATATAATGAATCAAAACAGAAAGCAATGGAAATGTGACCATTTGACTTCCGAATGACATATCATTGTACGCCCACCCAAGACCTACGCATATTGGCACCGAAGCAATCATTCCGAACTTGAAAACATAGCCATATGACTCATTTTTAGTTTCCAAAAACACACAAATTAGTCCGCAAAAAAACGACATTGCGGTAATCGCAACTGCGACAATTTGAAACAGTACATTTTGGTCGTTGGCGGCAAAAATAATGTGTAGTACAAACAACAAGGTGAACAACATAGCGTAGATTGTTAAGCCTCGATAACGTAATAGCATTTTTCTGTCAACCGTGCGAATGAAAACTCCGTGATAATTCTAACGATTTCTAAATAGGAATAGTCTAAATAATCCCATTTATCCTTGAAAAGCATGAGAATTTTGTTTGTATGTGTTGGCAACTCCTGTCGTTCACAAATGGCTGAGGGAATTGCGAGATTGCATGGTCATGATGCACACTCGGCTGGCACTCACCCTGCGGTAAAAATTTCAACACATGCGCTTACAATTCTAGAAAAAATGGGACATGATACCTCAAGCATGCGGCCTAAAAATCTAGACCAATTCAACCCAGATGACTTTGATTTAGTTATTTCAATGGGTTGCGGAGTTCAATGTCCTGCAATCAAGCTAGATGATGATTGGGAATTGGAAGATCCAGTGGGTCAATCCCTCGAAATATTCGAAAAAACAGCAAAAGAAATTGAGCGAAAAATAATGCTACTAGAATAATTATTCTTCCTCTCTTTCTGGAAGATCGCCATGACCATCAAGTTCAATCCTTAGGACGCTCACGGTACGGTCTCTACCATCTTGGGAAGGAATAACCTCACTTTCACAAGTAATCTCACCAATAATTACCTCTTCAGGCAGGCCTTGGGCAATAATTCCATTTCTTCGGCGGCAAACCTCTGCAACATCAACTGCTCTTCCGATTGTAGCCCCGCGTGCAACTAATTCCAAGTTGCGGTCACCCGATTCCATAGCCATAACTACTGCTCTTACATATGCGTGTAACGGTTTTTTGCCGATGAAAATTGTGCGTCTGTCTGTCATGCTTAACCCTGACAACCTATAAGCGTCCAACGGTTAAATGTTACTTTTCTAATGTCAATAGATTTTGGTGCGAGCGCCGGGACTCGAACCCGGGTTCAGGCGTTGGCAACGCCCGGTGATAACCACTACACTACGCTCGCTTAGTAGCCATCCCACCTAACGGAGGTATAAACCGTTATCGGATATTTACCTATTCAAATCCAAACCTATCCTCGAGGTATTCCTTATCCTTGCCTTTTCGCATCAAAAAGAATACTGAAATCGCTGCTACAGCGGTGAATCCAATCAAAATCACGACCAAAACTGTGGTTGAAATCGAATCGCTATCCAAACTTGGCAGGATACTTGTCTCTTCTTGAACAACTATTGAAACTGGAGTGATAGGAGTTGCAACATCAAAACTGTCAATAGCTTGAATTTGTATTTCATGTGTGCCAATAGGGGTGCTGGTGCGTAAAGACAATTCTACAGAATAGATTCCATCACCGGGGACTTCATCGCCATTGATACCGTTATCATTCATTGTGACCCAACCCGTTTGTGCCCCTAATGGGGCAAATACTCCTAGATTTGCTCTAGCATTAGTAATCCCGTCTGAATCAAATATTTCTACTTCAAAAACAACCGTTGTCGACACATCTTGCCTAGCAAAAACTACTGAATCCGGTAAAGTAAACGTCGGCGCTGAATTCTCCACAGTTATCGAAATTGGAATTACTTCATCATCGGGTATGAAATGTGGTCCATATGCATGGAATTCATCCCGCTCACCATTCAGCCATAGATTAGTCACACCTACTTTGCCTAAACCATCTACTGTTACGAATCTCAAATCTTGAACCCCTGGAGACATTCCTTCAGGCACTGTCATCATTATTGTCCATGTTCCTGAATCTTCCGTTAACTCAAGAAGTTCACCACCATATTCTCGCAAATCAAGACTGATGTTGGCAACTCCGTGACCATCATAAGCCTCTAAATTAATCACCATATTAGTGCCTCTTGGACCTTCATCTGGAAGTATCTCAGCTCCAACTAATCTCGGTGCTTGATTAGCCACAACAATCTGACCTGACGATGTGGTAACTACATCAAACGAGTCTCTAGCTTCAATATCTAAAGTTGCATTACCGACTTGTAATCCAGGAACAACAATACGAGTAGAGAATTTGTCATCACCAATTGCTGCATCACCATCTAGGCCACGATCATTCATCTCTACTATACCGCCACCGATGGGAGTCAAGTCAACAGTGACTTGCTCTAAATTCCAATCGACATCGCTAACATCTGCAATTAAGGTTGCAACACTTCCACCCTCGGAAACAACCAAGCCTTCTAGCAATGTTAAACTGGATATTACTGGTGCTGAATTTTCCTCAGCAGTTACTACCGAGGGTGAAATCACTCTAGTCAAAAGTTGGGTCTCAGTAAAGTTAGCAAGGTAACCATCTTCACCAAATGGAATTGACAGGACTCTTGACACACTGGAAATTAAACCTTTCAATGGCCCCTCGTCAATGATTGCTCCCATTGCTGTTCCTGCTTCATTCCCTTCATAGACTCCCGACCATGTTACAACATGGAAATTATGGCCGTCTCTTGGGTCGTTTGCTAAGGTTTCTGCGGTAACAACCAAAGTAAGACCTTCTTGTCCATCGAGTCTTATTGTGTCGCCTGGATGCATTGGTATCGGCATCAAACCAGTCTCTCTGCTGATTGTCAGATTACCCAACGCTTCTTCATATTCTGGCGGCTCTGCTGTTCTTTCAATTGGACTGCGCTCAGGGTATTCTTCTCCACTGGAGGCATCTGCTCCCGTTTCTTCCCATACTAAGCGAACTGTCCGGTTTTCCCAATCAGAGTAAATCACTTGGTAATCCCATGTTTGATTATGTGTAGCTCCAATTCCAGCACCATCGAAGAAGTTACCACCATTTATCCCAGTTAGATTAAACCAAGACTCTTCGTGAATTACATTAACAGGAAACTCAATACCTGTTGCATTTGCCTGTGTACCGGTAAGTTCAATTCCCCTAACTACACCAAAATCTCCTTGCACATCTCCTGATATGTCACCATCAATATGGACTTCATCGACCATTGTTATGCCTTGTTCGGTTTTAGTATGAAATTGATATATCGTTCCGTTTATCGTCACCGAGGATTCGTTATCACTCTCTGAGAAGCCAAATGTTCCCGAACCAAGCAACTCTTCGAGTTGGTTTGTTCGTACACCTTCTACCCAAGTCTCTTCGGAATTCAGGGTGTTTAGATTGATATCCAGTCTTGTACCTTCGTCAATAACTACCATTTGGGCTATCGCCTCAAACCTTTGGTCATAGAATCGTCTAACACCATTTTCATCCCAGGTTTCAAGATAAAAAACGCCAATATCGCCATCTACTGTTGTAGACGAATTTTCATCCCCTTCTGTGGTTATGTTTAACATGCCATTAGCATCTATTTTGAGACGCTCCGAAATGACTTGATTAATGTTCGAACGGTTTAATTCAGCATTAGTCACGTCGACTAAGATAGAAGTGGATAGGTCGTCCTCAATAGCAATTACGTGTAGGGTACCAGAACCAATTGCTTCAAACACCTGGGAAGTAAGTATACCGTTTTCTATTGTCTCATTCTTCCAAATCGACTGCAGGTCAAGGGATAAGTTGTTACTACCAACATCGGTTGATTCGATAAACAGCACACTCCCATTACCCAACTCCCAAGATTCAACAGTATTACCTATCCTTTGTTGCCATCCTTGTCCGATGAAGTCAAGTTCGAAACCTTGTGAGCCATATGAGTTGTTGAATGTTTGATCCAAATCCCAAGTTGTCTCAAGCATAATTTCATGATCATCCATTGGTTGATTCCATGTACCAATTTCAAAATTCCGTTCGACTTCTATTGAATCAACTAGTTCTTGCCCTGCATAGTGTGTAATGGTTATCGCAACTGAAACAATGTCGCCCCATTCTAGACTCGTATTGAGTTGTATATCCAAAACTCTGAGTCCATCAATCAAATCCCAAGATTGGAATATCTCAGTTGCTAAAATCTCTCCACCCCTATCATGCTCAATATCAACTAGTGCCTGGTAAGATTCACCGTCAGCAAACAAGACCCGATATGCGTGCATGGTTTCACCGAACTCATCCGCGACCCAATTTGCGTTTATTTGTGGTTGCCCTGGCGGGCTATCAGCAGTAGCGAGTGACGAGAATAATGGTGTCAAGAGTAACAAAAGAACAAGACAACCCAATCTCTTGGTTTTTCCCATGCTTGTATTGTATACCCACTACTCTTCAATACTTGTGGAATAATGTTTAACAAAATTATCCATTTACAATAAATAATTCAATTGCAAATGAACCGATAAAGGCGCGCAGGAGATTCGTTTGAATCGCGCAATTGATGAAGGGTTGGCACCTCCGGCAATTGTAGGAGAGAGCAAATTGGCGCTGATTAACATCACACTACCAGACGGAACTGTCAACGAATATGCTGCTGGCATCACATGTTCTGAAGTGATAACAGATGTACTAGGCCGGAAAAATGGCTGCCTAGCAGCCCTAGTGGACGGACATGAACGAGACATGTCATACGAAATCCATGATTCATGTCAAATTGAGGGAATTAAAGCTGAGTCCGATGCCGGAATGCACATTCTAAGACACAGTGCTGCGCACCTTCTCGCACAAGCAGTAATGGCAATCTATCCAGATGCAAAACCAACAATCGGACCCGCTATCGATAGAGGATTTTACTATGATTTTGCAATGGAAACTATCACTGAAAGTGACTTAAAACCGATTCAGAAAAAGATGCAAGAAATCGCAAGAAAAAATCTCACAGTTGAGCGAGTTGAACTCGATGACGGTGAATTAAGAGAACACTTTGCTGCTAATCCATATAAAATAGAGATTATCGATGATAAAATTGGTGAAGGAACTGGTTCAACAATCTACAAGCAAGGAGAATGGTATGATTTATGCTTAGGGCCCCACGTGCAAAATACGGCAAAATTGATGTTTTGTAAACTTACCAGCGTTTCCTCTGCTTATTGGAGGGGTGACCAAGATAGAGAGCAACTGGTTCGTATATACGGCATTGTAGAACCGACAAAAGAAGCACTCAAACAAACCCTGCACCGGATGGAAGAAGCCAAAAAACGCGACCATCGAAAACTCGGCAAAGACCTCCAACTTTTCCATATCGACGAGGAGGTCGGACAAGGCCTCATATTATGGACACCAAGAGGTGCGATTGTCCGTCAAGAATTACAGAATTTCATTGGCGAACATTTGACTCGGCAGGGTTATTCACAAGTATTTACCCCGCACATTGGCAAATTAGACCTCTATCGTACCTCTGGACATTTTCCTTATTACCAAGACTCACAATATCCTCCGCTGGTTGAAAAAGACTTAATGAAAAAACTTTCAGATGAAGGATGTTCATGTTCAGAATTATCCAATCTAATGAAGTCTGGTGAGATCGATGGTTATATGCTAAAACCAATGAATTGCCCCCACCACGTCAAAATTTATGCTTCACAAGCAAGATCGTATCGCGATTTACCATTGCGACTTGCGGAATTTGGCACAGTATATCGATGGGAACAATCCGGAGAAATATCAGGAATGACTAGAGTCCGTGGTTTTACTCAAGATGATGCACATCTCTTTGTTACAGAAGACCAGATTGCTGAAGAGGTACTGGGTTGTATTGAACTAGTCCAGATTATTTTTGATAAATTGGGGATGACGGATTATCGAGTAAGAGTGGGGCTGAGAGATCCTGATTCCACAAAATATGTTGGCGACCCCAAAAGATGGGATAAAGCTGAGAAGGCATGCCGTGATGCTGCTGCATCCCTTGGCGTTGATTGGTCCGAAGAAGAAGGAGAAGCAGCATTTTACGGACCTAAGATTGATTTTGTCGTGAAAGATGTTATTGGCAGAGAGTGGCAATTGGGGACCGTCCAGGTTGATTACAATCTACCAGAGCGTTTTGATTTAACTTACAAAGGCTCTGATGGTGAATTACACCGGCCTGTGATGATTCATCGAGCGCCTTTTGGCTCGATGGAGAGATTTTGTGGCGTACTTATCGAGCACTTTGCAGGACGCTTTCCTACCTGGCTATCTCCAACACAATGCCACATACTCACCATCTCTGAAAAACACACTGAGTATGCGTCCAAAGTTGCCAATAAACTGAAAGAAAATGGCATACGAGTTGAGATTGATGATGGTGATGGTACAATCGGAAAGAAAATTAGAACCCATCGAAAACTTCACCCTGCATATATGGTTATTCTCGGAGATGGTGAAGCAGAAGGCAACACTGTCAGTCTTAGGGCGCGCAGTGGTGAGCAAGTTTCTGATATTCCCCTTGATGATTTTATTACCAACATTGTATCAGAGATAAATAACAAATCATCGCAGCCAAATTTAGTTTGAAAGGAGGCTTTGAAATTTCAGCACCGCCAATTATTGATGGTTTTGGACTTGCGGCAATAATTCCTTTTTTCTTTGCAGCATTAACCGCATATCTGTTTTGGAACAGTGTTGTTCCACGTCAATTAAGAGGTCTACAGGTGGCTTTTCAAACCGGAGAAAAGCGTTACGAGGTTCACAATGTGACTCGTTCAGTAGAAGATGCTAGAAACCTATTGCAAACAAAAGGAATGCGTTTTGGGGTAACAAGTTACCTGTTCGCACTTACCGGAGTACTAATTTTGGTGTTCGAATTCTTAATGACGAAATACAACTTTTCAGAGGGATATCATGCTGGATCAATCATTATCGCACTGTTTTTTGTTGCGATTCCTGCGGTAATATCTAGCGGCTCATCACTAGGTGCGCAAGTAGTGAAACCAGTTGGTGCAGGAAAAGCAACATTACAAAATTCTGACATTTGGCAGAGTTATTCTTACGTCGTTTTGACATTGAGTTGGATGATATTGGTTGGAGTCATTGCGGTAATTCTTACCTCGATAGACGTCCCATCTTTTAGGGTATTCAGTATATGTGCCTTCATTGCTTTTTCTCCGGCTGTGTTGGCCTATGGCAGGGTGCTTGGGTCATCTTGGCAAGCATTGAAGCAATCCTCGGTAAAAATCGCCAGTGGACAACCATCACCATTCCACAACCATAAACCAAGTCCGAAACAACAAGCTATTGCCCAAATAGTCAATATCAACCTTTCAGTGATGCCATTTATTGCAATTAATACAATCATTTCAATTCTAGCCTTAGCAATTGACCCAAATATGTTCACTCACTCAGATAGAGTTCTTGAATTGCCAGAGTATCGAGTACAATCTTCAATAATGGAGGAAGGAGGAATCCTTGGATTTGCTTTAATTGAATTATTCTCATTCATCCCAGCAGAAGGAATCAGAGTACCTCTTGTGAACATGGTGTTACTATTTTTACTACTCAACGTCGCACTGATTGGTTTCTTATTTGTCTATGAAGTTGCTAGAATATTATTCTTGGATGTACAAGATGTTTCTGGCAAAGGTGGAATAACACTAGCAGATAGCCGCCTATTGAGGGCAGAAAGAAGTCAACAAGCCAAGGTTTTGAATTTCTGCTTCACTGGTTTTGCCGGACAGTCGATGCTATTGCTGGCATTAGCGATGATTACATTTTGGGACTCTAGTTTCTTACCCCAAGGAGCAGCATGTGGTACTTGGGAAAACAATCTCTGTATGATTATCCAGAAAGATGCGTTAGAAGAGTTGACGTGGATGCTTTCTTCAGGTGGTCAAGTCGCATTTGTGGTTATTTGGGCGAGATCTAGAAAAATAGGTTCGCGTCTCGAAGACATCTCGTTCGATGCATCAATGGGTGAGAATCGGGCTAGAATGTCTCAATTAGAAGATGTAATTTACCTCAAACAAAAAGCGATTAGAAAATTGATTACTGATGATTCTTGGGACAAGGCACTGAAACGTATTGATGCAGTGATTGAAGGACATGGAGAACAATTAGAAGGTCTAGATTTAGTAAGAAAAACCGATGCCATGATGGAAATATTTGCCGCAATGGGCAGATGGGATGATGCTGAAAACAATGCTGTTTCTATCCTTGCATTAAGAGGTGGCAGAGAAGCACAGATTGCTCGATTGATTCTAGTTGCTGCTAGCCTAAGCCAGCGAGATTATGCCGAAGCAAAACCCCGATTAGCATTACTACCTGACGACGATATCGAAGCCGCTAGATTACAGTGGTATGCTTCAGTATTACAGCCAAAAAAGCGAAAATTGGACGAGAAATTGAAATCCCTGTTGTCTGTTGATCCGTTAACAAAACGTAATATCGATTTGATTAAGCGCTTTAATCAAGGAAATGCAACCACAGAAATATCCTACAGAAATGAACCATCTGACAGGTTAATTCTCTTGGGTGACATTGCAAGACTGAGGTTATCTGGAAGATATGAAGAGGGTTTGAATCTGTTAGAACGTTACATGAAAAAGAATTCACTAGGTGATTGGGTTCATGGTAATGTTGTATGTGCTTTGCTACACTTGGATGAAGGAAGAATTCTAACTGCTACAAACATTGCAAAAACACTGGCGCAAACAAAATCAAGACATCCACACTTGAGAAGCCTATTGAGGCATTTGGAATCAATAGGCCATACCATCTCTGCAAGTAGCGAGACAACTGGTATAGAATGGCTGAGAGATTCTGGCCTTGATTGGGTAAACGCATGGCCGTATCGCCACACTGTCGCTCCAGCGCCGGCATTGGTTACCAAAGAATTGCAAAAGCATGCATGGCAGGCTAATGGCTGGATTGCATTTGGTGATGAGGAGTTATTTTCTAAAGCCAAGAAAAAGGCAAGTAATGGTTGGAAACTATTGACTGATAAGAAAACTGAATCTGACTTCCCTCCATGTCTGTATACCCACATCACTGGAGTAATTGTCACAATTGGCGGAATGCCGGTTGACCTTGGATTGCCCGGTGAAATAGACTTCACTGCAATTGAAAATGCAGGCCTTATTGACTAATCAACCCCAAGAACAAGGTTCTAGAATTGTTTGTCCACCCATCAATGGAATCAATGGTTCTGGAATAGAAACTCTACCATCTGGTAATTGATTTTGCTCAATTATTGCAACTAAAGCTCGAGATGTCGCAACCGCAGTTGAATTTAACGTGTGAACAATCGGTTGGTTTGAGTGCCCCGGTTGTCCATATTTTATCTGTAACCTGTTCGCTTGGTAGTCAGTACAGTTTGAACATGAAACAATTTCCTTGTATTGGCCTGCGCCGGGCAACCAAGCCTCTAAGTCATACTTTCTAGCAGCCACTGTACCCATGTCTCCAGTACATATGTTCACCACTTCGTAATGCAAGCCAAGTTCGTTCCACAAATCTATGCAATTTTGTAACAACTCTTCATGAATCTCCCATGATTGCTCTGGCGTAGAGATAACTATTTGCTCAATCTTGGTAAACTGATGAACTCGCCATATCCCTAAGTCTGATTGCCCATGCGAACCAACTTCTCTTCGGAAACATGGAGATACGCCGACTATTTTGAGTGGTAACATGTCAATGGGTATTGTTTCCCCCATATACATCGAGGTTAGCGGGTGCTCAGAAGTAGCAATCATGTAGTACTTGTCAGGTTCTATACCATACATCACGGTCTCAAAGTCATTGAGGTCGGTAACGCCTTCATACGCTTGCCTATTCATCATTACTGGAGGTTGCACAAAAGTGAAACCCCTTTGACCAATAAAATCAACAGCAAATGTCTGTAATGCTAATTCTAATCTTGCCAAATCTCCTTTCAAGAAGAAAAATCTACTACCTGTGATTTTTGCAGCCCGCTTCAAATCTACCCATTTATTCAACTCAATCAATTCATTATGAGTTCGAGGCTCGAAATCAAATTCTGGTTTACTACCATAGATACTGTGGACAGTGTTACCAGATTCATCCGCACCTTGCGGAACATCAGGATGAAGGAGGTTTGGAATTGACATGCGAATTCGATCCCTTTGTTCTATGGCTTCTTGGGTTTCTGCTTCTAACTTTGAGATCTCAGCACCCAATGAAGCGACCTCAGCTAATATCGCTTGAGCTCTCTCTTCATCACCAGACTTCTTTGCTTCGCTAATTCCTTTGGCCGCAGTATTCTTTTTTTGCCTTAGTTGGTTCGTTTGATGTTGCAAACTCAGCCATAAGTTGTCAAAGTGTATCACTTGGTCTATCCTTTCATGTGAAATTCCACGCTTATCATGATCGGCACGAATTTGCTCGTGGTTATCTCTAAACATGTGAATATCTAACATTAAACCACCTACAATGAGATACCTAGATTAAAAATTTCAGTACCAATAAAAATCATTCCACCAATGATATAGCCCAAGATTGCCCCTCCATTCAGTAATGGTAGACCAGCTTGCGCTTTACCCCTTGCTACATAACTCATCAATGCTAGATATCCAAGTAATGAACCGGCCAATGTGAACATTGCAATAGCAAACGAGTTGTCGGTCTCTAGCCATTGAACTGCAGAGAGTACCAGCATACCAGGGAATATGATATCTCCGAGCCCCATGAATAATGCTTCCTTACTCTTTTTCTTGGCTGGAATCATGGTCTTGTGAACTTGTGGCACTGGCGAAATATCACTTTTTTCAACCATCTTGGTTTTCTCATCTTTGAATGAGTATCCTTTGTCTTGTGGGGCAACGAGTAAAATTGGTAACTGTAGTCCAATCATCGTATCAGCCAGTTCCAGCATATGCTTAGACCGATAAACAGCCCATGCATCATAGACTGCAGCTAATATCATGAAAATCATTATCAATCCAGGAACAAAAGCAACGCCAAGCATTACTATCACTCCCGCACCTACTAAGATACCCACAGTATTTACTACATACCATTCACTGTGGAAATAAAGTAAGACCATTAGTAACAAAGCAAGGATAACCCCTACAAGGAAGGGGATATCATACAATTGTAATCCATCTAAAGTATACATATCTTCATTGATTATACCACTTTCAATCGAGTCCTGTGAAACGGCAAAGAAGTAATCATCTGAATCACTATTAGAAAATACACCAACCAAGAAATCGTCATCGACATCAAATGTTAAACGGTTCTTGAGCAAATGCGTGTGGAGCCAATATGACTTATCATCACCGGATATCAATAAATCAGTAAAGCCTGAGTTGTCTAAATCAGTTATCTGTACTTGATAAACGGTATCAACTAATCCATCGACGTTCATTTTATTTTGTTCAGTGAATTGATTTGTATCTGATTTGGTGCCATTCCATTCCCAACCAGAAATATTCCCATTTGCTTCTCCGACTAATAGAAATCCACTATTCCCATCATTTTCTGATATTTCTTGGGTAGACCATGGAGAGTGTCCAAAGTCGGAAGATGTTATGATTTCCTCTGAATAATACTCAAATTCAATCGGCATAATTTCTGCAGTCAAAGATTGCTTTGTTGTCTCTAACGCAAATACTGCCACAGTTTTATCTGTCGTCAATACCATTCTGTCTTCGGATATTTGGGTTGCTTCTATGAAACCTTCCCTGAAACTGATGTGACTTGGGACCACCCATTGTGCCTGTGGTGGTAATAGTGCACCGGTGTTCTCACTAATTACATGATAATGAATTTCTCCGCTAGAAGAAAAGATGTAGACACCGCCTTGGGCCTTTAGTGCCATGTCACAACTGTATCCATTCGGCATGCCAAGTTGTAGAACACCTTGCTGATCAAAAAAGTGGCAAGCGAATATATCCTGAGTTTCTCCAGACTGTAAATTGACGGTCCATATCCATGCAGTATTTGTTAATG
>CALDPP010000068.1 GCA_937911345.1 uncultured euryarchaeote | reverse complement strand
TCCCTTGGGCTGTTGGCAACACTTGGGAATTTAGGCTCCTGGGTCAACAATGGACCGCCAGCACAGATAACATCTACAACGGTGAAGTTACAGTTTCTGCCGAGTCAGATGAGGGTCATGAATTAGATTACGTATTCACTGGCCGAGAAGGCTTCATCAAAACTTTAGTTTGGCAAGACAATGAAGGTAACGAAAATCTACGCATGAATCTAAACCAAAAGAAAACCGGTTACTCAGGCGATGTATTCTTCTACCGAGCCGGAGATTTGCATGACAATATGTACGAAGAAAACGACCAAGAGATCTATGATTCATTCTTTGATGAGGGATACTCCTCCAATGAAGCATGGGATACCTTAGTTTGGTATTTAGACGTCGAAATTGACGACAAGGGTGGCTCCGGTTCACTAACAATCAGTGACCAGCAAGACGGGACCTCGCCACTGTCAAGAGCTTGGGGTAATGGTGCAACAGAGAAAGGCTCATTCGGGACCATCCCATCAAAAACCGGTGAACACCGAATTACCTTGACTTTGCAAGGAGAGACCTCATTCGTTCATCTCAAGGTTGCTGGAGCATTAGTACGTTCATGGTCACTGTGAGGTGATTGTTTGCCAACCCTAATCATGATGCACGGCATGACAGGCAACGCCGAAATGATGCGGCCGTTTGCTGAAAAAGTACTACCAGAAGGCTGGACTCTACTGGTGCCAGAGGCTCGCTATAACCATCCGGTTAGGGGTAAGACTTGGTGGCGCTACGAGGATTATGATGCCGATGCAACAAGGCGAGCCAACCTTTCGCGCCGAGAATTAATCGATGTTGACTCATCCTTGTCTCAGTTAGAACAGTTGATTGCCAATGAGGCGCCCAAAGGCCCATTAGTTGTTGGCGGTTTTTCCCAAGGCGGCGCCATGGCTCAGGAGTTACTACACCTACCAATTGCTGACCGTATTTTAGGCGTCATCTGTATTGGCACTAGGCTAGTTCGGCCGATGGAATTGCGCATGAGGCTTGAGGAGTTAGAAAAGAAGCGTATGTTTTGGATGCATGGTGAGCGAGATGTCAGAGTGTCAATGGAAGACGGCTTTGCCATTGCAAGTCTGTTTGAGGCTGCCGGTTGGGCGATTGAAATGATTGAACACA
Source organism: uncultured euryarchaeote (assembly GCA_937911345.1). Lineage (GTDB taxonomy): Archaea > Thermoplasmatota > Poseidoniia > Poseidoniales > Poseidoniaceae > MGIIa-L1. The sequence goes on along the minus strand of CALDPP010000068.1, from coordinate 381 downwards.
AAAAAGGCCACATGATTCCAACTGAGCATCATGAATCGTTGCGAGAATGGTTAGCCACTTTCACCAATTCATCTTAGGTAAGCATTGGTTTCGTCAAAGCCACCAATGAACATAACTTCTCCGCTGCGCAAATCAAAGATAACCGGCACAGTGCGATGTCCGGTAGCTGCGACGACTTCCTCACGTAATCCGGGATGTTCATCGAAATTGTATTCCTTGACTGAAATATTTTTTCGACTAAACAATCGCTTTGCTGCGGTACAATAGCCACAGAAATTACCGGTATACATCAAGAAATCGGTTCCTGCATTCTTTGCGTGTTCTAGAACAACTGCTTCAGACATTGTGACCAATTAGCCCTCAAATCATTACGATTTAACA
>CALDPP010000067.1 GCA_937911345.1 uncultured euryarchaeote | reverse complement strand
TGACATCACGACAATTCTTACAACTGCAGAAAATGGCTCTGCCTTTGGAACACTCACAACGCCTGCAAACATGACAGTAGGAGTAAAAGATGTTAATGCCATATTCTCGGGTACTTCAGGAACGACAGGTCTACTAGGGTCTGAGTCCAACTCGTCATTTGTAGTTCTTGCTCAAACTAACATTACCATAACAGAGTATCCTGAGAGTTTGGTTGCCGGTGATTACCTGACAGTAAACGGAACGCTGCTTGATGATTTAGGGCAAAGTTTGGAGATTTTTGGTGTTGCCTCGTCAGCGGTAGTTCATTTGATGGTTGACGATGTTTCCGTTGCCAGTATTGAAACCGATGCACTCACTGGACAATTTAGCCTAGGTTATCCATTACCAGAAGATATTACTGCTGGTCCTCATACCATAACCGTAGAATTCTTTGGCGGAAGAGATTGGGTAGATCCAATAGGAGTTGGTGAGCCATCTAACCCAGAGTATTACATGCCTACATCAACAACAGTTCCGTTCAACATTAGTGTTCCAACCCAGATTACCTTGTTGACTCCGGGTGGCGATGTCAACCGAGAAGAGGTCATGACAATTGAAGGATTGTTGCTAGACTTGGTTGATAACCCACTGCCTAACCTAACGATTGAGGTTTGGCTTGATGGTAATTTCATGACTAATGTAGAAACTGATGAGAACGGCTTGTTCACCGCAGTGTATCCAGTTCCTGCTGATGCAGCACTTGGCCCAGTCTTGCTAGAGATTAGATTCAATGGCAGCACATTCTATTTGCCGAGTTATAATAATGCAACATGGAACATATTCAGCCATATTGTTTTGACTCTCGACCTACCTGAGACAGTAGCAGTTGGCCAAAATATCAGTATCACAGGTAGCGTTTCGGATAATCAACTAAACCCAATTCAAGGCCATCAAGTTGAATTGATTATCGACGGCATTACAATTACTTCAATAGTTACTGATTCAAATGGTGAGTTCACCTACTTGTGGACAGTTAGTGACTTGTTTGAATTCGGTAATAGAACAATTACCGCATATTCCGGAAGTCAAGGTTATTATCGAGCAAATAGCACTAATACAACTTTCTTCCTTGCGCATCGGGCGGACCTAACAGTGTCATTTGATGGAAACTCACAAGTTACTAGAGGAGAACTTTGGGAGTTATCTGGAAGACTGTTTGATATTGATTCCTTGACAAATGAAGGACTTGAAAATGAATTATTGGAAGTCTATCTGGATGGTCAATTAGTCGCCACTACTCAAACTGGTGATGATGGTAATTGGAACGTGATTATTTTTGCAACCCAAGACCTAACAAGAGGGCTTCATGAAATAGAGATTATCTTCCCAGGAACCTTCTCACATGTCGGAACAGATGAGATGCTAATCGGTTATGTATGGGCAGATCTTGACATATCTATTGATTCAACATCTACCACAGTAGCAATAAGGTCAGACGGAACATTTGGTCCAATTACCATCACTGGTTCCATATCTGAAATAGGTGGTACAGGCGAAATTTTTGAAAATCTAGTAATGAATGTTGGCAATGGTTCAGATTGTGCTTCTCAAAGAGAGGGCGCAAGATGCATACCATCAAGCATGGTAAATGTAAATTGGTTTAATGGCAATTTCACCATTGACACAGTCGCTCCATCATGGTTTAATCCTGGTACTCAATACATACACATTGATGTGCTAGAGAATACGACACTGTATCTAAACAGTGAATCCATTAGTAGACAAATATTCATTAAATTGAATGTTGACTTTGAGTGGGAAATAGCTCAAATTGATGAAAGTGGTAACAACGAAGTGTTTGGTAGTATCACCATAATTGCTAATGATACTGGTCTCGGTGTGCCCGGAGTAGCAGTAACTTACACATTGAAGAATGAATCAAATGGCCAACTTGCCAATCCGTTGACTGTAGTGACTGACCCTTCGGGCGTTGCAGAATTTGAGTTCAACTCCGACCCTCCATATGGGGATTATGATCGCTGGGGCTATGTTTATGTTGACGCTATCATTAATGATCCAATAATCTCTGAAAATAGCAAAGAACAATTTGAGATTTTACGCACATCTGACGAATTTAATCCAAAATACAAATTTGATGAAGAAGAAGTTCAAGTCCCAACTTGGGCATATATTTTGATGGTAATTACCGCAATTGCAATCGGGGCAGGGGTAGTATATTACCGTAGAAAGGTTAGTGGAGAATTATTACAAGAGGCAGCTGAGGTATTCGCCTACACTGCAGAATTACTCGCTGCAGGGGATTCGATTAGAGAAGCGATCTTCAATTGTTACCAAGGGTTGTGCGGTGTATTACAGCAAAACGGATTCTTGAGGAGAGACTTCGAAACTGTAAGAGAATTCGAAGTAGCAATTAGGCAAGCAATGCCGCAGATTTCAGATGATGCATTACTGGCTTTGGACAACATGTTTGAGATGGCTAGATACAGCCGAGATGAGATGGGTGCTCAACATCAGCAGGCTGCGCAGCTAGCATTAGACAAGATGATTCAAGAAATTTCTTCACTTGGTGCAATACCGAACAGATGATGCTTTACCATCTTAGGTAAAGCCTGTTGTTGAAGAAATTGGCTTGAATAGCGGATTCGCTGTTGTCTGATGGAATATTCAATACTCGTTCTAGTTCCTGACCATCCTTCTCGATAAATTTCAATTTAATTTGAGTATCTTCACCGGTTTTCATTTGATATATTTCTATATCATCAATCTCAAGACCTTTCAGTGGGATTGATAGACCATCAGGGTTGATTCTGCCGTTTAGTTCGTTGACAAACCAATCGAGTTTGCGGCTTGGTTCAGTGTTAGCGATATGTTCCTCTGGAATCATACCTGAACTAACCAATACTTGCAAATGTCTATTCTCAACTTCTTTTAGGTGGTTTGCTTCTTGCCAAAAATTTGTGTGCAAATTCTCAACCTCGCTCTCTAAACCTCCAGCATCTGTATTGGATAAATCTTCAACAATTGTCTCAGGTTTAGAATCAGATAAATTGACTAATTCCCACTCTGTCATAACAACGGCTCAACGCCATACATCAATGAACCTTTTTATTGTAATTTCACAATCGTTTGACTCTCCGGAAAAATCTACTAGCGAACGCTTTGGTAGAATTTGCATCGTTTGACGTGTTCATTTTCATTGCAGTAGGATAGCATTCACGGTAGGTGCGGTTGTCATTCCTATTGTCTAACAGTAAGATTAGGGCTCTATCTTCGATTGATCTTATTGGCCTACCCATGGCCTGTAGGATGGAATTTATCGCAGGCTGCGTAACAGTATAGCGCCATGCATTCTGACGGCCAAATTTATCAGAAATGTATTCCTTTAATGAGTTTGATAATACCGAGGGTGGAGGATTTGGAATTCCTATGCATACTACTGAACCAAGCACGCCATCATCATAATCGATTCCTTCAGAAAGTCTTGCTCCAAAAACGCCACATAACAAAACACGATTGCCAATTCTCCGCTCATTCTTTAGTTTTGAAACAACTCTATCAATATCATCTTTAGACCAATCTCTTGATTCAACTACTTTGGTAACTCCCTTGAAGAATACTTCGCCAAGAATTTCTTCCATCAATCTATATGATGGGGAGAAAACTGCAACATGGCCCTCACTTCCATCGATTAATGCTTGGATATGGGATCTCATTTTATTCCACATATTTTCTGACCTTTCAGTATATTTTGTCGTGACATCTCTAGCAATCAAAACGGGTCTTCTTTCACCAGCGAATGGTGAAACATAAGAGGTTTTAGTGGTCAGATTTTTTGGCAAAGCAAGTATGTCTGCATACATTGCTGGAGGATATAATGTTCCAGACATTAGTATTGAGCCAGCGGTTCTGGCAAACAAAGGACCCGATAAAACTCCGGGGTCAAGTAAGTGAGTGGTAATTTTTCCTTCTTTGCCTTTTGGAGAGAAAACCATGCATAGAGCCGATGTGTTGCCAAATCTGATTATTGATTCAAGGATGTAAGCAATCCTATGTGCATCAGGTTCACTTGAATCCTCGTCTTCTTCAACTTCAACACTAACCTGGCTAAGTGTTTGCACCAATCTTTCTAATCTGTTCTGAGTTGGGGTTTTAGCCGTGAAATCTTCATTAGAATCAAGCTTCATCTGTCCTGAAATTCCTTCATAATCATCACATGCTGAATGGATTAACTTGGCGAAATCATCAATATTGATTAGCAATTCTTCATCTTCATTTATTTTCTCATGCAAATTTCTGAAATAATTAGCCATCTTGAAGCGAAATAGTTTGATTACCTCAAATGCCCAATTGATATCATCAAGTAACTGAGTTGGGTTACTGCTGGTTGAATTTCTCATTGCAATATTTTCAACGCTACCCATGAATTCTTCCAATTCCATTGCGGCATTTCTAACAATTATTGGAGTAATTACTCGCTCCATGCTCATTCTAATTCTATCGGGCAAATTGTGCGCTTCATCGACAATAATGATGGAATTTTGAAGCGAAATACCCATAGATGGCAGGGAATTTTCTCTCACTTGCTCAGCAAATACATGGTTATAGTCACAGACCAAAATGTCGCAGTCCTTGACCGCACTTCGACAAGTTTGCCAAGCACATACGCCGAATGTTTTGGCTTTTTCAACGGTTTCAAACACGTGCCTAGGCGATTGTAGGATGTAATTTCTGACATCTTCTTTCAACCTTGCACGGGCAGATTCGCTAGAACCTTGCTCACATAGACATCTACCGGTTTGGATATCAACAACTTCACACATTGATTCTCTGCCAATTATATCTACAACTTTGATACCTCTGAAGTTGTTTTCAAGCCTTGAATTAATCTTTCTTACAGTATCAATCACAATCTTATGTTGGGACTGTCTACCGGTGAGAAATAAAATGTGAGGTTTTACTGAGGAATTCATGGCAACTTCAAGTGCTGCAGCTATTGATGCAGCGGTTTTACCAATACCAGTTGGTGCCGCTGCTAAGTGATGTCCCTTGTTGCGTAGTGATTCACGGGCTTCTCTAATCATGTCTATCTGGCCAGGTCGAGGGTTATTGTGGGCCAAAAACGGGAAGTCATCAACTCCGAAGTTGGAATTATTTCCCGCCATAACTCACATGCAAAGTCGGCGACACTAAAGGATTGGCCTCGCGGCTGCACTATATCGAGTAAATTGTGCCCAGTAAAGTGGGGGTCTGGACACGTGGGAACCACCAATCAGCTTGCTGGGGTGGAATTTGAATCCCCCCAGCCGCCTCCGTGGGGGGAAAAAGGAGAACCACTGTTAGGTGTTCCTTCTCCTTCTGATCCATCACGTGCGAGGCGGGCACGTATCCGCAAATTGTTGATGGTGACGAAGTTGGATCTATCTTCATCTCCACCGAGGGTAGCGTCACGATTGTTATTTTCGTTTTGCTTCATTTTCCCATCCCCTCTGCACTCTCACCTTATTCTTGGTATTCTTTGCTTTTTATCGTTAAGGCTCTAGATTCCTCTAGAGCCTTTTCGAGTTGTATTGTTTCTTCAGCTCTTGTTACTGATTGCTTAATGTATAATTTCAATCCTTCAAGTGCTGCCTGTTCCTTACTTGTTCCCTCAAGTTCATACAGCATTTCGAGATTCATCTTGTCTCTTCTGCCTAATGGAATCTTTATTGTGTCCATGTCTGGAAGTCTAGGTTGGCCTCTCAAGTATTCTTGAATTGCAAGCCTGACGACATCGGATCTGTTTCTAGCGCCTAATTGGCCGATCTTCGCATCTAGCAACATCAAATCCTCTTCATTGATACGAAGAGAGATGTGTGTACTTGGTGCTCCCATGTGTCTTCCTCATCTCCCGGTAGTATAGTCAGCATATAAATGTATTCATTTTGGTGACGAATTGTAATACGCTGGTAACACGTCCAAGTAAGGCTTTACTATTCAATCTTATGCCACGCAGTGAGTTGAATATTCGATGCCAAATTGTCATAGATGTGATAGAATGATATACTTTCAACCGTTACAATGTATTATGAGCGTAACACCAAGTCGTGGCTTGTATCTATATCTAAAGACGCTAGAAATAGCGATGGAAGATGAAATCGTTACTGATGATGAAGCGACAATTTTGCATGTATTGGCAAATGCACTTGGAGTCTCACCAGGAGATACAGCTGAATGTCTTTCAATAGTCAGAGGTGAAGAAAAAAACCCCTTTGATAACCTAGATGAGGATTACTCAGGACATCACCTAGGAGATGTTACCACATACCAAAGTGCTTTGATTGCCGCACTAGATGATGAAATAATTTCCGAAGATGAATGGTCAATGCTGGATGTTCTTCGAAAGATAATTGGCTTACAGTCAGACCAGCACGCAATGATTGAAGAATCTATTAGATCAATGTCAGAAATCGATGACAATGGAAACCGAAGAATCGAGCGACTAAATCGCTTCAACACTGTCTGCCCATTCAATTGAAACCCATGCATAACCTCTCCATAACGGGGTAACCATTAGAAAGGGGTAAAATTTGGAATAACCAACACAAAGTGTCTAGGTGTCGTAATGAGCGTTATCAAGAATATATATGAAAAAGTAAAGTCAAGAGATCCAAATCAACCTGAATTCCATCAAGCAGTACTTGAGGTTCTAGAATCATTAGAGCCAGTGCTCGAAGCACACCCAGAATACACATCTATTGTAGAGCGAGTTGTTGAGCCTGACAGACTGATCCATTTCAGAGTTCCATGGGTCGACGATGCAGGCAATGTC
>CALDPP010000066.1 GCA_937911345.1 uncultured euryarchaeote | reverse complement strand
AATCTACCACAGCCACTGTGGCATCACTAATTGTTTGTCTACTCAACCATTTAGCCATGTTTTTTCCAAGTGAGGATGCCTTAAACCCGGCAATATTGATGTATTCAATACTGATATGATCCCAATCATAACCTGAATGAGAATTTTCTTTGTCTTTATTGATGAATTGGACAGAATAGCCATTTTTTACCAGCCCTAGAGCCAACTCACGTTGTGATGTAAAACACATATCACCTGCAGAGTTGGCAGAAAACCAGAGGATTTTAATCATCTCAACTCCCTAATTCATGTCCTACAAGAGAAGCAATACCAGCTTCTATCGATTGTTTAGGTTGCCAATTAAACGCTGATTTTACCTTAGCGATGTTGGCGAGTGAGATATCGATATCACCACTTCTCTTACCTTGATAGTTTACTTTGGGAATAGGTATAGATGGATCAATCTCTTTGACTGATTTCGAAATTAATTGTAATAGTTCCAATATTGATGTTTCAGTCTGTGTTGCAACATTGTATACATCGTTTGGCACATCATTTTCATCAGCCAGAATTTGCAAAATTAAACCAACAACATCAGATACTTCAACAAAATCTCTACTTTGACTGCCGTCACCAAAAATCGTCGGTGACTGACCTGAAATTATTTTCTCAACAAACGATGGTATAACCGCTGCATAATTTGAGTCGGTTCCCTGGCCTGGCCCATAGACATTGAAAAAGCGTAGAACGTGTACTCCCGTATTCTCATTTACTAAATTGAAAAGATCTGCTTCGTTTTGGAACTTCGATTCAGCATATGGCGAAAGACAATCGCCTGCAGACTCTTCTGATAACGGAATTTGGTCACAATTTCCGTACACTGCTGCTGATGATGCTGAAACTATTTTTTTGATATCATGCGAATTAATGAAATCAATTATATTTCGAGTTCCGATGATATTTATCTCATCATTGAGGGTTGGGTTTTCTACGGAAGCAGGTACTGATGTTTGAGCGGCGAGATGAACGATATGAGTACAGTCCTGACCTGCTCTAGTGATTGCGCTAGAATCCCTAATGTCGCCCTGATAGTAACTTGCACCCATTCCAATAAGCGCTTTTACTCTACTATCCTCACTTGGAGTAATGTCAAGGATATTGACTTGATGTTGGTTTGAAATTAGCGCTTTGACAAGATTGTGCCCGATGAATCCTGCCCCACCTGTAACTAGCACTCTCAAAATCTCACCTCTATTTCTTGCTGGCTGTTTGGTATGCTTGATAATAATTTTCTACGACAGATTGCCATGTTCGGTTGGCTAAAATCCAATTATGTGCATTGTTTCCTAGTTCAAGAATTGCCTTCTCATCAGCAAGTATCTCCTCAATAGTTTCCACCAGCGAATTCACATCATCGGCCTTGTATAGCATACCTGTATTACCATGCTCGATAATCTCTTCAAGTGCGGGGAGTTTGGATGCAATGACTGCTTTCTTCATCATCATGGCCTCAAATGGCTTCAATGGAGTAACTAGCCTAGTCACTCTTGAATCAGGCCTACTTACCACAAAGATGTCAATTAAATCGTAGAATTGAGCTACTGAATCATGAGGCACTGGACCTGCAATTATCGCCTTTTCACCAAGCCCTAGTTTCTTGCAATGCTGACGTAATTCTACTTGACCAGATTCACTACTCAGAACAAAAAATCGGACATCGTGACCTCTGCTTGATAATTGTGCAACCGCTTCCGCAGTCAAGTCTACCCCCTCCATTTCACGTAATGAACCAATGTAGCCAACAACTTTGGTAGATTTCTCTAAAGCTAACTGCTGTTTTACTTGGTCAAATAATTCATGATTTTCACTCTCGGTTGACATCTTCTCATCAACCGCATTTGTCACGACGGTAATTTTTGATTCACTCACACCTCGAGAGATCGCTTCTCGTTTCAGAGTCTCACTGATACAAACCACCGAATCTGCAGAGCGGAGAACTTTGGTTTCGTAATTTTGAAAGCGGCGATATGCTGGTCCATTTGGCCTCCATCGGCCATTCGCAACCGCGGTTTCTTCCCACATTCCGCGCATCTCATAGACAAAAGGTAGTTTCAATTTCCTGGCTGCTCTTAGGGCAGGAAGTCCTACTCGGTAAGGTGTGTGAGCGTGGATTAGGTCGACCTTTTCTTGTTTGGCAACCTCAATTATTCGCTTCATGAAATACTTCATGAGGATTTTTTCTTCAACTACTTTCCAACCGATTCTAAAAAAGTGCCTTGCTGCACGGCCAACCTTGAATATACCAAAATAGAAAAAATCGAAAATGCGCAATGGTAGGATTTTTGTTGCCTCATTTTCCACGGGCGCGTTTTGAGAACTAATGTCTGGTTTTCTAGTGAATAATTTAACCAATTTATGTGAAATCTTTGGGTTTTTCTTCCACTGCGGATGTATAGTACGGTAGTATTTTACTCCATCAATTTCAAAATCATCAATCATTGATTCTCGGTTTGGATACCAAGGAGAAGTCAAGCCAACTAATTCATTGGATTGATTGCTAAGAATTTTCTGAGTTCGTATTGCATAACCATTTACGTCGGGTCGACTGTTTGCAA